>JABMOG010000248.1 GCA_013204265.1 Rhodospirillales bacterium
CCACCGGGTCGGGCAAGTCGGTGGCCCTCAACACCATGATCCTGGCGCTCCTCTACCAACTGACCCCCGATGACTGCAAGTTCATCATGATCGACCCCAAGATGCTGGAGCTTTCGGTCTATGAAGGCATTCCGCACCTGTTGACACCGGTCGTCACCGAACCGGGCAAAGCGATCGTGGCCCTGAAGTGGACCGTGCGGGAAATGGAAGACCGCTACCGCGCCATGTCGCAGACTGGGGTTCGCAACATTTCCGGGTATAACGCCCGTCTGGCCGAGGCCCGCAAAAAGGGTGAGGTCCTGACCCGGCGCGTGCAGACCGGGTTCGACGAAGACGGCAAGCCGGTCATGGAGGACCAGCCGCTGGACATGAACCCGTTGCCGTTCATCGTTGTCGTCGTCGACGAAATGGCCGACCTGATGCTGGTCGCCGGCAAAGACGTGGAGGCCGCCATCCAGCGCTTGGCGCAAATGGCCCGCGCCGCGGGTATCCATCTGGTGATGGCCACCCAGCGGCCCTCGGTCGATGTCATTACCGGCACCATCAAAGCGAATTTCCCCACCCGCATCAGTTTCCAGGTTACGTCCAAGATCGACAGCCGCACCATCCTGGGCGAACAGGGGGCCGAGCAGCTTCTCGGCCAGGGCGACATGCTGTACATGGCCGGCGGCGGACGCATCAGCCGGGTCCATGGGCCATTCGTTTCCGATGAAGAGGTCGAGCGCGTGGTCGGCTACCTGAAAAGCCAGGGACAGCCTGAATACATCGAGGAGGTCGTCATCGAAGACACCTCAGAAAACGGCCCGGACGGCAACGATAGAAACCCCGCCGATGCCTTGTATGATGAGGCCGTGGCACTGATTGCACGCGAAGGCAAAGCCTCGACCAGCTTTATCCAGCGCCACCTGCAGATCGGCTACAACCGGGCGGCGCGGATTATCGAACAAATGGAAAAGGAACAAGTCGTCAGCCCCGCCAACCGGGTCGGTCGGCGCGAAGTGCTGATCAGCCACCACGGTGGTTGAGGCAGGGCTTTACGCCCAAGGCGGCGTTGGCTACAACGACCCCACCATGATCAATTCCCCGACGAACCCCTGGCATCACACACTTGCGCGCCGCGTAATGGCGGCGGTGATTCTGGTGGCGATTGCCGCTCTCGCCCCGATTCATGCCGAGGCCCAGGGCATGGTAAATCTGAGCAAGTCAGAAACTGCCGATGTCGCCCGTATCCAGGTCTACCTGAATTCGCTGCGTACCCTGTCGTCCCGGTTTTTGCAGGTTTCTTCGGAGGGAGACTATTCGGAGGGCACCCTGTCGTTTTCCAAACCCGGAAAAATGCGTCTCGAATACGACGACCCCAATCCAACCCTGCTGGTCTCCGACGGGGTCAACCTCGCCTATTTCGACAAGGAACTAAAACAGGTTAGCTATTTCGATTTGCAGGCTACGCAGGCCTCTATCCTGTTGAGCGAAAATATTTCCTTTTCGGCCGGTGAAACCAATCTTACCGCGTTTGAACGCGGCCCCGGCGTTTTGCGGCTGACCGTCATCAAAGGAAGCGACCCGCTGGAAGGCAACATGACGATGATTTTCAGCGACAAGCCGCTCAGCCTGAAAAAATGGACGATCACCGACGCCCAGGGCATCGTCACCAATATTTCCCTGGTCAACCCCAGGTTTGGCGCACCCGTAAGCCAGAAATTGTTTACCCTCGAACTGCCGGATAAAATTTTGGAAAATAATTAACCGGGCGGTTTTTTATCCGTTTAAAACGCTCAGGGCACCAGCCGATAACCGCCTGGTTCCGTGATCAGAATCAAGGCATTGGACGGGTCCGCTTCAATTTTTTGGCGCAGCCGGTACACGTGGGTCTCCAGAGTATGGGTGGTGACGCTGGCGTTGTAACCCCAAACTTCATCCAACAGGACATCACGGCTGACAACCTTTGCGCCTGACCGGTACAGGTATTTCAAGATCGCCGTCTCCTTATCGGTCAGACGGACTTTCTTTTCGTTCTCATTGTTAACCAGCAGCTTGTTGGATGGCTGAAAGGTATAGGGCCCGATAGTAAATACCGCATCATCGCTGCGTTCGTGTTGACGGATGTGGGCACGCAGGCGGGCCAACAAAACGCCCAGGCGAAACGGCTTGGTAATGTAATCGTTGGCCCCGGCATCCAGCCCCAGGATCGTATCGGCGTCCGTGTCGGCGCCAGTCAGCATAATGATCGGCGAGGTAACGCCATTGCGGCGCATCAGACGACAGACCTCCCGACCGTCCATGTCGGGCAAGCCCACATCCAGTAAAATGACGTCAAAATAATCCTCTTTCGCCTGCGCCAGGGCTTCCCCAGCCGTTGCCGCGCCAGAGGTCAGAAACTCCTCATGCAGCTGAAGCTGTTCGCTGAGCATTTGCAGGAGGGCCGGGTCGTCATCGACGATCAATATACGTTTGCCGTTGCTCATGTTTTTCCTTTTAGGCGCTGTCTTTTGTCGGAACTTGACCGGATAATACTTTATATCGGGATAAATTAGTATAAACACCCCGTATACCTTCCCATGATAGCCCCATCATGGGAAAACTAAATATTGTTATTATAAAGCGATGAGTGACAACAACTTTGAACTTCTATCAATGCCCGCGTCCAGGGAGCCCGCGTCCTTGCTGGCCGTGGACCGTGCGGTATCGGAAATCCGGCGCGGACGCATGGTTGCCGTCCGGGGCAGCGGCGGAATCGCAATCCTGGTTCAATCGGCCGAGGCCATAACATCGGACGCGCTCAGTGAAATGCGCGCCTTCAGCCATTGCGATCCGGTATTGGCTGTCACCGCGCGCCGGGCCGCCGTTTTGGGACTTGCTGAAACCGCCGGCAAAATCGTCACTCTGTCGACAGGGCAAGAGATGACGGCGGAGATTATCCGCGATCTCGCCGACCCCTTGTCCGACGCCCCCCTGCCCGAGGATACCCGCGCGTCCCTGACCGTTACCATGCGCGCAACGCCGACCTATGACTGCGAAAGCGCCGCCGTGGCGTTGACCAAAATCGCCCGCCTGCTGCCGGCGGCGGTAACCGCCCAAATCGTCGATCCGACGGCGGATGACTTGGCGTCGTGGTCGGCGCGCCACGATGTCCTGCTTGTCGATGCCGGTGACATCTTTCAATACGACAACACCCAGGCGCGGACACTGCGCGCCGTCAGCTCCGCACGCGTGCCTTTGTTGGGCGCCGAAAATACCCGGATTATCGCCTTTCGTCCCATTGACGGTGGCCTGGAACACCTGGCCATCGTTGTCGGCCAGCCCGATAAGAACGCGCCTGTACTAGCGCGCCTGCATTCGGAGTGTTTTACGGGCGACCTTCTGGGCAGCCTGCGCTGCGACTGCGGCGACCAATTGCAGGGCGCAATTCAGGAAATCACCACCATCGGTGCCGGTGTTTTGTTATATCTGGCGCAAGAAGGCCGGGGCATCGGGCTAGTCAACAAACTCAGGGCCTACGAGCTTCAGGATCGTGGTTTCGACACCATGGATGCTAACGAGCAACTGGGGTTCGACGCCGATGAGAGGGTCTATCTACCCGCTGCCAAAATTTTGCGTCTACTCGGTTTCGAGCGGGTCCGCCTGATGACCAACAATCCAGACAAAGTTACCGCCCTTGCCCATTGCGGCATAATTGTCGAAGAACGGGTCCCGCACACTTTCCCGTCGAATGAACACAACGAAAACTATCTTCGCACCAAGGCCGTTCGGGGCGGTCATATATTCTAATTTTTCAATAGGCTAGGCGTTTTTCTCGCTGTTTCTGGAG
Organism: Rhodospirillales bacterium; assembly: GCA_013204265.1. GTDB lineage: Bacteria > Pseudomonadota > Alphaproteobacteria > Rhodospirillales > Casp-alpha2 > Casp-alpha2. The sequence goes on from JABMOG010000248.1 coordinate 3,809, forward strand.
AATTCGCTTAAAACCCTCATCGGTTACGGTACTTCTTGCCGACAAGGCCTGATTCTCCCACGCTTTTAGCCTGATGGCACACCCTAAACACCTGATTTAAAACAATAGCCCATTCTGGCATTGGTTTTGCAGTGTTCTAAAGCAAAATATTAAGAACGGGAAAATTGAACATGAATACAATCAGCGAAGGCGTGCGCCAAGGGCGCCCGAACACCCAACTGGCGTTGGTGTCTACGCAAGCGCCGGGCAAGGATATTCCAAAAGTCGGCGACCCCGACGAGTCCGGGGGATTTAAGCTTTTCGGTGACGACGGTTTCACCTTTAAGGACTTCATCGACGTCATCAATCCCTTACAGCACATTCCTGTCATCGGAACCATGTACCGGGAAATGAGCGGCGATACCCTGGACCCTGGGTCGCGCGTCGTCGGCGGAACCCTTTTCCTTGGTCCTTTCGGAACCGTCTCGGCCCTGGCCAACGTTATGGTCGACGACGCCACCGGCAAGGATATGGGCGAACACCTGCTGGCGTTGTTCGAAGACCCGGAGGCGGGCGGGCCAGAGGTCTCCGGAATAGGCCCCGTCGCCATTGCCGCCGCCCCCACTAGCATCTCTGCAATAGGCGGCGCCGCCAGCAAGGCCATTGACCCGGTAACCGCCTGGGCCCAGGCGGAAGCCTCCTACCGTCAACCAACACCGGCAAGGGTCTCAATACTCGACAGCGCCCCAAGCAAACAGCAAGCCGCCGTTTCTTTATCCCAAAACGCCTCGGTCGCCGATTGGGCGCGAGCCGAAGCCTCGTACCGCAAGGCCGTATTGACGCAGGCCAGCGCCGCAACCCCGGCCATCGCGCAAGCCTCTGTTTCTTCCCAGCCTTCAACGCACCAGGCGACCCGCGGCATCAGCGCCCTGGCGGCGCTGCGAAAAGACCTTCAGGCCGGCGGTCAACGCACGTCGGCCCAGGTCCCCCAAGAGGCGCGGAGCATCCGGCAACAGCCGGCGTCGCTCGCCGCTGCCCGGTACGCCCGCCAGCAACCGGCGCCTTTGAAGCAGGCCGGTCCCCAACGGGGACAATCCTCGTCCCGCCCGGCGCCCGGCGCAATCGCGACCGAAGGCGGCTGGTTTACCGAGACCATGTTGTCCGCCCTCGGCAAAGTCGGCAAAAATGGTGATGGCAGCAAGCAGGCAGGGTCGGTCATTCACCCGACCATGACCGGCGCCCTCCGCCAGGCGCCGATCAACCTGTCCCGGTAAAGGGCTGTTTCGCGTCCATTTACGTATATTCATTTCAATGACCCGATCCTTGGTATACTCCGCTCATGGAAATCAAGGTCCAGCCCCCCGGCCATCTGACCTGGAACGCTCGACAGGTGCGCTGCGCCCTGGGCCGCAGCGGAATCCGTTCCAATAAAATCGAAGGCGATGGCGCAACCCCGGCCGGAACGTTTCCTTTGCGCCGGGTTCTGTATCGGGCCGATCGATTGGCGGCCCCGGAAACAGGGTTGACCATTCAGGCTCTTGAGACGAGTGACGGTTGGTGTGACGACCAAAGTGACCCCGCCTATAACCGGCTTATCAAGCGTCCCTATGCCGCCGCCTTTGAGGAATTATGGCGGACAGATCATGTTTATGACGTGATTGTCGAACTCGGCTACAACGACGCCCCACCTGTGCCAGGCTTAGGCAGCGCCGTTTTCATGCATGTGGCGCGCCCAGGATTCGAGCCGACGGAGGGCTGTGTGGCGCTTAGGGTTGAAGACCTGCTGGCGCTGTTGTCCGATTGCGATACGGCGGCGGTACTGGTTATTCCAGCCGGAATAACTACTCAATAGGCGGCCGTTCCCCGAAGATCGCGGTGCCAACACGCACATGCGTGGCGCCGAAATGGATAGCCTCTTCAAAATCTGCGCTCATTCCCATACTCAGGCGCGCCAGGCCGTTTCGTTTAGCAATTTCCCGGAGCAAGGCAAAATGAAGGGAGGCCTCTTCATCCCGAGGAGGAATCCCCATCAGGCCTACCACGGGAAGGCCGAGATCGTCGCGGCACTCGGTAATGAAGGCGTCGGCATCCATGGGAAGGACGCCGCCTTTCTGAGGCTCCTCGCCGGTGTTGATCTGAAGGAAGCATTCAAGCCGCCGTCCGCTTTTATCCATCTCTCCGGCCACGGCTCGGGCCAGTTTTGAACGGTCTATGGTATGAATGGCATCGAAAAGTTCGAGCGCGCGCTGAACCTTGTTACGCTGCAAGGACCCTACCAAATGCAGCTCCGCGTCCGGAAACTCGGCCTTCAGGGGCGGCCATTTTTCTACGGCTTCCTGTACCCGGTTTTCGCCGAAAACCCGCTGCCCGGCCTCAAGCGCCCGACGGGCCGCCTCGCTTGAATGGTTTTTGGAAATAGCGATCAGGGTTACCGACCCCGCCGCGCGCCCGGCGGCGACCTCGGCCGTTTCGATTATTTTGCCCACGGCTTTCAGAGCCTGTCGGATATCGGTTTCTGGAGTCACGTGTTACGTCCATCCTGGTGTTCATTGAAGTGGTGGCACTTATCAGTATGGTGGCCATCGTGGTCGTTTAAAACAACCGCCGTATCCGGCAGGAATCTTATTGATGAGCCTACCAGATCTTGAAAGCTGGCTCAATTTTACAACACCCGCCAGGCTGCGGGGTGGACGTCTCCTGCCCGGCCTTATCCTGATGACCGATGAAACACGCCTTCCCGACCCGCTGCCCACGGTCCGCGCCCTGGCATCCGGCAGCGCCGTGATCCTGCGCCATTATGGCGATCCCGACCGCGCCGATCTCGCCGCCCGGATGGTTGCAGAAGCCCGGGAGCGGGACATTCGCGTTTTGATAGCCGGGGATGCCCGTCTGGCGCTTCGCGTCCAGGCCCATGGGTTGCACCTTTCCGAAGCCATGGTCCGCCATGATGCCCAGGCGTGGCGCAACTGGCGCAAACCCGGCTGGCTGGTAACTGCGGCGGCGCATTCGCCGGCAGCATTGTTCCGGGCTGGGCGGGCAGGCGTCGATGCGGCCTTGGTGTCGCCTGTCTTTCCGACCGCCAGCCATCCCGAGGCCCGGCATTTGGGGACAATTCGGTTTGCAGCCTGGTGCCGGTTGAGTCCTTTGGCGGTCTATGCCCTGGGCGGGATTACCCCGGCCAATGCCCGACGTTTGAAAAACAGTGGCGCGAAAGGTGTCGCAGGAATTGGGGCTTTCATTGACAAGGGCTGACGACTGCCGCAAAAGTACTATAATGAGCGAGGCCTCAACCGGAACCCATCGGTGAACTTGGGTTTCTAAATAAGACCGCCTTCCAAAAGGCACAAACGATTCGAATAATTGTACGGCACATGAAACGTAACATGAAACACAACAAACGGTTTTCCAGCTTGGGGCTCGTTATAGCGGCAACAGTCAGCGCCATGCTGCTTTCCGCTTGCGGCTTGTATGAGGATTATAAAGACCCGGCTAACGAAAATACGAGTAGCGACGCCCTTGAGGATATCGACTACTCCAAAAGGAAAACTCTTCTCGGCGATGGCGGCCTTAATTTTTTTGGTCCCAGCACGCCACAGTCGTCCGGCGGTGTGCTGGGTGTTAACAGCTATTTGTGGCGAGCGTCGCTGGACACTATTTCGTTCATGCCCGTCAGTTCCGCCGACCCCTTTGGCGGCGTTATCATTACCGACTGGCACACGCCCAGCGAAGCGCCTAGCGAGCGGTTCAAGTTAAACGTATATATTCTGGACAAGGCGTTGCGCGCCGACGGCATTCGCGTCGCCGTTTTCCGGCAGGTTCAGGACCGACAGGGAAACTGGAAAGACGCCACAATTCCCGGCGAGACCGGGACGAAGATTGAGGACGCCATTCTGGTAAGGGCGCGCCAATTGCGTAACCTGTCCCTCCAAAAATAGGCCGCCTCAAAAACGAATGTCGCCCGGCACCGCCCCGCCGGAATTAACGCCGTGGATTTGGGCCGGAGAGCCCTACACTACACTCCGATTAACAATCCTGGTCCCTGATTGAAAATGTCGCGTTACAATTTCCAAGAAACCGAAGCCAGGTGGCAGTCCATTTGGGAAGACCGGCAATGCTTCGCGGTCATCGAAGACTTAACGCGCCCTAAATATTATGTGCTGGAGATGTTTCCCTATCCGTCGGGACGCATCCATATGGGGCATGTTCGAAATTACGCGCTTGGTGATGTCGTCGCCCGCTATAAACGGGCGCGGGGCTTTAATGTCCTGCACCCCATGGGTTGGGATGCCTTCGGGCTGCCGGCGGAAAATGCCGCCATCGCCAACAACGTACACCCCGCAAAATGGACATACGAGAATATCGCCACCATGCGCACACAGCTCAAATCCATGGGCCTGTCCTATGACTGGAGCCGTGAAATTGCCACCTGCGACGAGAGTTATTACCGACACGAACAAAAAATGTTTCTCGATTTTCTCGACGCCGGTTTGGTTTACCGCAAGGAATCCTGGGTTAACTGGGACCCCAAAGAAAACACCGTTCTCGCCAACGAACAGGTCATTGACGGCAAGGGCTGGCGATCCGGAGCCGACGTCGAAAAGCGCCTTTTGTCCCAATGGTTCCTGAGAATCACCGACTTCGCCGAGGACCTTCTTGTCGGACTGGAACCCCTGCAACGCTGGCCCGACCGGGTTCGGCTGATGCAGGAAAAATGGATCGGTCGATCCGAGGGCGCCCATCTGTTTTTTGACCTCATTGGCAGCGACCAACCGCTAAAGGTTTACACCACCCGCCCCGATACCATCTTCGGCGCATCCTTTTGCGCGCTAGCGGCCAATCATCCGCTTTCCCTGGCGCTTGCGGAAAACAATCCGGCCCTTCAGGCCTTCATTGCGGAGTGTGGTCGAGCTGGTACCAGTGAGGCGGCTATCGAGACCGCGGAAAAATCCGGGCTCGATACGGGTGCGCGGGTCCGCCACCCCTTTATTGCGGGCAAAACCCTGCCGGTTTTTGTCGCCAATTTCGTTTTGATGGATTATGGAACGGGTGCGATTTTCGGCTGTCCCGCCCACGACCAGCGCGACCTGGATTTTGCCCGCAAATATGGGCTCGACGTTATTCCCGTTGTCGCCCCTAAAGGCGCCGACCCCGGTACTTTTGCCGTCGCAGACGCGGCCTTTGTCGATGACGGTATTTTGATTAACTCTGATTTTCTGGATGGGCTTAGTATCGAAGACGGCAAAAAAACCGTTATCGAAAAACTTGAGCAAGCCGGCGCCGGCGAACCTACCGTTAATTACCGTCTGCGCGATTGGGGGATTTCCAGACAACGCTATTGGGGATGTCCGATACCGGTAATTCATTGCCCGGAATGCGGAGTCGTTGCCGTTCCCCAATCCGACTTACCGGTGGTTTTGCCCGAAGATGTTAATCTGGACGAGCCCGGTAATCCGCTGGAACATCACCCGACCTGGAAAGATGTTGATTGCCCCACCTGTGGTAAAGCGGCGCGCCGGGAAACCGACACCTTCGATACATTTTTTGAATCATCGTGGTACTTCGCCCGCTTTTGTTCGCCCCACTCCGAAATTGCTTTCGAACGCAAAGCGGCTGAATACTGGCTGCCCGTCGATCAGTATATCGGCGGTATTGAACACGCCGTTCTGCATCTTTTGTATTCCCGGTTTTTTACACGCGCCATGAAAAAATGTGGCTACCTTGGCCTTAGTGAGCCTTTTGAGGGACTGTTGACCCAGGGTATGGTTTGTCACCATACCTACCAAGACGGCGACGGCAATTGGCTGCTGCCCGATGACGCCGAAAGAATTCAATCAGCCGGTGATCCCGTCACCGTCGGCCGGTCCGAAAAAATGAGTAAATCCCGGAAAAATGTTGTCGATCCGGCAGCCATTATTGGTACCTACGGTGCCGACACTGCTCGATTGTTCATGTTGTCCGATAGCCCGCCAGACCGGGACTTGGACTGGACCGATTCCGGAATCGAGGGCGCTTGGCGGTATGTCAACCGATTGTGGCGTAACGTCCATCAACCCCAGGCCCCGATTTCCCCGCTCAGTGCCAAGCGCCCCGGTGATTTGAGCGAAAGCGCGGCGCGCCTTTTCAAGAGCCTTCATAAAACCGTTTATGGCGTTTCCCAGGACCTTGAAAAATTTCATTTCAATAAAGCCGTTGCCCGGATCCGCGAATTCACCAATGAACTTGAAGGCCATACCGACCAGGGTCCTGGGTCCGATTGGGTGCGGCGCCAGGGGCTTGAAACTATTGTATGCCTCATTGGACCAATGATGCCCCACTTGGGCGAAGAATTGTGGCATAGTCTGGGGCATGAAGAGCTGTTGGCGGATACAGCCTGGCCCGAGGCTGACCCTGAATTGCTTGTCGAGGAAAACGTCACCATCGGCGTACAGGTCAATGGCAAGTTGCGCGGTACGGTGGATTTGGCCAAGGATTGTGATGAAAGCATCGCAAAAGAGGCCGCCTTGGCGTTGGAAAATGTTAAAGCCGCAATCGGTGCCGGCACCGTTCGCAAAGTGATTGTTGTTCCCAATCGGATTATCAATGTCGTTTTATAAACTCATCCTTGTTTTCGCGGCCCTGCTCATGGTGCAGGCCTGTGGTTTCCGGCCCCTGTATGGCGGTGGTGGTGCTGCGTCGCCTGAATTTGCCCGGATCAAGGTTGAGCCTATCGCAGACCGGGTTGGCCAATTATTGCACAACCGGCTATTGACTGCGCTCAACCCAAAAGGACTCCATCAAAAACCCCTTTATGTTTTGAGCACCAAACTTAATGAAACCTCGGCCTCCCTGGCCGTCAAGAAAAGCGCCTTTGCTACCCGGGCAAATTTAACCGTCAAAGCCAATTTTCATTTGGTTCGAACCTTGGACGGCAAAACACTGTATTCCGGCGAGTCCAGCATTACCGTCAGTTACAACATCCTCGATTCCGAGTTCGCAACTCTTGTCGCCACAAAGGACGCGCGGTTCCGAGCGGTTCGCGAAGTCAGCCATGGTATAAGCACCCAACTGGGAGTTTATTTCTCTAGCGTTCAGGTTCCAAAAAACTGATTTTAACGTGAAAATTACCGGCTCCCGCCTCGCATCCTTTCTTCGTCAACCCGGTCCCGAGATCGCCGCGGTTCTTCTGTTCGGGCCCGAACAAGGACTAGTCCACGAACGCGCTTTAACTTTGGCCAAAACCATCGTTGAAGATTTGTCCGACCCGTTTCGTGTCGTCGAGTTGTCCGGCGCCGCACTTAAAGCCGACCCCCCACTACTTGTCGACGAAGCCGCCCAGCTATCCATGACCGGGGGGCGGCGGGTCATTCGGATTGTTGAGGCCGTTGACGGGGTGTCCGGTATTTTCGAGACCTTTCTGAAATCTGCCAACACTCAAGCCTTCGTCGTTGCCGAGGCCGGTAACCTGACCCCACAATCTTCCTTACGAAAACTTTTTGAGAGTTCCAAAAACGCAGCGTCCATAGGGTGTTATGAGGACAGTGCTGGAGATTTACGGTCCGTGATACAGGAGTCTCTGGGCCGGCTCGGGCTTACCGCATCGGTGGACGCAATGGCCTATCTTATCGAAAATTTAGGCGCAAATCGATTGGTGACCCGGGGTGAACTTGAAAAACTTGCCCTGTATGTCAACGGCGGCGGCCTTCAGGACTCAACGGTTGTTTCCCGCGAAAATGCCATTGCCTGCATCGGCGACAGCGCCGCCATGTCTTTGGACCTTGTCGTCTATGCCGCCACTGGTGGAGATTCCCAAGGTCTCGACCGAGCCCTGGCAAAGGCTTTTGACGAAGGCACCAGCCCCATCGGGATTCTTCGCGCCGTTCAACGGCACTTGCAAAGCCTTCACCTTACAATCGGAAAAATTGAAGCCGGCATGGCTGCCGATAAGGCCCTTTTTGCAATCCGTCCGCCAATCAATTTTAAATTCAAATCACAATTCCAGGCGCAATTACGCAATTGGCGTTTAGGCCCGCTGGCAAAGGCTCTCGACCTTATTACTGAAACCGAAATGGATTGTAAATCGACCGGGTTTCCCGCCGCTGCAGGATGCCACCGGGCGTTGATGCGGATTGCCCAAGCCGCCCGAGCCAGACGCTAGAGCCTTTCCGATCCTCTCGCGTTCACCGAAGGTTCTCTACGCCTTTGTTTTAGACGCAAATTCGTCGCCGCGGATGTAA
>JABMOG010000249.1 GCA_013204265.1 Rhodospirillales bacterium
CCGCTAAGACAAAGTCGAAGGAATAGAGCGATATGGCACATAAAAAAGCAGGTGGCAGTTCCCGCAACGGCCGCGATACCGAAGGTAGGCGCCTGGGCGTCAAGAAATTCGGCGGCGAGGTCGTTGTTCCGGGTAATATCATCATCCGCCAACGCGGCACCAAGTACCACCCGGGTGAAAACGTCGGAATCGGCAGGGACCACACCATTTTTGCCATCGTCGATGGCAATGTGAAATTTCACCACAAGGCCAAGGGCCGAGTGTTCGTGGCGGTGGAGCCAGCCAAGTTGAATTAAAACCGAAGGCTAATCATTCGCGTATAGTAAAGGGGAATGGCTGGCCGTTCCCCTTTTTTCATGGCCAAATGTGGTCATTCATCGGGCTATGAACAATGAAGTTCCTCGACGAGACAAAAATTTTTATCAAAAGCGGCGACGGCGGCGGTGGGTGCGTCAGCTTTCGGCGTGAAAAGAACGTGCCTTTCGGCGGCCCCGACGGCGGCAACGGCGGGCGCGGCGGCGATGTCGTGTTCGAAGGTTCCGATTCGCTCAACACGCTTATCGATTTTCGCTACAAACAGCATATCAAGGCCGGCCGCGGCACCCACGGCATGGGCAAGAACCGCTCCGGCCCCAAAGGCGAAAGCGTCACCGTTAAAATTCCCGTCGGCACCCAGGTTTTCGACGAGGACAAGGAAACCCTGCTCGCCGACATCACCGAACCCGGCCAGCAGATCGTCCTGTTGCAGGGCGGCGATGGCGGGCGCGGCAATGCGCATTTCAAGACTTCGACCAATCAGGCGCCGCGCCGCGCCGACGACGGCTACCCCGGCGAGGAACGCTGGCTGTGGCTGCGGCTCAAGCTGATCGCGGATGTCGGGCTGGTCGGTTTGCCCAATGCCGGCAAATCCACTCTGTTGGGCGCGGTCAGCCGGGCCCATCCGAAAATCGGTGATTATCCGTTCACCACGCTGCACCCCAATCTCGGCGTCGTTTATGTGCGCGGCAGTGAATTCGTCATGGCCGATATCCCCGGCTTGATCGAGGGCGCCAGCGAAGGCGCCGGGCTGGGCACGCGGTTTCTCGGCCATGTCGAACGCTGCCGGGTGTTGCTGCATCTGGTCGACGGGACCGAGGACGATGTCGGAGAAGCCTACCGCGTCGTCCGCCACGAGGTCGAAGCCTACGGAGGGGGGCTCGCCGAAAAACGCGAACTCGTTGCGCTGACCAAGTCGGACGCGCTGACCGATGAGGAAACAGAGGAAAAACGCGGGCAACTGTCCGCCGCTAGCGGCCAGGACGTGACGGCGATTTCCGGCGTTTCCGGCGACGGATTGACGCCGCTGCTGGACAAGCTTATGGCCGAAATCATGGCAGAAATCGCCCCCGAAGAAGTGCATGAGGCCTTTTCGCCATGAGTGGGGCCAAAAAAATCGAAAACGGGCGGCGCATCGTCGTTAAGATCGGCTCGGCCCTGCTGGCCGATCAGGAACATGGCACAGTGCACCGCGCTTGGCTGGAAGCCCTGGCCGAGGACGTCAACGTGTGCTGCACACGCGGCCAGGAGGTGATCTTGGTGTCTTCCGGCGCCATCGCCATTGGGCGTCGTCGTCTGAAACTGCCGCCCGGGCCATTGAGGCTGGACGAGAACCAGGCCGCCGCCGCCGCCGGTATGGTGCGCTTGGCGCATGCCTATGAAGAGGTCCTCGGCGCCTACGATATTACGGTTGGACAAGTCCTGCTGACGCTCGACGACACCGAAAACCGGCGGCGCTACATCAACGCCCGCAATACGCTGGAAGCTTTGCTGAAACTCGGCGCGGTTCCGCTGATCAACGAAAACGACACGGTCGCCACCGATGAAATTCGCTTCGGCGATAACGACCGTCTGGCGGCGCGCGTCGCCGCCATGGTCAGCGCCGATACGCTGGTGCTGCTGTCGGACATCGACGGCTTGTATACCGCCGATCCGCGCACCGACCCAGCCGCTGCCATCATCCCCGAGGTGACGGAAATCACGCCCGAGATTGAGGCCATGGCCGGCGCCGCCCCCGTCGGCGACAGCAAGGGCGGTATGGTCACCAAATTGGCGGCGGCGAAGGTCTGCCTGAGCAATGGATGCAGCATGGTGATTATGGACGGCAACGCCCCGCACCCTTTGCAGCGCCTGCAAGACGGTGCCCCTGCTACCTGGTTTTTACCCTCGGCGACGCCGAAAACAGCCCGCAAGCGTTGGATCGCGGGCACGCTCAGCCCTGCTGGCGCCGTGGTACTGGACGCGGGTGCGGTGCAGGCCCTGGCTCAGGGGAAAAGCCTTCTGCCGGCGGGTGTCGTTGCCATCGAAGGCAATTTTCAGCGCGGCGACGCGGTGGTGGTTAAAACCGTGGATGGACGCGATCTGGGCCGCGGCCTGATCGCCTACGGCGCCGAGGATGCGCGTTGTATCATGGGCCACAAAACCAGTGAAATCGAAGACCTTCTCGGCTACCGTGGCCGGGACGTCATAATCCACCGTGACGATCTGGTGCTGGATTGAGGGGGTGGCTATGGACACCATGGATAGCGTGAATATTTCCGAATTAATGCAGCGCATCGGCGAGGATGCCCGCGCAGCGCAGCGCGTGCTGGCGACCGTGCCGACCGAGGCCAAGAATACAGCCCTGTTGAGAGCCGCTGAAAGTCTGCGCGGGCGCAAAGCGGACATCCTTTCGGAAAACGCCAAGGACATGGCCGCCGGGGCGGACAAGGGGCTGAGCGCAGCGATGCTGGACCGGCTGGAACTTAATGGTGAGCGAATCGAAGCGATGGCTGTGGGTTTGGAAACGATCGCCGCATTGGCCGACCCTGTCGGCACTATTTTAGAGGAAATCAACCGCCCCAACGGGCTGATGATCCAGCGCGTGCGCGTGCCGATCGGCGTCATCGGCGTGATTTACGAATCCCGGCCCAACGTCACCGCCGACGCTGGCAGCCTGTGCCTGAAGGCGGGCAATGCTGCGATCCTGCGCGGCGGCTCGGAAAGTTTCCATTCCTCAAACGCCATTATGCAGAGCCTAGGTGAGGGGTTGCGCAGCGCCGGTCTGCCCGAAGCGGCGATCCAACTGGTGCCGACCACGGACCGCGCCGCCGTCGGCGAAATGCTGATCATGACCGACTACATCGACGTCATCGTGCCACGCGGTGGCAAGTCGCTGGTCGAACGGGTGACGGCCGAGAGCCGGGTGCCGTTGTTCAAGCACCTGGAAGGCAACTGCCATTCCTACGTCCACGCCGACGCCGACCCCGAGATGGCCCGCGCCGTCGTGGTCAACGCCAAAATGCGGCGTACCGGCGTCTGCGGGGCGACGGAAACTCTGTTGATCGACCGCGCCGCCGCCGGTAGCATGTTGCAACTCATCCTTAGTGATCTGATTGAGGCTGGCTGCGAAATCCGGGGCGACGCAGAGGTCCAGGCCATGGACGCCCGGGTCAAACCGGCGACGAATGAGGACTGGGACACGGAATATCTCGATTCGATCATCGCCGTGAAAGTCGTGAACGGGGTCGACGACGCCATTGCCCATATCAACCGTCACGGTTCCGACCATACGGATTGCATCATCACCGAAAACGAGGCGGCGGCGGAGGCGTTTGCCAGCAAGGTCGACAGCGCCATCGTCCTGGTCAATGCTTCGACCCAGTTTGCCGACGGCGGTGAATTCGGCATGGGGGCGGAAATCGGAATTTCCACCGGCAAGTTGCATGCGCGTGGCCCCGTCGGTGTCGAACAGCTGACCAGTTTCAAATACATCGTTCGTGGCCGGGGCCAAACCCGCCCATGACCGCGCTCACGACCGTTTCCATTGTTGCTCATGCTGGCGCTGAATAAACGCCCCGCTGCCGCTGCCGGGCGGCGTCCGCGCATCGGTCTTCTCGGCGGGTCGTTCAACCCTGCCCACGCGGGCCATTTGCATATCAGCCGTCTGGCGCTCGATCGGCTCGGCCTGGACGAAGTGTGGTGGCTGGTGTCGCCGCAAAATCCTTTGAAGCCGGTTGAAGGCATGGCGCCGTTGGCGGACCGGCTGGCCGGGGCGCGGGCCCTGATAGGCGGTGCGGGGCATCGCAACATGTCGGCTACGGACATTGAACAAGACCTCGGCACACCCTATACCGCCGATACCTTGGCGGCCTTAAAACGGCGGTTTCCCAACGCCCGTTTCGTCTGGATCATGGGTGCCGACAACCTGATAGAAATTGCCCGGTGGAACAACTGGACGGCGATTTTCAAGACTGTGCCGGTTGCGGTTTTTGCCCGTCCGGCTTATTCTTTCAAGGCGTTGACGTCGATGGCGGCAAAGCGATTTGCGGGACGCCGTATATATGAACAAGACGCCGCCTTGCTTATCGATCAGGCGCTACCGGCCTGGGTGTTTATGCACATCCCGTTGAGTTCCGCTTCGGCGACGAAAATACGGGACGGGTCCGGAGACTAACATTAAGACCGAAGGTATTGCACAAACCATTAGAAGGAGACCAACCATATCCAAAACGAAAAAGGTGCCACCGGCCCCGGCAGAATTGCTCCGGCTGGTGGAAGCATCTCTTGACGATGACAAGGCCGAAACCGTTGTCGTCATCGACCTCGCTGGAAAGACGGAAATCGCTGATTTCATGATCATCGCCAACGGCAGCTCCAGGCGCCATGTCGGGTCCATGGCCGACCATATTCAACGGAAAATGAAAGCCGTCGGGTTCAAGTCCGTCAAGGTCGAGGGCCTGGATAACTGTGATTGGGTGCTGATCGATGGCGGCGACGTTATCGTGCATCTGTTCCGTCCGGAAGTTCGGGATTTTTACAATCTGGACAAGATGTGGATCGGGCCGGTGGGCACGTCAACGCCGGATGCGGAACCCGCCTCGGGCGCGATTGCTTAACGCTGGTGCGGTTGATTATCGCGGCGGCCGGAAAATGGAAGGCCGGGGGCAGCAACGCGCCGGAACGCACCTTGTTCGACCATTATGCCGGGCGCATCTCGTTCCCTCTGGAACTCAGGGAAGTCGAGGAAAAGAAAAAACTAAAACCTTCGGCATTAAAGGCGCGTGAAGGCGAACTGCTGTTGGGCCAAGTGCCGGACGGCGCCGTGATCATAGCCCTGGACGAAGGCGGCAAGGCGCTGAGAAGTTCCGAATTTGCAAAAAAACTGGGTGCCTGGCGCGACGAAGGCGTGCGCGATGTGGTATTCATCATCGGCGGTGCCGATGGTTTGGATGATACGGTCCGCCGACGCGCCCGGTTGGTGCTGTCTTTCGGGACCATGACCTGGCCGCACCTAATGGTGCGCGGCATGCTGGCGGAACAGATTTACCGCGCCCAGTGCATTCTCGCCGGGCACCCGTATCACCGGGACTGACTGGACAATGCTCTTTAACCTACCGCTAACACTCAATCCTCTATTCTTCTTTGGTCGTTAATACTTATAGTACGGTTATGTCTGAATCCAAAAATAAGAACCCCGTTCCCCGGCCAGTCGTTCTCTGCATCCTGGATGGTTGGGGCGTGCGCGATGAGGCCGATCACAACGCTATTGCACTGGGCCGAACCCCTAATTGGGACCGCCTGACGGGCACGGCGCCAAAGGCGCACCTCGATGCCAGCGGCGCGGAAGTCGGCCTGCCCGCAGGCCAAATGGGGAATTCCGAAGTCGGTCACATGAACCTGGGCGCCGGGCGCATTGTGCCCCAGGACCTGCCCCGAATCGATGCCGCCATTCAGTCGGGTGCGCTGATGGATAACCCGGAACTGGTGGGTTTTATCGAAACCCTGAAACGCAGCGGTGGTACCTGTCACCTGATGGGACTGTTGTCGCCCGGTTGTGTGCATTCCCACCATGATCACATGGCCATGCTGGGCTCCGTCATTGCCGCCGCCGGTGTTCCGGTGGCGTTGCATGCGTTCCTCGACGGCCGCGATACACCCCCCCGCAGCGCCAAGGACTACATGGCGGAATTAACCAAGGCGACCGGATGGGAAGATTGGTCGTCGCTGTTCAAAATCGCCACCGTGTCCGGGCGCTATTACCCGATGGACCGGGACAACCGCTGGGACAGGGTGGAAAAAGCCTGGCGTTGTCTCGTTCTGGGCGAAGGGCAAGGCGCCAGAGACCCGGTCCAGGCTATCGAGGCGGCCTATGCTGCGGAATTAACGGATGAATTCGTGGCGCCGACGGTGATCGGCGATTATGCGGGCATGCGCGATGGTGATGGTCTGCTGATGGCCAATTTTCGCTCAGACCGGGCGCGCCAGTTGTTGAGCGCCCTGGCTGATCCCGATTTCGACCATTTTGAGCGGCCCGGCAATGTAGATTTTGCGGCGCGTCTGGGAATGGTCGAATATTCCAGCCACCTGAATGGGCTGTTCGCAGCTATGTTTCCGACCGAGCGTCCGGACAATACTTTGGGGCAGGTGGTCTCCGATGCCGGCTTAACCCAGCTACGCATTGCCGAGACGGAAAAATACGCCCACGTGACGTTTTTTCTGAACGGCGGCCGGGAAGAGGAATTCCCCGGCGAGAAACGAATCCTGGTGCCGTCGCCGAAGGTCGCGACCTACGATCTCAAGCCCGAAATGTCGGCAGCCGAGGTTACCGACAATCTGGTCTCAAGCATCGGTGAGGGCAGGTTCGATCTGATTGTGGTCAATTTTGCTAACGGCGACATGGTCGGTCATACCGGTATTTTGTCTGCCGCCATCAAGGCGGCTGAGTGTATCGACCAATGCCTGGGGCGTCTCGAAGACGCTATAACCAAGGCTGGCGGGGTTCTGATGGTGACCGCCGACCATGGCAATTGCGAACGCATGCTTAGCCCTGATGGCGATCAGCCGCACACCGCGCACACCATGAACGTGGTGCCGGTGTTGATGGTCAATGCGCCGGACCGGGTAACAGGGTTGCGTGATGGACGCCTGTCCGACGTGGCGCCGACGCTGCTCGACCTGATGGGATTGACGCAACCGGGTGAAATGACCGGTCGCTCGCTAATACAATCGGGTGCGCCGGAATGATTGTGGCTGGCTTCAAAACGTCGAAAACTGTCGCCGCCATTGTTCTGATAGTGGCCTTGTCGTTTCCTGCCCTGGCTGCCTCGGAAAAGGGTAAATCGGGCAAAAGCGGCAAGACCGGAACACGCCTGGAAGAGGTCAGCCGTGCCCTCGGAAAAAGCCAGGAAAAAACCCGCCTGCTGAAGAAAAAAGCGGATGAAATCGAACAGGATTTGGCCCGCTTGCGGCGTGATATGGTGGCTGCCGCGAAAATCATCCAGGTCCAGGAATCGAAGGCTTCCGGGCTGGTCCAGTCGCTCGTTCGCCTGAAGGCGGAAGAAAATGCCAAGCTGGCCCGGCTGGGCGCCAATCGGGGCCATATGGCAACCGTTCTAGTGGCCTTGCAACGGGTCGCGCGCTATCCACCGGAAGCCCTGATGATGCAACCCATGTCACCCGCCGATACGGTGCGCAGCGCCATCCTGCTGCGGGCCACTGTGCCGGAAATCAAACGCCGCGCCTTCAGGCTTCGCGACGACCTGGAATATTTGGGCAAGGCGCGCCGCGAAATGGTTGAGAAACGAGGCCAGTTGAGCGACGTCACCGGGGGGCTTGAAGCCGAACGCAAGCGCCTGGCGGTTCTGTTCGGACAAAAAACGGTACTCAAACACCAGACCCTGGCCAAGCGCCGGGGCGAAGCTAGGCGGGTGAAGTCTTTGGCCAGTGAGGCGGCGACCTTGCGCGACCTGCTGGAGAAACTAAATAAGGCCCGACCGAAAAAAATTGCGCGCACGGCACCCCTCATTGATGCGGGAAAGTCGGCGAAAATTCTACCCGGCACTACAACCGGACTACCGGTGGGTCTGACCGGTGCGCCGATCAGCAGCCAGCGGGGCAAACTACCTCACCCGGTGGTCGGCCGTATCGTCGGGCGTTTCGGCCAGGGGCTCGGCACCGGCCTGAAACGCAAGGGCTTGAACCTGGAAACCACTCCCGGTGCCCAGGTTGTAGCACCCTTTGAGGGGCGCATCGTCTATGCCGGAAATTTCCGTGGTTATGGGGAACTCTTGATCATCGAACACGGTGAAGGATATCATACCCTACTGTCCGGTCTGGCCCGGATTGACAGTACCATGGGACAATGGGTTATCTCCGGTGAACCGGTAGGCGTCATGGGACGCTCTGATCGCGGTAACCCGGTTCTTTACGTCGAACTCAGGCGCAACGGCCAACCGATCAACCCGTTACCGTGGCTGTCCGCAAAAAGGTAAGGTAAGAAAATGAAAATCCGTATAGTCATGGCCTCTGCAGCAATTGCGTTGCTGGTTTCCCCTGTGTTCGCCGTCGGCCCGGCGCAATCCAAGGAAGACCCAAAGAACGACGCTGATACGTATCGATTGTTGAATTTATTCGGCGATGTGTTCGAACGTGTCCGTTCCGAGTATGTCGAAGCCCCGACCGACGAGGATATGATAGAAGCTGCCATCAGCGGCATGCTGACATCGCTCGACCCACATTCCAGTTATATGAATGCCAAAAGTTTCCGCGACATGCAGGTCAACACCCGCGGGGAATTCGGCGGTTTGGGCATTCAAGTTACCATGGAACAGGGCCTTGTTAAGGTGATCTCGCCGATTGATGATACGCCCGCGTTCCGGGCCGGGATAAAACCCAGCGACCTGATTACCCACCTGGACGGCAAATCCATCCAGGGGCTGACGCTAAATCAGGCCGTCGACAAAATGCGCGGCAAGGTCGGCAGCGACCTCAAACTGACCATTATTCGCGAAGGCAAGGAGCCATTCGACGTTACCGTTACGCGGGCTGTTATCAAGATCACGTCGGTACGGTCGCGGGTCGAGAAAAAAATCGGTTATCTGCGTATTACCCAGTTTAATGAGCAGACCGACATCGGCCTGAAAAAAGAAATGGCTAAATTGCGCAAAGAAATAGGCTCGGACATCCAGGGTTATGTTTTGGACCTGCGAAACAATCCGGGTGGGTTGCTGGATCAGTCGATCGCGGTCTCTGATGCTTTTTTGGAAAAAGGCGAAATCGTTTCGACCCGGTCGCGGCTGCCCGAAGATACACAACGCTTTAACGCCCGTCCCGGCGATCTGGCCAAAGGCCTGCCTATTGTGGTGCTGGTCAACGGCGGTTCCGCATCGGCGTCTGAAATAGTCGCAGGCGCGTTACAGGACCACCGACGTGCGGTCATCATGGGGACCAAATCCTTCGGCAAGGGCTCGGTGCAGACGATCATGCCGCTTTCCGGGCATGGCGCCATGCGCCTGACCACGGCGCGTTATTTCACGCCGTCGGGACGGTCCATTCAGGCCAAAGGCATTGATCCCGATATCGAAGTCAAACAGTCCCGCGTTGAGGCCCTTGAAGCACCGAAGCGCCGGTTTGAATCGGACCTTCGCAATGCTTTGGACAACGGTGATGGCTCCAAGAAGAAAGAATCGGAAGATGCCAAGCCCAAAGCCAAAACCCCGGACGTCTCGAAAAAAGATGGCGCCGACAAGGACGCCAAGAAAGACGCACCGCAGGACTACCAACTGGCCCGTGCGCTAGACCTGTTGCGGGGGATTTCCCTGTTTTCCAGCAAGGCGGTGCAGACGAATTGAGGCATCGGTCCTTGGCCTTAAACCCCTGGAAGGATAAA
The DNA here is from genome assembly GCA_013204265.1 of Rhodospirillales bacterium. Classification (GTDB taxonomy): domain Bacteria; phylum Pseudomonadota; class Alphaproteobacteria; order Rhodospirillales; family Casp-alpha2; genus Casp-alpha2. The sequence continues at coordinate 9,686 of JABMOG010000249.1, forward strand.
CGGACGATCATTGGGGTGAAAACGTGAAACTTCCCAAGCTTCCCAAGCTTCCGAAATTGTCCGGGATTCCCGGTCTTTCCAAGGTGTTCGGAAAAAAAAACACGGACGACGATTTCGACGAGGACGATGATTTCGACATCGACATCGACGCCGAGGCGGACGGCGACGGTGGCGTCCCGGCGATTGCTGACGACGATGTCGATTTCGGAGATGACGACGACGACGACGACGACGACGGCTCAAAGGTTCCCTTTGCCCGCCGTCCGATGGTCATTGCTGCGGCCGGGGCTTTTGTCTTGTTGGCGGGGATCGTCGGCGGCGCCGGGTGGTGGTATTTCAGCGCCGATGACAATGGTGCCACTAAACAGTCGGCAGGCAAGACCGCTTCGTCTACGCGCAAAGGGCCGATGGTCGAGATGGCTTTGGCGCCTAAGCGGGGGGAAAAGTCTGGCGGCGGCGGGCTGAACAAGTTTACCGGAGGCTCAAAGACAGGCGTTATGACGCCGAGCGCGCCCCGCAAATCCGCACTTGGGGCACCGGCCTCTTCAGTCGCACCAACCACCGACAAACCCGGCGCACCAAAAGCGAACGGCTCGTCCTCTCTGGCCCGCACCGTCGGCGAAATCGGCGGGCGTTTCGGTGGCCGGGCCAATCCGCTCGGTGGATCGCTGAACGCTATCGGTGGCGCGGCCCAGGAGGACGGCGCCGGTCTTGTCATCCCCTCGGTGACGTCGGTGACGCTGAAGGCTCTGCCCGACCAGAAAGGCGGCAAGCCCTTGGGCGCGTCCCCTGATGCGCGCCTGGTCGAGAAAAAAGAAGGACTGACCGGGGCCTTGCCGATAACGGGCAAAGACGGCGAGGTGTCGTGGAAGGCCTATGCCCGGCCATATAACGGAGACGGCAAAGGCAAACGGGTGGGCATCGTCATCATGGGGTTCGGATTGAGCCGGGCCTCTGGCATGGCCGCAATCGGCAAATTGCCGGCCCCGGTGACGCTGGCCCTGGACCCTTACGCCCGAGACCTGAGTGACTGGTTGGTGCGCGCACGTCTGGTCGGCCACGAGGTTATGATGACGTTGCCGATGGAAAGTGAGAGGTTTCCAGTCCAGGATGCTGGTCCCTATTCGCTGGATACGTCGCTTAAGGTAGAAGACAACATCAAGCGACTGGAACTGGTTCTCAGCCAGGTGACCGGCTATTTCGGCGTCGCTACGACCATGGGATCGCGGTTTGGCACTTCCGAAGCCCTGCTGACGCCGGTTCTTCAGGTTCTCAAGGATCGGGGGCTGATGCTGTTGGCGACGGGGGTTCAAAGTTCCCTGCTGGCGCCCAAAATCGCCCGCAAAATCGGACTGCCGCTGGTGGTCGCCGATATTACCCTGGACGACGAGCCGTCACACGCCAACATTGAAGCCCAACTGCTACGCCTGGAAGGCGTTCTAAAACAAAAAAGCACTGCCGTGGCTGTCGCCCGACCCTATCCGGCGGTCATTTCGCGCCTGATTGCCTGGACCAAGACCCTGGAGGGAAAGAAAATCACACTGGTTCCGGTCTCGTCCCTGATCGAAAAGCAGGTCGAGGAGAAGTGAGTGGGTCAATGAGCGGAAAATCTCCTAAAAATCTGGCGGACCTGCCCTACCGGCGGGGCGTCGGCGCGGTGCTGTTCAATAAGGACGGGCTGGTTTTCGCCGGTCGGCGCATAGGCCGGTATTCGGATTCCTGGCAATTGCCCCAAGGCGGTATCGACGAGGGAGAACACCCCGAGCGCGCCGTGTTGCGGGAACTGGAAGAGGAAACCGGAACAGACAAGGCCGAAATCCTCGCCGAAACCAGCACCTGGCTGTCCTATGACCTTCCGAATGACCTCATCGGGGTTGCCTGGCGCGGGCGGTACCGGGGGCAAACCCAGAAATGGTTCGCTCTCCGGTTCACCGGTAACGACGACGATTTTGATCTAAACGCCCACAGCAAGCCGGAATTTTCCGAATGGCGATGGGTCGCGCTGGAGGAACTGCCTGGCTTGATTGTGCCTTTCAAGCGCCACCTATATGATGACATCCTCAACGAATTCCATGATATTTCAGCGCGGATAATTTCCCAGACATGATGTATGTGCAATTGATCGGCGGCATAGTCGTCCTGTTGGCGGCTGCGGAAATTTTCATTCGCGGGGCCGTTAGTTTGGCTAAAATTCTGAACATTTCGCCGCTGGTAATCGGCATGACCGTGGTTGCCGTCGGCACCTCTGCGCCGGAACTGGTGGTGACCCTGAATGCGTCGCTGAGTGGTGCACCCGGGTTGGCGTTGGGCAACATTATAGGTTCCAACATCGCCAATGTTTTGCTGATTCTGGGCGTCAGCTGCCTGTTGTCGCCGATGCGTAGCCCCGACAGCGCAAATTCCCGCGACGGGTTTGTGCTAATGGCCGGCACCGCCATGTTCGCCGTGCTTTGCGCCCAAGGTCAACTATCCCTGTGGTCGGGCGGGGCTCTGTTTGTGGCGTTTCTGGGATTTTTGGTATCGACCTACCGCACCGAAAGCCAGGATAAAGAGGCCACCGCTGAACACATTCTGGAAGTTGAAGGCATGAGCCCCATCGCCGCCCCAATGTGGGCGATTGGTCTGAGCGTACTTGTCGGATTGGCGGGGATCGTCTGGGGCGCTGACCTGCTAGTCGAGGGCGGTATTGATATAGCCCGCGCCTTCGGTGTCTCGGAAGAGGTCATCGGCCTGACGGTGATCGCGCTCGGAACGTCGTTGCCGGAACTGGCGGCCTCCGTGGTGGCGGCCTACCGGGGACATTCGGATATCGCGGTGGGTAATGTGGTCGGCTCTAACCTGTTCAATATATTGGGCATTGCCGGTGTCGCCGCCATGGTGGCGCCGCTTCCGGTGTCTAGTGCAATTCTGTCATTCGATATGTGGGTGATGCTGGGGGCCACGGCGTTGGTGCTGCCGATCCTGGCCGGGCGCTGGCACCCCGGACGCATGAGCGGGGCTTTTTTTCTTGCCCTGTATATTGGATATATCGGGTTTAGCGGCTATTCGGCGGGGCTGTTTGGCGGCGCCTGATGCAGGTCTTGCATCAAACCACCTGATCGCTCATTCTCCGGCCCATGATGGCCAAGAACACCCCTTTGAAATCGGTTCTGGTGACCGGAGCTGCGCGCCGGATCGGTCGCGCCATCGCCCTTGATCTGGCGAGGACAGGGTGGACGGTGGCGGTCCATTGCAACCGTTCCACCATTGAGGCCCAGGCCGTTGTCGATGAAATTACCGCCTTGGGCGGCAGCGCCGCCGTGGTGCGGGCGGATTTGGCTATTGTGGAGTCCGCCGAAGGGCTTTTAGCCCAGGTTAACGATGCCATCGGCCCGGTAAGTTGTCTGGTTAACAATGCCTCGGTGTTTGAGAAGGATACGCCCGAGACGGCGACCAGGGAGTCCTGGGAATCGCACATGCAGGTCAACCTGCACGCGCCCTTCCAATTAACCCAAGCCTTCATTCGGCAACGACCGGCGGATGTGGACGGCAATATCATCAACCTGATTGACCAGCGGGTTTGGAATGTGACGCCGTTTTTCACCTCTTATACGGTCAGCAAGGTGGCGCTCTGGGGGCTGACGCAGAACCTGGCGCTGGCGCTGGCGCCGTCGATCCGCGTTAACGCCATTGGTCCGGGGCCGACTTTGCCCAGCATTCACCAGACGACGGAACAGTTCGAACGCCAATGGTCGGTTCAGCCGTTGTCGCGCCCGGTGATGCCGCAGGAAATATGCCGGGCGGTTCAATTCGTTCTTGACGCTCCGTCCATGACCGGTCAAATGATCGTGCTCGATGGCGGTCAGCATCTCGGCTGGGCGCCGGGATCGACCGATGCAGGAATGGCGGATTAAAACATGACAGCTAATCCCATCAAATTATTCGAGGTGCCGACAATCGCCGATGGATCGCGGTCGGTGCGTCATGTTTTCATCCGCGATCTGGTGGTGGCGTGTTCCATCGGTATCCATAGCCATGAAAAACACGGCCCTCAGCGTGTCCGTATTAACCTGGACCTGGCGGTCGATGAAAGTGGCCAACCGGTCGGCGACGACATCGGAAATGTGCTGTGTTACGAGCAATTGGCGAATGGAGTCGGTGATATTATCGGGCGCGGGCATGTCAATCTGGTCGAAACCCTTGCTGAGAATATCGCTACTATGTGCCTGAAAGACATACGTGTGCTGTCGGCCCGCGTTCGGGTAGAGAAGTTAGACATATTGAAAGATGCACAGAGCGTCGGAATCGAAATCGAACGGTCTAATTCCAAAGTATAGATTCGATATTTAAAGCATCCGATCCGACGAATTCAAAGAACCCCTTGCCGATACCTGGGCAGGGAGTTGTGCACAGGCTAAAACATTGTTTCTGTTTGTGTCTGTTTTATTACAAACAATTACAGTTGCTGACCGTGTCGTGGCCGGAATAAAAATTTCCTAATAAAAACAATGCATTAAAATATTGCCCAATAAACAGGCAAAATTTAAAAAATCCTATTGTGATAAGGTCCTGCGGTCGAGACACTGGCTTTTCAACAACCTTATCCACAGGTTTCGTGGATAGTTTGGGGTGTCTAAAATTTGCATAAAATGCTTTCGTTTTAATGGCGCCTCGTAAATTGGCGCAGCGTATTCCGGGTGCATAAAAAAGTATGTCAGACTCACAGGAACCGGACAAAGGAGAAGGGGTTGCGCCTGTCGGTGGAGTCGCCGTTATCCAGGAATATCTGAAGACGTTGCCCGGCATGTCCGGTGTTTACCGGATGGTCAACGCGCGGGGCGATGTTCTGTACGTCGGCAAGGCCAAAAACCTAAAAAAACGAGTGACCAGCTATACCCGCCTGGTCAATCAGCCCAATCGGACTCGCCGTATGATCATGGAAACGGCGGCCATGGAGTTTGTCACCACCCAAACCGAAGTCGAAGCGCTGTTATTGGAAGCCGACCTGATCAAGCGTTACAAGCCGCGCTACAATATTCTGCTGCGCGACGATAAATCCTTTCCTCATATCCTGCTGACTGGGGAACATTCTTTTCCGCAGGTTTTGAAACACCGGGGCGCGCAAAGTTTGCCGGGGGATTATTTCGGCCCCTTTGCCTCCGTTTGGGCGGTCAACGAAACGCTGGCAACTCTGCAACGGGCGTTTTTGCTGCGCTCGTGCACTGATGCGGTGTTCGCCAGCCGAACCCGGCCCTGTCTGTTGCATCAGATAAAACGTTGTTCGGCCCCCTGTGTCGGACGGATTGACGAGGACGAATACCGGGTTTCGGTCGGCTATGCGCGGGCCTTCCTCGGCGGCGGTTCGCGTAAAATTCAGGACCACTTCGCCGCCAGGATGCAGGTCGCCAGCGACGCCGAGGAATTCGAGCAGGCCGCCGCCTACCGCGACCGTATCCGGGCGTTGACCCGGATTCAGGCGCACCATGGCATAAATCTGCAAGGGGTGGGCGAGGCGGACGCCGTCGCCGTGCATCAGGCCGGGGGGCAGACCTGTGTGCAGGTGTTTTTCTTCCGTGCCGGCGCCAGTTACGGCAACCGCGCCTATTTCCCCAGCCATGCCCGCGACGATGGACCCGAAGCGGTGCTGGAGGCCTTTCTCGGCCAGTTTTACGCCAAAGTACCGCCACCGAAGCTGATCCTGGTTAGCCACACGCCACCGAACCGGGCGTTGCTGGCCGAGGCCTTGTCGTTGCGCGCCGAGCGCATGGTTCGCCTGATGCACCCGCAACGGGGCGGCAAACGCGATCTGATCAATCACGCGTTGGTCAACGCCGTTGACGCGCTTGAGCGGCGCATGGCCGAAAGTGCTTCGCAACGCCGCCTGTTGGAAGGCCTGGCCCAGGCCCTCGATCTGGACGGCGTTCCCGGACGGATCGAGGTCTATGATAACAGCCACGTATCCGGGACCGAGGCGATCGGCGCGATGATCGTCGCCGGCCCGGAAGGGATGATGAAAAAGGCCTACCGGAAATTCAATATAAAGGGTGCTGCTAAAGACGGTTCCGACGGTTTTACGCCTGGAGACGATTACGCGATGATGCGCGAAGTCCTCAAACGGCGGTTTTCCCGCGCCCTCAAAGAAGACCCGGACCGCTCCGGCGGCCAGTGGCCAGATTTGGTGCTGATTGACGGCGGTCAGGGTCAATTGGGGGTGACGCTGGAGGTTTTCACCGAACTGGGCATAGACGGGGTCGATGTGGCGGCGATTGCCAAGGGGCCTGAGCGCGACGCCGGGCGCGAACGCATTTTCCGGCACGGGCACAAACCCCTGTCGTTGGCCCCGCGTGATCCAGTGCTGTTTTTTCTGCAACGGCTGCGCGACGAAGCCCACCGTTTCGCTATCGGCACCCACCGGAACAAACGCTCTAAAACCCTGGTGCGCTCGCTTCTGGATGAAGTTCCCGGCATCGGGCCGAAGCGGAAAAAGGCCCTGTTACACCATTTCGGTGCGGCCAAGGCGGTCGCTGAGGCCGGGCGTACAGATCTGGAGGCTGTCGAGGGTATCAACACATCTACGGCGAACCGAATTTATGAATGGTTTCATGAAACCGAGCAGTAAGGTTAGAATACCGGCCCGCTTAGTTGATAGAAATTAAATATGCTTTTTAACCTGCCGAATATCCTGACCTTTTCAAGAATTCTCGCGATTCCGGTGATCATTGGCTTATTGCTGTTCGTTGCTGACCCGTTGGGCAGTTGGCTGGCCTTTTCGGCCTATACCTATGCCTGCCTGACCGATTTTTTTGATGGCTACGTGGCCCGGGCGTGGCATCTGCAATCGGCCTTCGGGCGGTTTCTTGACCCAATCGCGGACAAACTTCTGATCGCCTCGGTGTTGCTGATGCTGGTCGGGATCGACCGCTTTTCCGGTCTTACCGTGCTGCCGGCGGCGGTTATTCTGTGCCGTGAAATACTGGTCTCGGGCTTGCGGGAATTCCTCGCCGAGGTTCCTGTTCGGGTGCCGGTGACGACCCTGGCGAAATGGAAAACGACGATCCAGATGTTGGCCTTGGGGTTCCTGCTGGGCGGCCCGGTGGGGCCGGATTTTGGCCCGCTGACAACGACCGAAGTCGGTATCTGGGGCTTATGGGGCGCAGCGGTGCTGACACTGATTACCGGGTACGATTACCTGCGGGCGGGTCTCAGGCACATTATCGAAACCAATCATGGACCGGGTGAGGTAAATGTTCCCGGCGACGGCTCGGACGGAGGGCGCCCGTGAAAATTTTCGGCCTCGTTGGCTGGAGCGGTTCCGGCAAAACGACACTGGTGGCTCGCCTGCTGCCGGAATTGATCGGGCGCGGGTATACGGTATCGACCATGAAACACACCCACCACAATTTCGACATCGATAAAAAGGGTAAGGATTCTTACGAGCACCGCATGGCCGGGGCGACCGAGGTGTTGATTACCGGCGCCAGCCGTTGGGCCCTTTTGCACGAAAACCGGTGTGCGCCCGAGCCGTCCATCGACGACCTGTTGGCCCGCATGGACAATGTCGATCTGGTGCTGATCGAAGGCTTCAAGTCGCACGGCCACCAGAAAATGGAAGTGTTCCGCCCCGATGTCGGCAAGGCCCTGTTGGCGGTGGATGATGCGAGCATCGTCGCCGTCGCTTCCGACGCTACTGAGCTGCCGCAACTGGCGGGCAAAGGCCAAGCCCTGATCGACCTGGATGACGTCAAGGCCATCGCCGATTTCATCGTCGGCCATACCGGACTAAAAGCCGGAGCCCGCGATGGCGCAGCTTAAGGACGATTGTTTCGCGTTCGGCGGCGACCTGATGCCGCTGGACGAGGCTTTGGCCCGGCTGGGGGAAAGCCTCAAAGTCGTCGCCGGGGTCGAAACGGTGGCGCTGCGAGAGGCCCAGGGGCGCATTTTGGCCGAGGACATTGCGTCCGACCGCAATGTACCGCCGCACGACAACAGCGCCGTCGATGGCTTTGCGGTTTATTTCGATGATCTGGCCGCAGGCACTGAGGTGCGGCTTGCCGTGGCCGGGCGTATCGCCGCCGGCCATCCCCTGGACGGCCCCGCCGAGCGGGGCAGAGCCTTCCGAATTTTTACCGGTGCGCCGATGCCGTCTGGCCCGGATACTATCTTCATGGAGGAAGACTGCACCGTTGAGCAAACCGGCGACGGCGAAGTGGTGGTGTTGCCGCCCGGGCTGAAACAGGGTTCCAACCGCCGCTTTGCGGGCGAGGACGTTCGTGCGGGCGATGTTATCCTCCGGGCTGGTCATCGGCTGAGGCCCCAGGAAATCGGCCTGGCGGCGTCGGTCGGGCGCGATCATCTGCAGGTCTATACGCGCCTGCGTGCGGCGGTGTTTTCGACCGGCGACGAAGTTCGCGACCCAAACCAGGGGGCCGCTGAAGGCTGTATTTTCGATGCTAACCGATATGCCGTCATGGCGCTGTTGGAAGGCCTTGGCTGCGCGGTCACCGATTTGGGCATTCTGCCCGACGACGCCGACGCCATTACCAAGGCCCTCGCCGAGGCGGCGCCCCGGCACGATCTGTTAGTGACATCGGGCGGCGTGTCGGCCGGCGAGGAAGACCACGTCAAGGGCGCGGTTGAGGGGTTGGGGCAGATGCATTTCTGGCGTCTGGCGATCAAACCGGGCCGTCCCATCGCCTTGGGTCAGGTCGGGGATGTCGCCTTTCTCGGGCTGCCCGGCAACCCGGTTGCCGCCATGGTGACGTTTATGGTGATCGGCCGGCCTTTGGTGTTGTTGTTGTCGGGCGCGGCGGATTTGAGCGCACATCGATTCCCGGTCGAGGTCGGGTTCGACTATAAAAAGAAAAAAGGTCGCCGCGAATGGGCGCGGGTGAAACTGGAAACCACAGACGATGGTCGCCTCGTTGCCATGAAACACCATTCCTCAGGGGCTGGAATTTTGACGTCCATGGTCGAGGCCGATGGTCTTGTTGAACTCGACGAAGATACGGTCACGTTGGAAAAGGGTGCAATGGCGCCATTTTTACCGTTCAATGAGATAACCGGAAGGTGAGGGAATGAAGCTGCTGTATTTTGCCTGGCTGCGGGAAAAAGCCGGGGTTTTCCAAGAAGACGTTGCACCGCCCGACAGCGTCGGCACGGTCGCCGACCTGATCGAATGGCAGATCGGGCGCGGCGGCGGTTATGCCGAAGCGTTTGCCGACGAGGCCATGGTCCGCGTTGCCGTCAATCAGGAATACGCCGGGCTCAAACACCCCGTAACTGCGGGTGACGAGGTTGCCTTCTTCCCACCGGTGACGGGAGGATAAGCCCATGATTATGGTGCAAGCCGAGGATTTCGACGTCGGCCGGGAACTGGCAAAATTATCAGACGGCGACCTGGGCGTCGGCGGGGTTAGCTGTTTTGTCGGCCTGGTTCGGGACATGGCCGCAGGCAAACCGATCACAGCGATGACGCTTGAACATTACCCGGAAATGACCGAAAAGGCGCTGGCCGAAATTGAGGCCGAGGCTCACAGCCGCTGGCCGCTTTCGGGTACCCTGATTATCCACCGTTACGGGCGGCTTGCCCCCGGCGACCGTATCGTCATGGTGGCGGCGTCCTCAGCCCACCGCGAAGCGGCAATCGAAGCCACCCATTTCCTGATTGACTGGTTAAAAACCAAAGCGCCGTTCTGGAAGCTTGAAGATACACCGGACGGCGGACAATGGGTCGATGCGCGCAGCTCGGACACGGCGGCCACCGAGCGCTGGATTGAAAAATAACCACCATGACCGATGAGCCCGATGGGCCGACCAAGGCCTACCATAACAAGCAGTTCATGTCGTCCAAGGTCGCCAGAGAGCTTCGTATCCTGTCCGAATATATAGAACCGGAAGCCCGCTTCGAGGAATTTCAGGTCCGCGACACGGTGGTTTTTTTCGGTTCCGCCCGCTTTAAATCACGCGAAAACGCTGAAATGAATCTGGCCGAAGTAAAGAAACTCGGCGGCGACCTGGCACCCGCCGAGCGGGATTTGCAAATGTCCCGGTATTACGAAGACGCCCGCACACTGGCCTCCCGGCTGACCAAATGGTCGAAGAACCTGGAAGGCGAGGGCCGCCGCTTTATCGTTTGTTCCGGCGGTGGGCCGGGCATCATGGAGGCTGCCAACCGGGGCGCGTCGGAGGCCGCCGGCATTAACGCCGGGCTCAATATTTCCCTGCCCTTTGAGCAGATCGACAATCCCTACGTCACCCGCGAGCTGAATTTCGAGTTTCACTACTTCTTTATGCGCAAGTTTTGGTTCATCTATCTGGCCAAGGCGATCATCGTCTTTCCCGGCGGCTTCGGAACCATGGATGAGTTTTTCGAGGTACTGACGTTGATGCAGACCGGCAAGCTGTCGAAACCCATTCCCATCGTGCTGTTTGGCATGGAATTCTGGTCCGATGTCCTGAACCTCGACGCCCTGGTCAAGTACGGCACCATTAACGCCGAAGACCTGGGCCTGTTTTTCAAGACGGATTCGGTGGACGCGGCGTTTGATTTCCTCACCCGCGAACTGGTGGAAAATGCCCTCAATACCCCGGGCGGGGTGTTGTAAGGGGGCCTTATTCCGCCGCCGACTGGGCGCCGCTGGTATTTTTGCCGACGGCTGTGTCGTAGTCGTCCATCATCCACCGGGTGATGTCGCCGACGGTGAATTCCAGCTCGTCGATCGAGCCGACCGGGGTGACCTCGGCGGCCGTGCCGGTGAGGAA
>JABMOG010000250.1 GCA_013204265.1 Rhodospirillales bacterium
AAACAAAATGCTCGATCAGGCGATCTTGTTTGTAGTAGCTAAGTCGACACTTGCGCATAGGCTCCATGATAACCCCAAAATTGAGTTATCTGGGTCAGCCCCATAAAATATTATCTGTATTTGCATAAAATGTTTATTAGCAGGAATACGTTGTTATATATTTTAATTTGGTCATTTTGTAATTAGAATAGCTTTGTCATTGTGTTAGCCGTGGAAAAACAGTGGGAAACATGATTTTTCCAGGGGAAGGCAGTGCTGCGTACAATACTCTCGGAGTTTGCGGGTTTAAATGAAGTTACTCATCATTGGAATGGTTTTTCTGGCTCTTTCCGTAGCTGGTGTCAGTACGTACCTGATTCGCAGTTTTTCGGGTGAAGAGAACATCGAAGGACTGCAAAAAGAAGCCGCCACGGAAAAGAAGGTGCTGGTCGCCGCCAAGACAATTCGCCCGGGCGAGAAGGTTGTCGACGGGTTTGTCCGGTGGCAGGGCTGGTCCAAGGATTCTCTGAATGATAAGTTCATCGTCATCGACAACGAGAAAGACGGCGAAAAGCGTCTCAAGGAATTCGTCGGCAGCATCGCCCGCGTTCTGATCCATCAGGGCGAACCGATCCTGGCGGATAAGGTTTTTAAAAGCGAAAAAGCCGCATTTATGTCCGGCAAACTGGACCAAGGTATGCGTGCAGTGTCGTTTTCGGTGTCCCCTCAGACCGCGTCCGCCGGGTTCATTCTGCCGGGTAACCGCATCGATGTTTTGATGTCCCATACCATCAAATGGGAAAAGAAGAAAAAATCAAAAAAGAACAAGGAAAAAGAAGAAAGCGAATCCTCCCAGGGCGGTCAGGAACTCGCAGCAGGATCGGAAACCAAAATTACGGAAACGATCCTGCAGGATGTCAAAGTGCTGGCCATCAACCAGACGGTGGATTTGGTCGAGGGTAATTCCATTGCGGCGACCACCGTGACGCTCGAAGTCACGCCCAAGCAAGCGGAAATGTTGATCACGGCGCGCTCCATTGGCAAATTGTCTATGGTTCTTAGAAGCCTGAGAACGCCGAAGGAGGGTGACGGCCCGTTGGGCTATACTGTTGATACAGAAGTCAGCCCATTTATTCAGCAATTCTTGGCAAGTAAACAGATGGTGGATAGGAAAACCCCTGTAACGAAACAGACAGTTGTCAAAAGCCAGCCCGTCGAAAAGAAAAGTGTGAAGAGAACGCCTATTAAGATATTCCGGGGCGCAGGTGCCGGCGCCACAGAGGAAGCAAAATAGTGACGCGATTATACAAAAATTCGATTGCCGTGCTTTGCTGCGTTGCGGCCCTGGCATCGTGGTCGGAAGTGTCCGCTCAGGAGGTGCCTCAACGCCGAACGTTTGCGGCACCAAAGGCGCAGCCCGCACCAAAGGCGCAGCTCACCCCGGTTGTGAAAGCCATGGGGGATTTGATCGAGGAAATCGTATTGCCGCTGCACAAGGCCAAGGTGCTGACCCTGAGCCGCGCGATCACCAAGGTCGTCATCGGCGACCCGGCGGTTATGGAAGTGGAAACAGACCCCGATCAGCCGAACAAGATCATCCTCAGGCCACAGGCCGTTGGACTGACAAACGTCCTTTTTATCGGCGATGACGGTGAAATCATCCGCCAGGCCGAAGTTCGCGTCGTGTTCGATAATCAGGGCATTCAATCTGCGTTGAAAAGCCTGATGCCGAATGAGGACATCAAGGTTACGGCGTTCCGCAACAGCGTCTTTCTGTCCGGTAAGGTCAGTTCCGCCGCGGTGGCGACCAACGCCATCAGTATCGCCAGCCAGTTCGTCGCCGATGCCGTCAATGTGGTCAACATGATGAGCGTGATCGGCGGGCAACAAGTCGTGCTTCAGGTGCGGGTCGCCGAGATGGACCGAAATATCCGGAAAAACCTGGCCGTGAATACGACTCTCACCAAAAGATTTTCGAATGTGGGCGGACGGGGCATTAGTGTTACCGGCGCTGTCCCGAGCGGCACCTTGGCCGACACTTCATACGTGACCGGCACTTTGATCACCGCGGGCGGTTATTTCAGCAACGCCACGTTCGAAGCCCTGGAACGCCAGAATTTGGCCAAAACCCTGGCCGAACCGACGCTGACGGCGTTGTCTGGTGAAACTGCGTCATTCCTTTCGGGAGGGCAATTCGCCATGCCGTCCGGTGTCACCGACGGCACTACCAATTACGAGTTGACCGAATTCGGTATCAAGTTGAAATTCACGCCGTTGGTTATCGACAAGGGTCGTATCAACCTGACCCTTGAAACCGAAATCAGCGCCATCGGCGCCACCGTCAACACGTTCTCATCCCTGACCCAGAAACAAACGAAGACGACCATCGAAATGCCAAGCGGCGGCACCCTGATGATTTCCGGGCTGCTGAAGGACGATGCCTCCAATACTGTTAACGGCGCGCCGTATCTGAAGGACGTGCCGATTTTGGGCGCCCTGTTCCGCAGCACCGGGTTCACCCAGCAGCGCACGGAACTGGTGATTACGGTGACCGCCTATCTGGTCAAGCCCATCGACAGCGCCCGGGATGCATCCCTGCCGACCGACGGGTTTGAAGAGGCGACGGATATTGATCTTTATGTGTGGGGGCGGATGCTCCGTCATTATTCCGGCAGCGAGGAAACCTTCTGGGATAATCCCCTCAAGGGACCCTTCGGCTACATTATGAAATGATCAGCCAATGAGTGAACGCATATCTTTCCTTTGTAAATCCCGGGCCGCTTTCGTGTTCCCGGCGCTGGTATTGCTGGCCCTTTCGGCGTGCCAGGAACCGATCCGTCCGGCCGAATACCGAGACGCCTTTCCCTTAACCGTAAGCAAAGAAACAGTGGCGCTGTCGGTGCTGGCGCCGCCCGAGGCGCGGGGGTTTGTTGGCCAGGAAGCCATTGATTTTGAACGTTTCGTGCGCGATTACCACAACCGTGGCCGGCAAGCTCTGACGATTCGCTCAGCCGCCGGCAAACGGGGCAGCGATGGGGCCGAGCGGCTGCGCGCTATGCTGCGGAAAGCGGGCGTGCCCGAAGGCGACATTTCCCTGGTCCACGCAGGCACCGGCAATATTGTTACGCTGTCGTTCAATGCTTTTAAGGCCAAGATTCCCGAGTGCGGCAAGTTTACTTCGAAAACCACACCGAACTGGACCAACCGCCGCCATACCAATTACGGCTGCGCCACGCGGCGGAACATTGGCTTGATGGTTCAGGACCCGGGCGATCTGGATAAAGCTAAAACCGTGACCCCGGCGGATGGCGCTCGGGCCGCCGGAAAAGTCACGGGCTACAAGGCCGGTGGCGCGGCGGCGGGCGCAACCACGACAACAGCACAATAATCGAAAGCGGAATCGAAACCGGAAGCAACCGCAGGTTCATTCAAAAGTCGAGACAGGGTCGAGCGTGATTATAAGAATTTCCATCGGAGCATTTCTCCTCAGTCCGGAATCCGTCGCCGCCATTTCGGCGTTGAAGGAAGACCGGCTGTTTTTTCGCTCGACCATTGATATCTACGAAGGCGGGATCGATGCCGCCGCCGGTTATCTGGCAAACGATAAAACACCCGAGTTGTTGATCGTGGAATCCACGGCCGACAAGGAAGGCATGTTTGCTCAACTCGAAGCCCTGGCCAATGTTTGCGATCCGGATGCCCGGGTTATTCTGATCGGTGCCGAAAACGATATCGAATTGTTCCGCACCCTTATTTCCGAAGGCATCAGTGATTATCTGGTCGGGCCTGTGAACGAGGGCCAGATCAAGGAATCGGTTACCAAGATTTTCCAGACCCGTTCCGGCGATGACGGCCGGGTTATCGCTTTTGCCGGCATGGCTGGGGGCGTCGGCAGCAGCGTTGTTGCCCACAACGTGGCGCATGGATTGTCGGAAATGTACGACGAACAGGTGATCGTTATGGATCTGGATATCCCGTTCGGCACGGCGGCATTGAACTACAACATTCAACCCCGCCAGACGATCATCGAGGCGTTGTCCAATTCCGCATCTTTGGACGCGGTGATGGTTAACCAGTTTCTCATGGGATTCGAGGAAACCAAGCTTTCGCTGCTGGCGTCTCCGGCTTCTCTGGGAACCGGTATCGAGATGTCGTCCGGCCAACTGGACACTGTTTTGCGCGTTATCAAACCGATGGCCGGGTTTATCGTTCTCGACATTCCGCATATTTGGGGTGGCTGGATCAACGATGTCATGGCCCTGGCCGATGACCTGATTTTTGTTTGCCGACCTGATCTTGCGAATCTGAGAAACGCAAAAAATATGGTAGAATACATCGGGCCAAAACGCGGTGCTGATGCACCTACCCGCTTAATTTTGAACCAGATGGGTGCCGCTAAAAAGGCGGATTTGTCGTCGAAAGATTTCAAGGAATCTCTTGCTCTGAATCCGGTGGTTTCGATCCCTTATGATCCTGAGGCTTTTGGAACCGCCTTGAACAACGGTGAATTACTGTCCAAAGCCAGCCCCAAGAGCAAAGCCACGCTGGCGATCAGTGATTTGACGAAAATCGTCAGCGCGCGCGAAATGGTCGAAAAAGAGGAAAAAGCTTCTTTCTTCTCAAAGTTCAAAATTGGCAGGAAGAAAGATTAAGGTCTAGGGATAAGGGCCTTAACGAAGAATACGCAAGACAAAGGATTGGGAAATTATGGCTTTTGGACGAAGGGGTACTCAGTCGCAGCCTGCGAACGATAGCCCTGTGACGCCTAAAGCAGCGCTGAAATCTGCTGATGCGCCCGCTGCGGAGGCTGGCGCGGTTAATGCTCCTGATCAGAATGCCCCCGAACGCGTAGAGCCTGAAAAACCAAAGGCGAAGGCTCCGCAACCGGCCCCTGAACCCATAGCGGACCCAACGGGCGATGCCTCCCAGGCTTCTGCGGCGGCCAACGAACGGCTGGCGGAAATCAAGATCCTGGTGTTCAACGATTTGCTGGAAGCCGTCGATCTGGCGGAAATCAGCAAGCTGGAAACCGACCAGGTTCGCGAAGAAATCACCGACATGACGGCCGAAATTATCTCCATGCGTGGTCTGGTGTTGACCGTTCGGGAGCAAAAACAGGTCGTTAAAGATATTTGCAACGACATTCTCGGTCTGGGGCCACTTGAACCCCTGATCGAGCGTGACGACATCGCCGATATCATGGTCAATGGCGCCGGACAGGTGTTTATCGAAACCAATGGCAAGATTGAGCTGACCGACATCACCTTCCGCGACAACGCGCAATTGATGAATATTTGCCAGCGGATTGTTACCGCCGTCGGCAGACGCGTCGACGAAGCCAGCCCAATTTGCGACGCCCGGCTGCTCGACGGCTCACGTGTTAACGTTATCGCACCGCCCCTGGCCATTGACGGTGCATGCCTGACCATTCGGAAATTCAAGAAAGAAAAGCTGACACTTCAGGATCTGTTGAATTTCGGGTCCATCAGCGAGCCCTTGAAAGAGGTTCTCGAGGTCATTTCAGCGATCCGTCTGAACGTGCTCATTTCCGGCGGTACCGGGTCAGGCAAAACGACCTTGCTCAACCTGATGACCAAACATATCGACAAGGGCGAGCGCATCATCACCTGCGAGGACTCGGCCGAGCTGCAACTGCAACAACCCCATGTAGTACGCCTGGAAACGCGGCCACCGAACCTGGAAGGGTCGGGCGAAATCTCGATGCGGGACCTGGTCAAGAACTGTCTGCGGATGCGGCCCGAACGCATTATCGTCGGCGAGGTTCGCGGCCCCGAAGCGTTTGATCTTTTGCAGGCAATGAACACCGGCCACGATGGTTCCATGGGCACCATCCATGCCAACAATCCGCGTGAGGCCATTTCGCGCGTCGAGAACATGATCGCCATGGGCGGATACAATCTGCCCTCGAAAGCAGTGCGCGAACAAATCGCCGCCGCTGTCCATGTCATCATTCAGGCCCAGCGTCTTCGCGACGGTTCGCGCAAGATCACCCATGTCACCGAGATCATCGGCATGGAAGGGGATATCATCACTCTGCAGGATCTCTACTTGTATGAAATCGATGGCGAGGATGAAAACGGCAAGATCCTCGGTGATCATCGGGCCACAGGGCTGAGGCCGTCGTTTTGGGACAAGGCCCGGTATTTTGGGGAAGAGGCGAAATTGGCCAGGGCCATGGGCATGTCCGCCGGAATTGGAAACATGTAGGCATGATAGACCAACAAGTCATCTTCATGATTACCGGCGGGGCGGCTCTGACCATGCTTGTGCTGGGCGGGGGGTTCATCGGGCTGTTTTTGTACAACCGGCCGAAGGTTTTGCGTCGCCGGCGGATCGAACAGGTTGGCTCCATCGGTAGCGTCGAAGCCGGATCCGCGGATAAGGCCGAAAACCGGCGTCAAAGGCGCATCCGCGAGAAGGTCAAGCAGTTGGAAGAGAGCGGTGAGAAAAAAAGCCGGATCGAAGCCATTCGCGAACTGATTTTGCAAGCCGGTATGGATATTGACATCAGCACCTATTTTATTTTCAGCGCAGTGGTCGGCATCGCTTCGGCGTTAGGTGCCTTGGCCGGCGGGCTGCCGCTGTACCAGGCGGGGCTGGCTTTTCTGATCGGTGGGTTGTGGTTGCCCAGGTATGTATTGAGAAGCAGGGCAAAAGGCCGCCAGGCAAAATTCACCAAGCACTTCGCCGATGCCATTGACCTTATCGTCCGGGGCATCCGTTCCGGGCTGCCCATCAACGAATGTTTTAATGTCGTCGCACGGGAATTTGATCCACCTCTGGGCGAGGAATTCCGCTTGCTGGTGGAAGGCCAGAACTTAGGCCTGACCATTGAGGACCTGATGGCCAAGGGAATCCTGCGTCTGCCCACGGCCGAGTACAAGTTTTTCGCCATCGTCATCCAGATACAGCGCCAAACCGGTGGCAATCTGGCAGAGACCCTGGCCAACCTGTCGAGCGTGCTGCGCGAGCGCAAAAAAATGCGCGACAAGGCCCAGGCCATGGCCAGTGAGGCCAAGGCATCGGCCGGGATTATCGGCTCGTTGCCGTTTGTCGTCGGAACCTTGCTGTCAATCGTCAACCCTGCTTACATCGCCACCCTGTTCACCACCGATACCGGTAATATGCTGATCGCCGGCGGGCTTTTCTGGATGTTCCTGGGGACCATGGCGATGCGCAGTATGATCAACTTCGATATGTAGCCATGGCATATTTATTAAGAATGGATTTTCCTACGTTTATCATGTGGGCCCTGGTGTTCGGGGGGGCGGCCTCGGTCCTGTTTTTCGGCATGTCGCTCGTTAAAGGTGGCAAGCGGGCAAAACGGATCAAGGCCGTTGTATCCCAGCACCGTGGCGACCTCAGCCGCAAGCAGACGGATGGCCTGAACCGACCCTCAGCCATCCGCCAGCAAAAGGAAAAAGCCCATGTGCGGTTGGTCAATAAGCTGCTTGGGGCCATCAATCTGCAAGACATGCTGTCGTCGAAGGAAATCGGGTTCGAACTGGCGCAAGCCGGTCTGCGCGGGCGGGGCGTGATTCCGGCTTATGTATCGACTCGCGTTCTGATGGCCATCGGGGCGGCTATCGGGACCATGGTTGTTCTGGGTCTGGCCAAGGAATTTCCGTACCCTGAATTCGTAAAATTTATTTTCGCCGGTGGCGGCGGGGTGGTCGGGTTTTTCTTGCCGAAGGTGTTACTGAAAAACACCATTGCCAAACGCCAGAAGGACATGACGCGCGCCTTTCCGGATTGCTTAGACCTGTTGACCATTTGCGTCGAATCGGGCCTCGGCATCGAAGCCGCCTTCGCCCGGGTGACCGAGGAAATCGCCGAGGCCTCGCCGACCCTGGCCCAGGAATTCGGATTGCTGACGGCGGAACTGGCATACCTGTCTGAGCGCCGCATAGCCTACCAGAATTTTACCAACCGCACCGGCCTGCCGACGGCCAAGGCGCTATCGACGGCGTTGATCCAGTCGGAACAATACGGCACCCCCGTCGGTATTGCGATCAAGGTCTTGTCGCAAGAAAAACGAGACGAACGTATGTCTGCGGCAGAACGGAAAGCCGCCGCCCTGCCGGCCAAGCTGACGGTGCCGATGATTATCTTTTTCCTGCCGGTGTTGTTCGTCGTGGTGATCGGCCCGGCGGCGATGCAGTTCTGACGGCTTTACTCCGGGCCGTTTATTGCACGTCAGCGCCGATGAGGATCCAATGACAGATTTTTCCGACCAATACCTTCGCGAGACCACAGACATTATCGCCGCCATCGACCGGGGTTGCATCGAGGACATGGCCCAGGGGCTGGCGCGTGTGCGCGGCGGTGGCGGGCGGCTGTTTATCCTGGGCGCCGGCGGTTCGGCCGGGCACGCCGGGCACGCGGTCAATGATTTCCGCAAGATTTGCGCTTTTGAAGCCTATGCGCCGACCGACAACGTTTCCGAACTGACGGCGCGCATCAATGACGATGGTTGGGAAACGGTATTCGAGGAATGGCTGAAAGGCTCGCGCCTCTGCAGCAGTGACGCAGTGCTGGTGTTTTCTGTCGGCGGTGGTAACCGTGAAAAGAACATCTCGGCCAATCTGATCGGCGCCATTGACCTGGCAAAATCCGTCGGTGCCGCGACGTTCGGTATTGTCGGTTCTGAGGATGGCTATACCGCGAAATGTGCAGATGTCTGCGTCGTCGTGCCGCCCCTGG
Source organism: Rhodospirillales bacterium (assembly GCA_013204265.1). Lineage (GTDB taxonomy): Bacteria > Pseudomonadota > Alphaproteobacteria > Rhodospirillales > Casp-alpha2 > Casp-alpha2. The sequence goes on from JABMOG010000250.1 coordinate 8,704, forward strand.
CGCCGGATCGCCGAACACCCCATACCGAGGGCTTGGCCGCCGTGATCTGGCACCTGCTGGTCAGCCACCCGGCATTGAAGGCATCGGAAACCAAGTGGGAGTCTCTGCGTTGACGGAAGCCCTGGGCGCACCCAGGCGGATCGTGATCGTCGGCGGCGCCGGTTTCATCGGCAGCCACTTCACCGACCGTCTGCTGGCCGACCCGAAAACCGAAGCGGTGACCCTGTTCGATAATTTTTCCTCCGGCCATGAGTGGCATTATGCCCACCACCAAAGCGATACGCGCCTGGCGGTGGTGCGCGCCGACGCCGGTGACGGAGAAGCCCTGATAGACGTGATCGCGGGCCATGACACAGTTATCCATCTCGCCGCCAACCCGGACATTGCGCGTGCGGCTTTGGAGCCGTCGATTGATTTCAAAGAGGGAACGGTGCTTACCCACAATGTGGTCGAGGCCATGCGGATAACCGGTTGTCCGCGAATTTTGTATGCCTCGGGCAGCGGCGTTTACGGCGACCGCGGCGAAAGCGAAGTTTCGGAAGACCATGGACCGATGCTGCCGATCTCCACCTACGGCGCATCCAAGTTGGCCTGCGAAGCGTTGATTTCGTCTTATTGCCACATGTTCGGGCTGACGGCATGTGTCTTTCGTTTTGGCAATGTGGTCGGCCCGCGCCAGACCCACGGCGTTGGTTATGATTTCATCGCCAAACTCAGGCGTGACCCGACCCGCCTCGACATCCTTGGCGACGGTCGCCAGAGTAAGCCTTACATTCATGTCGATGATGTGGTCTCGGCGGTGTTGTTCGCCAACGAACACGCGCCAAGCAAATTAAACATTTTCAACGCGGCCAGCGCCGATGCCCTCACGGTCCGGGAAATCGCCGACATGGTGGTCGATTGTTTGGGGCTGGAGCCCGGCGGGGTCAATTATGTTTTTAGCGGCGGCGAGCGGGGCTGGTCGGGCGACGTGCCGGTGTTGCGGCTCAACTGTGACCGTCTCCGGGGGTTGGGCTGGACTTGTGAAAACAACTCGGCCCAAGCCATGCGCCGGTCTTTGGAGGCCCAGATAGGGCAATGATTATCACCCGAACTCCTTTGCGTATTTCCATCGGCGGCGGCGGCACCGATCTGCCGTCGTATTATGAGTCCTTTGGCGGTTTCGTTATCTCGGCGGCTATCAACAAGCACATCTACATCACCGTCAACCGGACCTTCCGGCCGGGATACCTGTTGAAGTACGCCAAGACCGAACATGTCCAGACCATTGATGAAATCGATCACGGATTATTGCGCGAAACCCTGCGCCTGGAAGAAATCGAACCCATGGTGGAAACGGTATCCATCGCCGATGTTCCGGCCGGTACCGGCATGGGTTCATCGGGCAGTTTCACCGTCGGGCTTCTTCACGCGCTCAAGGCTTATAAACGTGAAACGATCGAGACCGGGGAACTGGCCCGGACGGCGAACAATATCGAAATGAACATCTTGGGCGAGCCGTGTGGAAAGCAGGACCATTACATCGCCGCTTATGGTGGCCTGACAGCCCAGGAATACCACCCCGACGGCACGGTCACAATTTCGCAGTTGAAGGTTTCGGAGGCGACGCTCACGGATTTGAGCGAAAACCTTGTGCTATTCTTCACCGGATACAGCCGTGCGGCGGCGAAAATTCTTGTTGATCAAAAAGACAAATCTGAACGGGGCGATTCCGGCATGCTGGAAAACCTGCATTTCATCAAGGACCTTGGGGTCAGAATCAAGGATCGTCTGGAAGGCGGCGACGTTTTGGGCTTTGCCGACCTGATGAACGAACACTGGGAACACAAAAAAGCGCGCTCGGAAAACATTTCCAACGATCACGTCAATCAGCTTTATGACACAGCCCTCGGCAACGGTGCGTTGGGCGGCAAGCTGGTCGGCGCCGGGTCGGGGGGGTTTCTTTTGTTTTATGCCGAGGACAAATCGCGATTGCGCGCCGCCATGACCGCCGCGGGTTTGCAGGAAATGGAATTCGCCTTCGACTTCGATGGTTCCATCATCCTGTTGCGGCAATAATACCAAGGATCGGTGATAATGACCCATATGGACGGCTTTCCAAGGTTTTCGGCAAGGAGCGTGCGGCGTGGCGATGCGGGGCATCGCGAGGCGCGCGCGAGGCTGTCCGAAAACCTTGAAAAGCCGCCGTTCCGGTCGCCCATGCGGCCCGGCGGAGTGCGTCGGAAAGCCTTGACGATGCCCCGCATCGCCTGCGACTTCCCTCCTGCCCGACGGACCGCATGGGCGATCCATATGGGTCATTATCACCGATCCTTGGTATAACCATGCAATGCTTGATTCTTGCCGGCGGTCTCGGCACACGGATGCAAGGCGTCGCCGACGGGATCGCCAAGACCCTGGTCCCGGTGGCCGGGCGGCCGTTCTGCGATCATCAATTGACGTGGCTCTCGGCCCAGGGGGTCAGGCACATCGTCTACGCGATCGGCCATCGTGGTGCGCAAATCCGTGATTTTGTCGGTGACGGCGCACGGTGGGGGCTAGAGGTGGAGTATATCGACGAGGGGGAAAGGTTGCTCGGCACCGGCGGAGCGGTGCGCCGGGCCGTGGATTTGGCCGGCAACGGGGCCGGGATAGAAGGCGGGTTTCTGGTCTTGTACGGCGATTCTTATCTGACCACCGATGTTGGCGCCGTGTGGGCAGCGTCGGGTGGTGGGGCGTTTGCGGTGATGAGCGTGATGAAGAACACAGGCCGTTGGGATGCCTCGAACGCGGTGTTAGAAAGCGGCATGGTCACGGCTTACGAAAAAGGCCGCACGGACGCCGCCGCCATCGGCATGGAGTATATCGATTATGGGCTGTCGGTGCTGACTCCGGAGGTGGTTCGCGCCCACATTCCCGCCCGGGAAGTTCGCGACCTTGCCGACGTCTTCCAACCGCTGGCTGCTGCGGGCCGGTTGCGCGGGTTCGAGGCGGCAGATCGGTTCTATGAGATCGGCTCCCCCGAAGGGTTGGCAGACCTGGAAAATTTTCTAGCGGCCCCCTAAGACCCTTCGCATGGTGGTGCCCATCTCGGCTGCGGATGGCGCGATGACGGCGCCCGCCGATTCCAGGGCGGCGATCTTGGCCATGGCGCCGCCGCCGCCGAAGACATCAACAGCGCCGGCGTGGCCCATGCGCCGGTCTGTCGGAGCAAAGAGCCCGGCGACATACGCGACGATGGGTTTGCTTGATTTTTGCCCTTTCAGGTACTCGGCGGCTTCTTCTTCCGCGGTACCGCCGATCTCGCCGATCAGGATGATGCCTTCGGTGGCGTCGTCGGCAAAAAACAGTTCCAGGCAGTCGATGAAATTCATGCCGTAAACGGGGTCGCCGCCGATGCCGACGGACGTGGACTGGCCCAGGTGTACCGCTGTGGTCTGGTCTACGGCTTCGTAATTCAAGGTGGCTGAGCGCGACACGATGCCGACACGGCCAGGCATATGCGGGCGTTCCGGCATGACGCCGATCTTGCATACATCCGGGGTAATCACGCCTTGGCTGTTGGGGCCGATGAGTCGGCTTTTTGACCCTTCCAACGCGCTCTTGACGCGGACCATGTCCAGCACCGGCACCCGTTCAGTGACACAGACGATAAGCGGGATTTCCGCTTCGATGGCTTCGATAATAGCCTCGGCGGCCCGGTCCGGCGGCACAAACACGGTCGACGCGTCGGGCGTGGTGGCGCGGGCGGCCTCAGCAACGGTGTTGAATACCGGCAGGTACAGGTGGGTTTGACCGCCCTTTCCGGGGACAACGCCTCCGACCATCTTGGTGCCGTACGCAATGGCGCGTTCCGTAAGCCGGGTCGCCGTGGCGCCGGTTAGCCCCTGGCAAATTACCTTGGTGTTGCCGTCAACGAGAATACCCATGACCTATGCCCTCCCGACCGCAGCGACGGCCTTCTCGGCGGCGTCGGCCAGATCACTGGCGAAGGTGACGCCGACGGCCTGGTTTTGCAGAGCCAGTTCCCCCAATTCCTTGGCGGTGCCGGCGAAACGCACGATCGTCGGGATATGGCGGCTGGTTTCCTTGCAGGCGATGGCGATGCCCTCTGCAATGGTGTCACAGCGCAGTACGCCGCCACCCATAGCGACGACCAGAAGGGCCTTAACCTTGGTATCGGCCAACAGCATCCGAATACCCGCAGCGATCTGGTCGCGGGTAGCAACGGGGCGCACGTCCATGAAATCGGCGGCCTCTCCGCCATAGGCCTTCAGCAGGTCGAGCATGCCCATTGCCAGCCCGGCACCGGAGACCATGACACCGATGTTGCCGTCCATGTGGATGTAGTTCAGCTCATGGCGGTGGGCCTCGATCTCGTCGGCCGAAACTTCGGCCTCGTCCCACAGTTTTTCGAATTCTGGATGCCGGTAAACGGCGTTGTCGTCGATGATCATTTTGACATCCAACGCAATCAATTCGCCTTCGGCGGTTACCGCCAGCGGATTGATTTCGATCAGGCTGGCGTCGCTTTCGATAAAGGCTTTGTAGATGGCTTGCATGGCCGTGGCGGCGGCATCGGCTTGACCTCCCGAAAGGCCGAGGTTTTTGACCAGCGCCTGTGCGTCCGTCGGCACCAGACCGACATTGGGGTCGACGACCAGCTTGTTGATCTTATCGGGGCTGGCGGTGGCGGCTTCCTCGATGCCCTCTCCACCTTCGCTGGAGGCCAGAAAGGCGACGCGGCCAAGGGAGCGGTCGATCATGGCCGCCAGATAGATTTCCCGGGCAACATTGCAAGCCTGTTCGATATAGACTTGGCTGACCTCTTTGCCTTCGGCCCCGGTTTGGGCGGTGACCAGACGTGAGCCCAACATGGCGCCGGCGGCTTCGCCTGCGGCCTTGGAGGATTTTACAAGTTTGATCCCACCGGCCCGCCCGCGCCCGCCGGCATGGACCTGCGCCTTGACCACCCAGGCGGAGCCACCGAGCGTGGCGGCTGCAATGTCGGCGTCCTTGGCCGTGGATGCAACGACCCCTGCCGGCACGGGAACGCCGTATGCCTTGAGTAGTTCCTTGGCCTGGTATTCATGCAAATTCATCAACGTATCCTCTTCGAAGGGGCAGTGAAGCGCCCCCGTTCAGACGGAAAAAAACCACGAAAAAGCCATTCTAAATTCTTTAATTGTCTCCGGTATGCCACGAGACGGCGGAAAACGACAGGTTTAAAGTTAACCGATCCTGGAAATTTATGATCTTTTTTCTTTGTTGAAATTTTTTGGAAAAGTTTCGGAAAACTTATTGTATGAACCAAGGCAGTATGGCTATAGGGCATCTCTAAAAATGCCCTCTCTGGCTCATTGATCTGATAGAATCACGATAGCATGAGTTTGAGATCAAAGGGATAGAATATGAGCCAGCTTGGATTTTTTGATGTTGCTAATCGC
>JABMOG010000006.1 GCA_013204265.1 Rhodospirillales bacterium
AAGATATCGGCATCGCCTTTGTACACATAGGCCATTCCCGGGTAGTTGGCGCCCGCGTCGACCATAAAGCCAACAGGGGCATCGGCATCGGCATTGTATGTTTGTGCCATTCCCGGGTAATTGGCGCCTGCTGCGGCGAGGAAGCCTTCGGGAGCATGGCTCTCGGAGTTACTCGCAAAGGCCGAACCAACGGACAGACCAAGGACAATGGCAATAGCGGCTGTGGTGGTGATGTTACGAATAGTCATGATATTTTCTCCTGTGTGAGTTTTATCCGGGATATTCCGGATATCTTGAGGAGAATGGTAATCGAGAATTTTACATCGGTCACTTAAAGCCCATTCAAACAAGTGTGAGTCTAAATTAATTAAATTTTACAATTGGTTACAAGGTTTTTGCCGCTTTTTTTCCGGGTTTGTGAAGAGCTGAAAGCGAACCGTCTCACGGCCCGCTCACGCGGCAATCACGAAACACACACCACACCCTCACGCACCCGTGATATCCGCTTGGGTTTCCGCCGGGGTAGAATGCCTGCTATCCCTGCCCTGGCAGAATTCACCCACCTTTCAAGGATGCCCGGCACTATGGACTCCGCCCAATGAAACAGACGGCTACGCGAAATGGCAACCGAATCCTTATCGTCGATGACGATGACGATTTTCGCCAAATTCTCAGTCAACAGATGCAGCTACATGAGGGCTTCGTTGCGACGCAGGTCGCCACCGCCGCCGATGCCCTGAGAGAATCCCGGAACAATTCCTATGATTTCATTATCCTGGATGTCGGCTTACCCGATATGGACGGGCGCGAGGCCTGCCGGGTAATGCGGCGCAACGGCGTAACGACCCCGATCATCATGTTGACCGGCGCCGACACGGAGGTTGATACAATTTTGGGTCTGGATTCCGGCGCGAATGACTACGTCACCAAGCCCTTCCGTATCGAAGTCCTGCTGGCCCGCATTCGCGCCCTCGACCACTGACCTTTGTTTCCTGCGAAAGTAAAAAGTTCGTATGGCTCAGGCCGGAAACACGAACGGCTTCCCCAGACATCGGGGAAGCCGTAATTTTTCGCCTCTTGGTTGGACCGGTTTAGGCCGCCATTTTCGGGTCGGCTTTTTTCTTGTCCTTGTAAAACGCCGGTGCGGACTGGCTGCCCGTCGGGCTCAAGCCCAGGCCCAGGGAACCACGCTTTAGTTCGCCTGAAACGATAGCCGGAATTTGATCGCGGCGGACACCGATATCCCTGAGGATGTAATCGGGCATGGCGTTGAGGTTGGTCGACAGGGCATTGCGGCGGCTCCAGTTACGAATTCCCTGAACCATGGCACCGAAGGCCTTGCCGATGGCCCTCACCATTTCCACCTGGTGCATGTAATGGGTCATCACCCCGGCGCTCAACGGGTCTGTTTTCAGTACCCGGGTTGGGGTGAAATGGATGACCGTGGATGTGCTATCTTTCTGATTGCGCATGAAACATCTCCTTCTTACATGAATTTCGACGGCGGATACTTAGCTTTTCCAAGGAGCCGCCTTTGCACCTCGAATATAGGACTAGCTTGAATGGCTGTGCAGCGTTATTGCTGCACTGCAGCAATGCATTTATTGCATGGCTTGTCGGAATAACTAGCCCTGCTTCCTGTTGTTGGCATATGACAGCCGAACCGTGGACTGCTAAACAGGGAACAGAAAATAAAAGGAATTATTAGATGCCGCCGCCCCTGAACGATACGCAGGCCGACATAACGGACGATATCCCGGCGCGGCTGGCACGGCTGCGCGCCGAGTTGCAGCGCCTGGACCTGGACGGGTTCATTGTGCCCCGCGCTGACGAGCATCAGGGCGAGTACGTCGCCGCCCGGTCCGAACGGCTGGCCTGGGTGACGGGCTTCACCGGCTCGGCCGGGCTAGCCGTGGTGCTGGCGGAAAAAGCCGCTGTTTTCATGGACGGGCGCTATACCCTGCAGGCCAAGGATGAAGTTCCGGGCACACTGTTTACCCTTTGCCCCCTGGCCGACGGCCCGCCGACGGACTGGGTCACCGCCAACTTGGCCGACGGCGCTAAACTGGGGTACGACCCGTGGCTGATGACACCGGGCCAGGTAACCCGCTATCAAACCGCTTGCGAAGCCGCCGGAGCAAATCTTTCACCCAGCCCCATCAACCCGGTTGACGTGGTGTGGACGGGACGGCCCGATGCGCCGCTGTCGCCTATCACCCTCCACGACGAGGCTTTCGCCGGGGAAACCTCTGCCCAAAAACGCACCCTGATTGCCGCCACGTTGGGCGCAGAGAAAATCGATGCGGCCGTTTTGACGGCGCCCGATTCCATCGCCTGGCTGCTCAATATCCGTAGCCAGGACGTGCCGTATACGCCGCTGGTGCTGGCCTTTGCCATCGTTGGTGCGGACGCAGGTGTCGATCTGTTTGTCGATAGCCGCAAGGTGTCGCCGGAAATCCGTGATCACCTCGGCCCAGACGTTCGCTGCCAGGAACCCGATGCCTTCGGGCCTGTCCTGGATGCACTGGGCACGCAAAACAAGGCCGTTTGCCTGGACCCGGAAACCGCGCCGGCGTGGGTGCTGCAACGCCTTGAGGCCGCCGGGGCAAAAATCCGGGCGGGGGCCGATCCGTGCCAACTGCCGAAAGCCAAAAAAAACCCGGTCCAACTGGACGGTATCCGTGCCGCCCACCGGCGCGACGGCGCGTCCCTGACCCGGTTTTTCGCCTGGCTGGCTTTAAGCGCGGGGACGGGTGCGGAGACGGAGATGTCCTGCTCCGATACCCTCGAATCCTTTCGCCGTGACAACGACCATTTCCAGGGCCTCAGCTTTCACACCATATCGGGCGCCGGGCCGAACGGCGCCATCGTCCATTACCGGGCCAGCCCCAAAACCAACCGCACGCTCGAAGCAGGTACGCTGTATCTGGTCGATTCGGGGGCGCAGTACCTGGACGGCACGACCGATGTTACCCGCACCGTCGCGATTGGGGTGCCGACCGACGACATGCGCCGCCATTTCACGCTGGTGCTGAAGGGCCATATCGCGCTTGCCACGGCGCGGTTTCCCGAAGGCGCCACCGGCAGCCAGCTCGATATTCTGGCGCGCCGCGCGTTGTGGGCCGAAGGGCTGGATTATGAGCACGGCACCGGCCACGGGGTCGGTCAGTTCCTGGGCGTACACGAAGGCCCGCACCGCATTTCCAAGGCCGCCAACCGCGTCGCCCTGGAACCCGGCATGGTGGTTTCCAATGAGCCGGGATACTACAAAACCGGGGCCTACGGCATCCGCATTGAAAACCTGGTCTGCGTGACGACGAGCGGATCAATGGCGGATACCGGCAAAGACCTGCTGGCCTTCGAGACCCTGACGCTGGCCCCCATTGACCGGGCGTTGATCGACACCGGACTGATGGACACAGATGAAATCGCCTGGGTCGACAGCTATCATGCGCGGGTGTTGGCCGAGATCGGACCGCTGACCGATGAGGCAACGGCGGCGTGGCTGAAACAGGCAACGCGGCCTTTATAAGTTCCCGACCCGGTACAAATAGACTTGGCTTCGGTACATGTCGGGCGCGGTTCGAGTCTCGATGGCTTGCCAGCCCCTGAGCGCGAAGGTATTGGACAAAACTAACGCGCCGGGCGGCAGTTCGGCTTCCAGTTTGGGGCGCAGTTTTTCCATTGCCGGGCCGGGCAGGTAACACACCACCAGGGCTGCGCCGGATACATCGATTTTGTTGATATCCTTTAGCAGGAAACGCAGGTTTTCAGGCCCACCCCACCGCAGCCGGACCACAGAACACAACCACGGCAGCATGGATATCTCGATTCCGCGAACCGGGCAATCGGGATAGCGCTCAGCCAAAACCCTGGCCAGCCCGCCCCAGCCGGAGCCAAGGTCATAGATCGGCCCACTGATCGGTCCGCCCGCCTCATTCAACGCCGCCAGCATGGTACCGCGGACGGATTTGGATGTCGGCACTGGCGACGCACCGGTAAACATCGTCGAGGCGACAATCGATACAATGATCGCCAGCACCATAACCGTAATTGCAATATCCACTGTCATTTGAACCGGCAACCCTCATAACCCGTTGATTGATTGTCGCATTTGAAATCTAATACTAGTCAATAACCGGCCCTTCGATTTTTTGCCGGGATCAGGATGATGGTCATGGGTCTGTTCGGAAAAACCAAGAAAAAAACGCCGCCGTCCGGCCCGCCCCGGAACGTATCGTGGGTCACGTCGCCGAAGGGACAGTACTATAATTTCCTCAATCTGGACCCCGAGGACCACGGGCTTCCCGGTGCATCGGGCGTTTTCGTCATTTGGCTCGGCGGGCGCTGGCCGGAATGGTTGTTCATCGGACGCACCGACAATTTCGCCAAATCTTTCGAAGGCCTTCAGTCGAACCGGGATATTCTCCGCTACGGCCGCGATGGCCCCTTGTTTGTCACCTGGGCTGAAATCCGGCCCGAATTCCGCGAGGGCGTGGTGCAGTACCTCAATCAGGTCATTCCGCCGGCCATCATCAACCCCAACCCGCCGGACGAAGACGAGCCGCCAATCCCTGTGTTCCCGCCCGGCGTAACCGTGCCACCGCCACCTGTGGTCTGACGAGTCCGGCTTAGCCCCCCGGCTCGCCGTCCTCAACCCACTTTGCGTATTCGGCCTTGGTCTCCTCATTCGGCGGATAGACGCCCGGAACAGGGCGGCCTTCCTGAATTTTCAGCTTGGCGAACCGCTCATAACGTTCCTGCTCAACCCCATCGCGTCCGACCTCAGCGGCGAGCGCCTGCGGGATAACAACGACGCCATCATTGTCGCCGACGATGATGTCGCCTGGAAATACCGCAACGCCGCCGCACGCCACCGGGGTTTCTATATCGGCGGCGGCATGGCCGGCGACGCTGGCCGGAGCTGCCGGGCCGGAGGCATATAGTGGTAAGCCGACGGCCAGCGCCTCGGTGCAATCGCGCACGCCGCCGTCGGACACGACGCCGGCGACGCCCCGGATTTTCAGGCGTTCGACCAGCAAGTCTCCGACCACGGCGATATCGCCCCGGCCCCGCCCGTCGATAACCAGAACGCTGCCCGCCGGCGCCTGTTCAATCGCCCGGCGCGGCGGGTAATCGGCCCCGCCCAGTTTGTCGGGCGTGGACAGGTCTTCGCGCAGCGGCACATAGCGTAGTGTGTAGGCGGGGCCTAGAATTCGCACGACCGGCGCGTTCAGGGGCCGCACCCCGGCCATGGAAATATTACGGATGCCGCGTTTCAAAAGCTGCATGGTGATGGTGGCGACGCTGATCGATGCCAGCGCCTTTCGGGTATCGTTGTCCATTTTTCCTCCACTGCAGGGTTGTAACCCCGTAAATTTTTTTCCGGCGTTGTCCGGTTTTCCCATGACCTTTGGGGCAAAAAGGACTATATCAAATCTATGGAAACGCTGCTCTCAATTATTCTTGGTCTCGCCATGTTTGCAACGGTGGCGGTGTTGGCGACCGGGGTTATTTCGTTTGCCGTACACGGTGACTTTTACCTTCGCAACGCCAACAAACTGATGCGCTGGCGCGTTATCATACAGGGTATCGCAGTCGCGATTTTCGCCTTTATCCTCTTATTGAAATTTTATGACTTGATATAAGAGGGTTAAGAATAGCCTCGTGGTCAAACTCGATAAAATCTACACACGTGGCGGCGACCGTGGCGAAACCTCCCTTGGCGGCGGTGCGCGCGTGCCCAAGCATGACCTCAGGGTCCGCGCCTATGGCACCGCCGATGAAGCGAATGCCGTGCTCGGTCTGGCCCGCCTTGGTGCAGAGGGCGACGTTGATGCTACGTTGGCCCGCATCCAGAACGATCTGTTCGACCTCGGCGCCGATCTGTGCCGACCGACTGTGCCCGGCGCAGAAGACACCGCACTGCGAATTTCCCAGCCACAGGTGCAACGCCTGGAAGACGAAATCGACGCCATGAATGCGCAGCTGGAACCCTTGATGTCCTTCATCCTGCCCGGTGGCAGCGAGGCTTCGGCGTGGCTGCATCTGGGCCGCACCGTGGTGCGCCGGTGCGAACGCCTGATGACGGAACTGGCCACAGAGGAAGACGTTAACCCGATTGCTATCCAGTACGTCAACCGCCTGTCGGACCACCTGTTCGTACTGGCCCGCATGGCCAATGACGCAGGTAAAAAAGACGTGCTGTGGGTGCCCGGCGCCAACCGCTGAGGTGTCTGACAAATTGTATACAATCCAGTCTTGACCTCCCGTTTCCCAGCCCCTATTGTGCAGGTGCGAAGAAAAAACAATCGCTTTTAATGTTGTTTTTCAATTAGTTAAAATGTTTTATACAACATTACCTCCGTCGTTTATGGGAGCTAAATTTTGGAAATACATCCATGAAAATTCTGGTCGCGGTCAAGCGCGTTATCGATTTCAACGTCAAAATCCGGGTCAAAAGCGACGCCACCGG
>JABMOG010000028.1 GCA_013204265.1 Rhodospirillales bacterium
CGCTCTGGACCTGCCCTTGGCGCCGGCCGCAGCGGTGGCGCTATGAACGCCGAACTGGTACCGCGCACGACCGTTACCGAGATCTGCGCCAGGCGCCGGTCTGCCCTGGCGCTCTACGCCACCGCTTACTCGGCCATTTCGTCAGCGGACAACGCCATTGGCTCCGCCATCGCCGAGGGCCGGGCTGCAGGGCCGGTCGTGACCCGGTTCAATCATCATCACCAAAACGCCGCCAAAATGTTTTTGGCCCGCCTAGAGGTTCCCGACCGGGATCAGTATTTGGATCAAGCCCGCCGTATCGTCGACACCGACGTATGGGCCCACATCATCGAATTGACCGGTTTGCGCCGGCTCATGGACAAAACGGCGAAAGATCAATTCCAGAAACAGCTATTGGAAGATCCGCCCGAGGTGACCGAAGAAAATATCCTGGCCACCCTCAAGCAACTGGCGACGGATCAGGACACCATATTCAAGCGCGGGATTGCCGAATGCTTCTCAAAGCTGGATCGCCGGTTCAAGAGCCATGACGGTTTCAAGATTGGCCACCGCATTATCCTTGATCGAGCATTTGACGAATGGGGATCCTGGAATTATCACCGGAACCACCGCGACACGTTTTTTGACATCGAACGGACCTTTTACGTTTTGGAAGGCCTGGACCCACCCGAGTATGGTGGCTTGTCCGACGTCATCGAGAAAGCCCGGGCCGGCGGCTGGGGCAAGCGGCAGAGCGAAGTCGAAACCGAGTTTTTCAAGGTATGCTGCTACAAGAACGGCAACGCTCACGTTTGGTTCAAGCGGGACGACCTCATTGAAAGGGTCAACAAGCTATTGGCCGAATATTACGGCGAGGTTGTTCCGGACGGGCGCCAGGCGGAAGACGACGGCGGCTTGTTCACTCCAAAGACAACGCCGGCCAAGCATTACGGTTTCTATCCCACTCCGGATACAGCCGCCGCAATAGTCATCGACCGGTCGGACCTCTATCACCGGAAGGACGAAGAGGCCTTGACCGTTTTGGAGCCCAGCGCCGGTACCGGCAACCTGGCTTCACTGGCCGCGGCAGAAGGCGCCATCGTCGATTGCGTCGAATATCAAGCCCATCTGGCGACCGACCTCCAACGAAGCGGGCTCTATCGCCGGGTTACGCAAATGGACTTCCTGGCGATGCAGCCAGATCCGGAACGGCTATACAATCGGCTGATAATGAATCCGCCCTTCGATATGGAACGGGACATCGATCACGTCATGCACGCCTGGAAGTTTTTGAAACCAGAAGGCCGGCTGATCGCCATCATGTCCGCCGGTACCGAATTCCGGACCACGCGCAAAGCGACGGCCTTCCGCGCCTTTATGAAAAAACGGAACGCCAACTGGCGGGATCTGCCGGCCGGGTCATTCTCTTCCGTCGGCACAAACGTCAATACGATCCTTCTTACCGTCACGCCTTATGGCCAAAATTGCTACTAGGGCCCGCGATGGCCTTGCAATGTCCTTGCAATGCAGAGCCATCGACAGCCAACAAAAACCTGCTTTTCCGCTGTTTTCCGCCATTTTCTACTTGCAATCATTGGTTAAATGTTCTAAGTTATTGTTATCGCTTAACAAAATCCCTACCAGGAGAATTAAAATGGCCGATTTCAAGACAGACCCCCGCGCAGCAAAATTAAAAGATCAAGGCACCTGGGTAGGCGCGAGCGGCGGAACGGAATCGTCATTTACAAGCCGAAGCGGTATCCGGATGCTTTATTGTTGGAACCCGACCACCCGGCAGCACGCTTATTTGAATCTAGACACCGATATAATTATGACGCAACCCGAAGTGGACGCCGCCCTGGCGCTCAACTGATTTCCCTACCAACGGAGAAAATACGATAACCATCAACCAATACGACGCGGCCAAGATCCTCGGCCTAACCGGCGAGATTGATCCCCAAATGGCCAAAGCCGCCTACCGGGCCGCTGCTCTGAAATATCATCCCGACATCAACGCCGCCGGCGAAGAAATGATGAAGCTGATCAACGAGGCTTTCGAGGTTCTCGAAAACTTCACCGGCGACGTCAAGGAGCAGGACGTCAGCTACGGCGCCGCGGTCAACGATGCCTTGAACGCTATCATCCGCCTGGCCGGCCTGGACATCGAAATTTGCGGCGCCTGGATCTGGGTGACCGGCGACACGCGCACCCATAAGGAAGCCCTGAAATCTGCAGGGTATCGCTGGGCATCAAAGAAGCTGTCCTGGTATTTCCGCCCGGCCCAATATCGGAGCCGGTCGCGGGGCAAATATACGATGGACGACATTCGCACCACCTACGGCAGCGCCAGGCCAGCGGCGCAATCACAACCGAGCATCCATTAATCATCGGGGCCCGGTCATCCGGCCGGGCCCAACCCTACCACCGGAAGGACGACCCGCCATGAGCGTACAAACCGAATGGGGCTATTGCTGCCCGATCTGCCTTGACGATACAGGCCTGGAAATATCAATTATCACTGGCGCCCTTTTGCATGAAGGCGGTACCGACACAGACCTTGCCCAAAACCACGATCACGAATGGGGCGACCAATCCGCCGTATTTTGTCACCATTGCGGGCGGGCCGGTCATATGGGCGATTGTTCTGTCAAGGATTGGCCTGGGATCCATAAGATGCTGGTCGAAGCGTTGATCGACGAATACGAAGAAAGCGGTCCGGAAGAACTTTCAGAATATGCGGCAAACCTAGGGGCAATTCGTGACGCCTTAAACTCCGCCGGATTTTCCGTCACAACCCCATTTGAAACGAGCCCAGAGGGCCGAAACGCCTGGATCCGGGAAGTTCACGATCTGGTCAATCAGGCTATCGCCGATCAAAAAAACGTCGGCAACGGCTCCACGCCAACCCTGCGTAATATGGTGGCTGCCCTGCGACTCCATCCCCACAACAACACGCCGCAAGAAATGGCGCGGCTCGAGTCGGCCAAGCGGATACTGGCCCACGGGCGGCAGGCGCAGGCGTTAAAGGATGCCGGCTTACTGCCCAAATAATCCACCATAAAG
>JABMOG010000251.1 GCA_013204265.1 Rhodospirillales bacterium
CGCCTATACGGCGCGCGAGCAAACTGCGTACTACGCCAAGGTGCTGAAAGACGACGCCCCCCTGGCCGTCGATATGGTCGCTGATATTTTACAACATTCGGTTATGGATGAGGCCGAACTGGTTCGCGAAAAAGACGTCATCGTCCAGGAAATTCACCAATCCCATGACACCCCCGACGACGTGGTGTTCGACTATTTTCAGGAAACCGCCTTTCCCGATCAGGCCCTCGGACGCCCGGTGCTGGGCACCGCGGCGTTGGTTCAGAGTATGAGCCCGGACACCTTGTTGGGGTACATGGGCCACCATTATTCGGGCCCCAACATGGTATTCGCCGCCGCCGGCAACATCGACCACGACCGCCTGGTCGGGCTGGTCGAGGCTGCCTTTGACGCGCTGCCCGCCAAGACCAACGGGGTGCGGGAGGCGGCGCGCTATGTCGGCGGTGATTACCAGCAAACCCGCGACCTGGAGCAAGCCCATGTGCTGATCGGCATGGAAGGCATTCCCTTCACCCACGACGATTTCCACGCGACATCGGTGTTTGCAACCCTGCTCGGCGGCGGCATGTCGTCGCGCCTGTTCCAGGAGATACGCGAGAAACGGGGCATGGCCTACGCCATCTATTCGTATATGCAGTGTTATTCCGACGGCGGCCTGTTTGGGGTTTACGCAGGCACCGGCAAGGACGATGTCGCCGCCATGGCGCCGTTGGTCTTCGATGAGATCAAAAAGCTCACCCGCGACATACCACAAGACGAAATCGCCCGCGCCCGGACCCAGATCAAGGCAGGCACCCTGATGTCGCTGGAAAGCACGTCGTCGCGCTGCGAACAACTGGCGGGCCAGATAATGATATTCGGCCGCCCACTGCCGATGGAAGAAATCATCGCCAAAATCGACGCCGTCGATGAAGCGACCCTATGCCGCGTCGCCGAACAACTGCTGGTCGGCGCCCCGACGCTAACGACGCTGGGGCCGGGCTGAACCATTATCCCTTAGCCGCCAGATACTCTTCGATCATGTTGTAGATGGCTTCGGCGTCGGCCTTATCCCCGGTAAAGACGATGTTGCTCTTGTCACCGAAAATATTGAGCATATAGCCACGCGCCTCGCAGACTTCTTCGAGCGCTGCGGCGAAGGGGATGATTACGTTGTCGTTTAGCCCCTCGGCGGATTTTTCCGCCTCCATTTTTTTGAACAAGGTGCGCATCAGCGCATCGGCGTTCGATGCCGTGCCCTTTGAGGATGATTTTTTCTTAGCCATGATGTTCCTTGACCTCACCGGCGGCCCGGCAGCGATGGTTCCGGCGCGGCGGGAGTGTCGCTGCCATCCCGCGAAGCGCCGGCAATGATTTTTTCGACGTCTGCGACGAATGTTTCCACATTCAGCGGTTTTTCAATATACCCGTCGGCGCCCGCCTCTTTCGCCCGGCCATGCCAATGGGCGTCGATCTTTGCCGACACCATGATGATCACGGCGCGTTTCAATTCGTCGCGGGTGCGAAGCTCGGCGCACAGCTCCAGGCCGTTCATTTCCGACATCATCATGTCGGTGATGATGCAATCCGGGCGCTTGGTGATGATCCGCGATATCGCCGGCAACGCGGCAATATCGGCGAATACCGTGTGCCCTGCGGCCTCCAGCAGAACCGTCATGACATCGACAAAGTTCGAGTCGTCGTCTACGAGATAAAATTTCACGGTAATCTTTCCCTGTTCGCGCCCGGCTCAGGCGTGTCCCGCCTGGTCGGACAGCATGCGCGGGTCAATCCCGATCTTGCCCATGGCGCGGTCCCATTTGCCATCCAAATCGCCGCCGAACACCAGATCTGTGTCGGCATCGACGCTGAGCCAGCCGTTAGACATGATTTCGCCGTCCAGTTGTCCCGGTCCCCAACCCGCATAGCCGAGCGCCAACAGGCTTTGCATCGGACCATCGCCGTCGGCGATGGCCTTTAAAATATCCATCGTCGCGGTCAGGGCGACCCCATTATCAACGACCATGGTGGCGTCTCGCAGGTAGTCGCAGGTATGCAGCACGAAGCCTCTGCCGGATTCCACCGGGCCGCCGAACAGAATATTGATGGCAGGGCCGTCGCCGGTAACATCGATACCCAGTTGTTCCAACAAGTCGGGGAAGGTCAGTTCCTCCATCGCCCGGTTGACGACCAGCCCCATCGCCCCGTCGGCGTTGTGGGCACACACATAGATCACCGATTTCTCGAATCGGGCGTCGCCCATACCCGGCATGGCGATCAACATCTGGCCAACCAGATAGGGTGATTTTTCAGCCAAGGGTGGGTCCATACTAATCATCGGTGTTCTCATGGCGGTGCGTTCGAAACGGCGCTTTTGTATGTCTATTTATATGGGGGGATTATGCCATAATTTTACCCCCCCAGCAAAAAAACGGCCCTCAAGGATCAGTCGGCCAGGATATTTACGCGATCCGGGTAGAAGGAAATGGTGTCCTTGATCTCAGAGACCTGGCTATAGGGCTCTTCATAACTCCAGGCCGCGTTGTCTGTGGTCTCATCGCCGACCGCAATGCTCCAATACACCGCGTTTCCCTTGAAGGGACAAAAGGTACCGTGATCCGTGCGCCGGAGAAAATCCATGCTCACGTCGGCGCGGGGAATATAGAAAACATCCGCCTGGCGCGTCTCAGCCAATACCAATGCCTGGGTGCTGTCGGCGATTGTTGCGCCATTAAAAACCACGCGCACGCGATTTGGGTGGACCTCAACTGTGATTTCGTAGTCCGGAGTGTCCGCTAAATTTACCATTAGATATTTCCTTTTGCCGTGCCCGCCCTTGTGTCACCCCTTGCGCCCGCGCATCCGGCCGATCAAGAAGAAAATCAGCCAGATCGGCACGACCACGACGGCGCCTAGCAGCAGATATTTGACCGCCCATTCGACGACCGAGGCGACGACCGAAAAGATTTCCAGAACCGTGTCACCGAAATCGGCCAGCAGTGCGCGCGGGTCGATGTTGAAAAAGCCGAGGAACAGCCCGACGATCAGCGAGGCGACGATAAGTTTGATGATGGTGTCTTTAACGTTAGGTGGCATGGTCCGTTCAATCCTTCTGCATACCTGTGAAGGTACACGACACCGGGCGTTTGGGGAAAGACCTAACCCCGGCTGATGGCAATGGCATTTCCAAGGCGTTCGAATAGAAGTATGATTTGCGCCAATTTTGATGGTTATCCCCAGACAGCGGCTCCGTACATGAGTAAGCCATTTTTCAATTTTATGAAGCTTCTCGGGAATGCCGTTCGCGATCTCGCCCCGATCATCCTCGTCATCGCATTTTTCCAGATCATCGTCCTGCGCCAGCCGTTTCCCGACATCGGTGGTGTCCTGGTCGGGATGGTCTGTGTCGTCTTCGGCCTGGCGCTGTTCGTCCAGGGGTTGGAAATGGGCCTGTTCCCGATTGGCGAGACAATGGCCCAGGCGATGGCGCGCAAGGGCAGCTTGCCGGTGTTGCTGGTGTTCGCCTTTGCGCTCGGGTTCGGCACCACGGTCGCCGAG
>JABMOG010000252.1 GCA_013204265.1 Rhodospirillales bacterium
CGATGAAGACCCGGCGCTTGCAATACCGCAAATACGCCGCTTAATATGATCAACCAGATGAGCCAGATCCTCTCTTAGATCAGGCCGCCACCTGTTCCAATTTATATGACGACGGACACCCCCGCGTACCGCCCATCGTCGCCGTTTTCGACCCGCGTCGGGATGATATCTTTCCACGTCAGTTGCCAGGCCTCATTCGGTCGTAGCCCAGAGTTCAAAAGGAACATGATGAGGTAGCGCAGCATTTTGCGCTGGAACCGGTGGAGCTTATGCCGACCTCCGTGCTGCCACTCTGCCAGAAAGAGATAGAGCTTCTTGTAATCATCTTCGTCGAAATAAGTCGTTTCCCGACCTTTTCGGTTCCGCTGCTGTTTCCCTTCCATCGACGGGACGGCGATGATGGGCAGGGTATTAATGTATCCGCGTCGCTTTGCGTATTTCAGGATTTGGTTCAGAACGCCCTTTTCCTGGCGAAGCGTTGAGGGCGAGGGTCGGTCGACCGTATAAAATGCTGTTTTATCATCCAAACCCGGACCATGCGTCCAGTAAGTCCAGCGCCACTCCCAATATTTGTCCAGTAGGACCTCATTGATTTTGGCGAGTTCATAGCCACCAAAAAACCCGCCCATATACCGAGCCCCGATACTTTGGTGCACCTTAACCCGGTGAATTGATAAGGTGGTTTTCGCCCTCGGCATCCACTCGCTTTCGAAAAACGTCTTGAAGTTCATGTCGGTCAACGGGAGCCCCTGCTCTGCCCGCTGCCGCATCTTCATATATGTTTCTTTTGCTATGGACATTGCATCCCCAAGGTTTCCGGTCTTCGTGGACTTGGTAATGCGATGCTGTCCTGGGATTTTTAGCTGCATTTGCCACCGCTCTTGCGTGGCTCGCTCGCGCTCCGTAGCGGCAGTCAATTTTGGTCGCCTGTAAACGACCACATCCCCCTCAAACAGAGTGTGTTTTTCTCGGTAATACGAATAATTTTTGTCGGTTTCAGCCATGATCACAAACTCTTAAAGGTGACGTATTTGTGACTTCACAAAAGTTAGCGTAAAGAGGAAATCTAGTAGCTACAACGATTTGTGACTTATTTGTGATAAAGAAAAAAGGGCCTGTATTTCTACAGGCCCTTGTAAACATTTATTTTTTTGTAGCTTCCATTCTATCGCTTCGAGAACTGGAAGCTGCGGCGGGCCTTCTTGCGGCCGTACTTTTTACGTTCGACGACACGGGAATCGCGGGTCAGGAAGCCTTCCTTCTTGAGCGCGCCGCGCAATGTCGGCTCGTAGTAGGTCAGCGCCTTGGAGATGCCGTGTTTGACCGCGCCGGCCTGGCCGGACAATCCGCCGCCCTTGACCGTGCACATGACGTCGTACTGGCCTTCGCGCTCGGTGACGACGAAGGGCTGGTTGATGAGCATGCGCAGAACCGGACGGGCGAAATAGGTTTCCAGCACGCGGCCGTTGACGATGACCTTGCCGGGGCCTGGCTTGATCCAGACGCGGGCAATGGCATTTTTCCGCTTGCCGGTGGCGTAGGAACGTCCCTGATCGTCGATTTTAGGCTCGACCACTATGATCGCTTCGGGGGTGGCAGCTGCGGCAACGGCACTGGTATCAGCAGCCTCAACGGCGTCCTCTTGCGGCACTGTTCCGGCGGCCACAGCCGCGTCATGAGCGGCCTTTTCTTCGACCATGTCTTGAAGGTCCGCGAGGGTCTTGGTTTCCTCGGCCATGATTAGGCGCTCCTTTTGTTTTTGGGGTTCATGGCGGCGACATCCAGAACTTCGGGGTTCTGGGCCTGATGGGGATGATCGGCGTCCTTATAGACATGCAGGTTTTTCATCTGCTTGCGACCCATCGGGTTGCGGCTGAGCATCCGCTCAACAGCCTTGATAACCACCCGCTCGGGGTGGCGGCCGTCGAGGACGGCGCCGGCGGTGCGCGATTTGATGCCGCCCGGATACCCGGTGTGCCAATAATAAATCTTGTCGTCCAACTTGCGGCCGGTCAACTTCACCTTGCCGGCGTTGACGACGATGATGTTGTCACCACAATCCATGTGCGGGGTGAACATCGGCTTGTGCTTGCCGCGAAGCCGGGCCGCAATGATGGAGGCCATTCTGCCCAGGACCACGTCCTCGGCATCAATGACGAACCATTTTTTTACAATTTCCGAAGGTTTCGCCGAATAGGTTTTCATGTCGCAAATCCGATCTTTAGTAATCGTCTTGAATAAAGCGGCGCGCCCGCAGCCCCAATTCAAAGGGCCATTACGCGAAGGCGCGGAGTATGCCACTAAAGTTTGCCAAGTCAACGCCGAAATTGGCAAAGAATACCGTATGTTATGACAACGGTATTATATTACCGCAAAGCTTTAATTTGAGGCCGGTGGAATGGAATAGGTGCCGGTGGCGTGGGCCACGGGTTCATCATGGCCGTCGGAATGCAGCGTCACTTCGACCACCGCGAGGCGCTTGCCGATTTTCAGCAACCGCCCTTCGGCCAGCAAATCAGCAGGGCTGGGGCGGTACAGGAAGTTGATATTGAAGCTGGTGGTGACCGCCAGCTTGACGATACCGATGGCGCCCAGCACGACGGCATACATGGTGGCGTCGGCCAATGCCATCATGGTCGGCCCCGACATCGTGCCGCCGGGACGCAGCATGCTTTCGTGAAAGGCCAGGCGCATTGTCGCACGGTCGGCGCCGATGGTTTCCGGCGTCATGCCAGCCTCGACCGCCCAAGGCATTTCCTCGGTCATCAGGGTGTTGAATTGATCGACGGTGATTTTCGGCAAGGTCAGAGTCCCTTTCGCGCACGGTGGTGGAAACTCTAGTTTTCAGGCGGACAAAGGTCAATCGGGACGCCCCTGGGTTGAGTGGGTCCGTTTAATGAGGTCCGCTCTAGCCCCGAAAGCGGACATTCTGAGGGTAGTAGAAAAATGTCTGCTTCTGACCCAGGCTGTGTAAAAACGTTTTCCATTTACACTGTGTGATGTGTCTGTGAGCCTGATGGCTTTTTTGGTTCGGCTTTTCCAGTTTTGGGGATTTGATCGTCTGTTGCGAGATTTTAGGCTGGGTTTGAC
>JABMOG010000253.1 GCA_013204265.1 Rhodospirillales bacterium
GATCAGAAAAAAACGAGTTGCTGCGCACCGGAATTGGACGCAGTGGCGCTGGCATCTGGCTGAGGTATTTGTCCGGATCAACGGTGAAGCTCACTACCTCTGGCGGGCGGTCGACCATGAGGGCGAAATTCTTGAATCATTCGTCACAAAGAGGTGGAATCGTAAGGCTGCGCTGCGATTTCTGAAGAAAGCAATGAAACGTTATGTCCGGCCGGAAAGCATCGTGACGGACAAGCTTCGATCATACCGAGCAGCGATGAAGGATATCGGCAACTGTGCGCGCCAGGAAACTAGCCGCTGGCTCAACAATCGGGCGGAAAACTCACATCAGCCGTTTCGACGACGAGAGAAGGCAATGGCAAGATTTCGAAGGCCAGCCACACTGCAGAAATTCGTCTCTATCCACTCTCCAATTCACAACCACTTCAATCAGGAACGTCATCTTTATAACCGCGAAACTCACAAAATTAACCGGACTTTTGCCTTGGTAGAGTGGCGGTAGCTTGCCGCCTGATACTTGTCAGCTTTGGATTTTGTGGATCAGGCCGATTTACTCTGACAATGCCATTTAAAGCATTATTACAAATTTTTACGAACTGGACAGCAACGACATGCCAGAGAACGGAAATTTATACGATTTCATCGTCATCGGCGCGGGCTCGGCGGGCTGCGTTCTCGCCAATCGACTGAGCACGGACTCAAACAAACGGGTATTACTGCTGGAAGCCGGTGGGCGCGACTGGAACCCATGGATTCACGTGCCGGTCGGCTATTTTAAGACGCTCCACAATCCGAATATGGATTGGTGCTACAGGACCGAACCCGACCCCGGCATAAACGGTCGCAGTATCGATTGGCCACGCGGCAAGACGCTCGGCGGGTCGAGTTCCATAAACGGCCTGTTGTATATCCGCGGACAACACCAAGATTACGACCATTGGCGACAACTGGGCAACGCCGGGTGGTCTTATGAAGACGTCTTGCCCTATTTCAAGCGGTCCGAGCGCCAGGAACGGGGCGGTGATGAGTACCATGGTGCGGACGGACCGCTTTCCGTTGCCAACATGCGCGCCCACAGCAAAGTCTGCGAAGCACTGATCGCGGCGGCTGAGGAAACGGGCGTTCCGCGTGCCGACGATTTCAACGGCGCCACTCAGGAAGGGGCGGGCTATTTCCAGTTGACGGCCCGCAATGGTCGGCGCTGTTCCACCGCCGTCGCCTTCCTCAACCCCGTTCGTCACAGGCGGAACCTGGACATCACCACCCATGCCTTGGTCGAGCGGGTCGTTATCAAGGACGGCAAGACAACCGGCATCGCCTTTTCGGTCAAGGGCGCGGCCAGACATGCCGGGCTGAAACCGGGCGGCGAAGTCATCCTCTCGGCGGGGGCGATCGGATCGCCGCAGATACTCCAACTTTCCGGCATCGGACCGGCGGAATATCTGCAGGCGCTCGGCATTCCGGTCGCCGCCGATCTTCCCGGCGTCGGAGAAAACCTCCAGGACCATTTGCAGATACGCGCCGTATACGAAGTCAACATTCCGACCCTCAACGACCAGATCAACAACGTTTTTCGCCGCATGGCCATCGGCATACAGTATGTGTTGGCGCGCACCGGGCCGATGAGCATGGGGGCCAGTCAGGTCTGTATCTTCGCGAAGTCGCGTCCGGGACTGGAAACGCCGGACATCCAGTTCCATTTTCAACCGTTGAGCGCGGACAAGCCCGGGATTGAGATGCACGGGTTTTCGGGGATCACCCTTTCGGTTTGCCAACTGCGCCCGGAAAGCCGGGGGCGGATCGTTCTGAATTCGCCAGACCCCAAGGCCTATCCGGCGATCCACCCCAATTATCTGGCGACGTCTCTCGACCGGGAGACGGCGGTCAACGGCCTGAAAATGACACGCAAACTGGTGGCGACGGATGCCCTTCGGCCCTTCATCGTTCGCGAACACCTGCCCGGCGCGGACATGCAATCGGACGAACAGCTTCTCGAGGGCGCACGGGCCATCGCGCAGACCATCTATCATCCGACCAGCACCTGCAAAATGGGCATCGACGCGATGGCGGTGGTCGATGAGCGCCTTCGGGTGCGCGGCCTGCGCGGCCTGCGTGTCGCCGATGCCTCTATCATGCCGACGATTACATCCGGCAACACCAACGCGCCGACGATCATGATCGGGGAAAAAGCGGCGGACATGATTCTGGAGGACGCAAAGGGCGGCTGACGCCAACTTTTCCTACAGGGAAGGGCGTCTGTCCGGATCGGGGTCCTGTTCCTCAAACGCTTGGGCAAGGGAAAACAGCGTTTCTTCAGCGAGAGGCCGGGCGACGAGTTGAAGTCCCACCGGCAACCCGTCGGCGTCGAAGCCGGCATTCAAGGACACCGCCGGTTGGCCCGTCAGGTTGAAGGGATAACTGTAGTAAGCCCAGGAAATCGCATCTTGGTCCTCGTGCCCCGGTGGCGTATTTCGGCCCACGTCGAAAGCGGTCACGGGGAGCGATGGCGTGGCGAGGATATCGTAATTCTCGAACAACGAGCGGACCTTGTCGCGGAACTGAAAACGCTCGAACAAGCGTCCCTGATAGTCGGTCATCGACCGTGAATAGGCGCTGTCCAGCGCGCTCGCCACGGCGGAGTCGAGATCATTCCGCCGGGTTTCCATGGCGGTTTTTAAGCGCGTGCCGACACCGCCATAGAACTCCGACTTCCAAATTTCCACCGGGTTGTCGAATGCCTGTTCGACGACATCGATTTCACACCCGGCGGCTTCCAGCCGGGCGAGCGCGGCCTCTACCATTTTCGTCACATGGGGGTCCGGGCGGGCATATCCCAGGGTCGGGCTGTAGGCGACGCGCAGACCCTTTGGCCGACGTTCGCACGCCGCAAGAAAGTCGGGCTTCGGGGCGGCGATGCTGAAGGGGTCGCGTTCATCGTAGCCGGAAATCACCGACATCATCAAAGCGGCGTCCCGCACCCGGCGCGCCAGCGGCCCGATGTGGATCAACGTCGGCACCGCAGCGGCAGGATAGGCGGGCACTCGCCCGAAGTGCCCCTTGAAACCGACCAGGCCGGTCAGGCTCGCCGGTATGCGAAGAGACCCACCTCCGTCGGTGCCGATGGCGACCGGCGTAATGCCGGCGGCAACGAGCGCCGCCGCCCCGCAACTGGACCCACCCGGCGTTTTTTCCGTATTCCAGGGATTGCGGGTAATGCCGGTCAAGGGGCTGTCGCCGACTGCCTTGCAGCCGAATTCGCTGGTCGTCGTTTTCCCCAGCATCACCGCACCAGCCGCGCGTAAGCGTTCGACAACGGGTGCATCCAGATCAACAACGTTGCCCTGCATGATCAGAGAACCGGAAGCGGTCGGGTGCCCCTTGGCGACGAGAAGATCCTTCACCGATACGGGCAGCCCGGCGAGCGGGCCTACGTCCTCGCCCTTGGCGAGGCGCTGGTCGAGCGCCGCGGCCTGCGCCATGACGTCGTCCGGTTTCAGGCTGGCGAAACAGTTGAGAGTCCCGTCGAGCGCCTGAATATCGTCCAATACGGAGCGCGCGATGTCGCTGGGCGTAGCATGCCCGGCGCGCACCTCGGCAACCAATTCCTCCGCCGTTTTAAAGGCGGTTGGGGCTCGCATATCAGGTTGCTTCGGCAAGGCTCAAAATCTCCCGTGCTTCTTTTGGCGTCGCCGGGTGACGCCCATAGTCGCCGGCGATATCGACGATCTTGGTGACCAGTTCGGCATTACTCACGGCCAGGCGATCGCGGTCAAATTTTATGTTGTCCTCAAGGCCGGTGCGGCAATGTCCGCCGAGTTCCAGGCACCACTGATTGACATCGAATTGGTGGCGGGCGATTCCGGCGGCGGCCCATGTGGACCCCGGAAGCACCTCCTCGCGCTCCTTGATCAGGAATTCCAGCAGCGACCGGCGCGCCGGCAGGGCGTTGGGAATGCCAAGAACAAATTGCAGGTGAACGGGAGCGGCCAGCAAACCCTTCTTGACCAGATTGGCGGCGTTGTAGAGCATGGCGACATCGAAAACCTCAATTTCCGGTTTGACGTCAAATTCCAGCATTTTTGAGGCCAGGGCCTCGACGAAATCGGGGGGGTTTTCATAGATGTTGGTCGGAAAATTGACGGACCCCGTGGCCAGCGAGGCCATGTCGGGGCGATGATGCAGCATGCCGCCGCGCTGGTCCTGGTCACGTCCCCGCCCGCCGGTCGAAAACTGGATGATCATGCCGGGGCAGTGCTTTTTAACGCCCTCCTGAATAGCGTGGTATTTGTCCGGGTCCGAACCCGGTGTCTGGTCGTCGTTGCGAACGTGAATATGCACCAACGACGCCCCGGCCTCATAAGCCTCGTGTGTGGATTCGATTTGTTCCGCCGGTGTTACCGGTACGGCAGGAGTATCTTTTTTGGTCGGCAA
>JABMOG010000029.1 GCA_013204265.1 Rhodospirillales bacterium
GGCTCAATTCGGCTTATATTTGAAGGAATGTGAGTGGCGATTTAACAACAGTGACCTGTCAGTTCAATTATCACTGATAAGACAATGGGTTAAACGATATTTGAGATAGTTATCTGGGTCAGCCCCTAAAATAATAAAAGTGGTATTTGCGTCAAGGGGGTGTGTAAAAAAATGGCGCTACAAGGCGATCCAGATTTTTGTCTTCAAGTTCACCTACCCGGTCGCCGCCCGGCCCGCCGACGCCCCGGCGGCGCGACCGAATACGGCGCCTGACATCAAGCCGGTGCCGCCCGGATAATTGAAATAGAACAACCCGCCGACCAGCTCACCGGCGGCGTACAGGCCGGGGATCGGCATTCCATCGGAATCGATGACGTGGCCTTCAGTGCTGATCTTCAGCCCGCCGAAGGTAAAGGTGATGCCGCAGGTGATGGCGTAGGCCTCATAGGGCGGGGTATCCAACGGATTGGCCCAGTGGGATTTCGGCACGTCCAGGCCCTCGGTGCAGCGCCCGTCCTTGACCGACGGGTCGAACGCAATGTCGGTGCGCACAGCGGCGTTGAAGGCCTCGACCTCTTTAACAAATGCGCCTGCGTCGACGTCGTCCAGCTTCGCCGCCAATTCTTCGATGGTATTGGCCGTGACCTTGGTCACCTGGCGGATGCGGTATTCGTCGCGCAGCATCGACGAGACCTTGGCGTCGAACACCTGCCAGGCGAACTGCCCCGGCTGGGCCAAAACCTCGTGGCCGTACTTGGCATAGGTATAATTGCGAAAATCGGCCCCTTCGTCGACGAACCGCTTGCCCGTGGCGTTGACCATGATGCCCAAAGGGTAGCTGTGTTTCTGGAACCCGTCGCCAACCGCCAGATCGCCGAACGGCGGCGCGTTGCGGTCCCAGCCGACGGCATGACAGCCCGACCAGTTGCCGGTCGACATGGCGCCGATGTCGAGCGCCATTTTGATGCCATCTCCGGTGTTGAAACGAGTTCCGCGCACCGGGGCCAAATCCCAGCCGGGGCCGAGATAGCGCGTGCGCCATTCGGTATTCGCCTCGAAACCGCCCGACGCCAGGACCACCGCTTTGGCCTGAATATCATAGGTTTTCACGCCCTCACGGACGACGACGCCGGTAACGCCACCTTTCGAGGTAATCAACTCAACCGCCCGCGCACCATAAAGGATTTTGATACCGGCGGCTTCGATAGCGCTCAGCAAGGCATCAACCAGACCCGGGCCACCGCCCCAGGTTTCCAGGCAAAGCCCGCCCCAGAACTTGAAGCGCCCATCAACCTTGAAAGCCTGGCGACCGTAAGACGGCTGGAACTTAACCCCCTTGGAGCCCATCCAGACCAGGGTGTCGAGGCTGTTGTCGATCAGCATTTCGGCGAGGTCCGGGTCGCACCGGAAGCGTGTCATGCGGGCCATGTCGTCGAAATATTCGTCTCGGGTGTAGGTGCCGAACTCGGTGTTTTTGCGTTCGTCCTCGTTGAGGTCCGGCATTACCTTGAGCAGATCGTCCAGGCCGTTGTGAGCAAAACGAATGGCGCCTGCGGTATAGCGGCTGTTGCCGCCGCGCTCATCATAAGGCGCGCGCTCCAGTACCATCACCGATGCGCCCTGTTCGCGCGCCGCCAGCGCCGCCGTCAGCGCCGCGTTTCCGGCGCCAACCACCACCACATCGAATTCCCGTACGCTCGCCACTTCCAATTTCTTTATCCCCCGGACTCGTCATTGACCCTGTTACAGTAGATTGTATACAATTTTAACAACCGTAACCCAATACGGAATTTACATTCGGGGGTTTTATGATCATCCGTCGATTTGCCGATTACGCCGCCGGGATCAGGGACACGGCCCTGCCTGAGAGCACTGTGCACGCCGCCAAGCGCGCCGTTATCGACTGGTTTTCCTCGACGTTGCGCGGCGGGCTGGAACCCCCGGCGACCATGCTGACCGAAGCCTTCGCCGATGGCGCGGGTCCAGCCCTGCTGTATCCGTCCGGGCGCACCACAGATCCACGCACGGCGGCGTTCATCAACGGCGCCGCCGCCCACACCATCGAATTCGACGATATTTACCGCGACGGCCTGTATCACCCCGCCGCCCCGGTGATTTCCGCTGTGCTGGCCGTGGCCCAGGCGCGGGGCCTTACCGGCGATGCTTTCCTGCGCAGCGTTATCGCCGGGTACGAGGTTTCCAACCGCATGGCCGTCGCCGTCAACCCGGCGCATTACGAATACTGGCACACCACCGGCACCATCGGCACCTTCGGCGCGGCGGCCGGCGCGGGCGTGGTGCTGGGCCTCGACGGAGACACCATCGGCCACGCCATGGCCAACGCCGGCACCCTGGCCGCCGGACTGCAACAGGCGTTTCGCGCCGACGCCATGGCCAAACCCCTACACACCGCGCACGCGGCGCAAACTGGCGTCATTCTGGCGATGGCGGCGGAAAAAGGCGTCACCGGGGCGATGGATATTCTGGAAGGCGAACGCGGGTTCGGCGCGGCCATGTGTAACAATCCAAATTGGCAAGAGGCCGCCGACGACCTCGGAAAATCGTTCACCATCGAGCGGATGACGTTCAAGAACCACGCCGCGTGCGGCCATACCCACCCGGCCATCGACGGGGTGCTGGCGATCAGAAATGAACATGGGCTGGTGGAAGGCGATATCGCGCATATCCGCATTGAAACCTTCCAGAAGGCCGTCGAAATCTGCGGCAACCGCGATCCGCAAACGGTGTTCGAGGCCAAATTCAGCCTGCCCTATGCGGTGGCCATAGCGATGACGACGGGGCGCGCGCGAATGGACGCCTTCTCAGGCGACTGGCTGAAAAACCAGCCCTTGCGCAGCCTGATTGAAAAAGTCGAGGTCGTGAGTGCCGACGATCTCAGCGCCGAATTCCCGAAACGCCGCGCCGCCCGCATCAACATCGAGACCACTGATGGGCGGCACTTTGAGCATTATTCGCCGACCCGCAAGGGCGACCCGGACAACCCGTTGACCGACGATGAATTGGCGGAAAAATTCAATGAGCTGACCGACCCGGTGCTGGGCACAGCCGGTGCGGCGGCGTTGCTGGAGGCGCTGTGGCGACTCGATGCAGCCGGGGATCTGGTGTCCCTTCCCATCGACATGGCCCAGGCGGCGGCACAATGAGTAACCCGAAAATCGGTTTTATCGGCTTCGGCGAGGCGGCGGCGGGCATTGCCGAGGGCTTGGTTGGCGAAGGTGTTACCGGGATTGCCGCCTTCGACCCCCGCCCGCGCCCGCAGCAAGTCGGCGTTACCATGGCGGGAACCATCGAAAATATGCTGGCGATCAGCGACATCGTTTTCGCCGCCGTCACCTGCACCGTCGCGCTCGACGTCGCCCGGCAGGCAGCCCCATTTCTCACCGACCGCCACCTGTATGTCGATATCAATTCTGTGTCACCGGACACCAAGATCGCCGTCGGCACATTGGTTATGGATGCCGGTGCGCGTTATGTCGAAGCCGCCGTCATGGCCGGAGTGCCCGGTTACCAGCATAAGGTGCCGATGCTGCTATCGGGCGAAGCCGCGCCCCAACTGATCGCGGCAATGACGCCCCTGGGCATGGAACTCGAAGACTTTGGCCCGGAACTAGGCCGCGCCTCGGCACTAAAGATGTTCCGCAGCATAATGATCAAGGGCATGGAAGCTTTGTTTCAGGAATGCGTGCTGGGGGCGGAACATTACGGTGTCGCCAAGAAGGTGCTGGATTCCATCGCCGATGGCTATCCCGGTATCGACTGGGACCACATGGCCCACCACCTGATCGGGCGCACCGCCATCCATGGCGAACGCCGGGCACACGAAATGGATGAAGTCGCCGACACGCTACGCGCCATCGGTATCGATCCGATCATGTCGGAAGCCGCCTCCAAACGCATAATGTGGGCGGCGAACAAAGGATTAAAGGAAACCTTCCCCGGCGACGCGCCCAAAGATTACCGCGACGTAATTAAAGCCATTCACGCCTTTGATGAAAAAATTAAAGGATGAAAAAAATTGAAATTTGAGGCATGTTTCCCCTTCCTGAAACCATAGGGAAAGCCCACCTCATGCGGCACCTGCTGCGTTTTTCGGTTTTATGGATTGTCCTTTTTCTATTGCCTCCGTCAGTTGTCAACGCTGGCGAGAGGGAAACCGTTAGCTTCACCAGCGCCGACGAACAGAAAACCCCGCTCAGCGGATTGCTCGTTCGGCCAGAAAGCGAAGGGCCGCACAGCGCCGTGATCATGTTGCACGGATGCTCCGGTATGCTGACGCGCTCTGGAAAACTTGGAAAACGCCCTGCCTTCTGGTCGCGCTGGTTGGCGGCGCGCGGTTATCTGGTTTTGATGGCCGACAGTTTCACGCCCCGAGGTTTGGGGTCCATATGCAAAGTCAAGAAACGTCCCGTCAAACCCGACCGCGAGCGGCCCTATGACGCCTATGGCGCCTTGAAGTTCCTATTGGCGCGGCCCGATGTGCGCCCTGATCAAATATTCCTGATGGGATGGTCGAATGGGGCCATGAGCATGTTGTGGACGGTCAAAGCCGATGCCCCCGCCCGGCCCGATGATCTGCCTCATGATTTCCGCGCCGCCATCGGCTTTTATCCGGGCTGCATCAAACTGTCGCAAATCGATTACACGACAAAAATACCGGTGCTACTGCAATTGGGCGAGGCCGATGACTGGACCTCGGCCAGCCCCTGTCTCCAGTTAATCACGGACGCCTCCTTGCGCGGCAGCGATATGCGGGCGGACGTTTACCCCGGCGCCTATCACAATTTCGATCATCCGACGTCGAAGGTAAAAGTCATCACCACCCGCAACAGCGTCTATAAAAGCGGGCAAAAAGAGGTCCATGTTGGCAGTAATCCGAAAGCCCGCGCCGCGGCAATCGCAAATGTCGCTGCCTTTCTCGACAGCTTCGCGCATCCTGGCAACATACAGAACTAACCCCGTATTTCCGCTGCCACCGCCTCGCCCACATCGGTGGTCCTGGCACTGCCGCCGAGGTCCGGGGTGTGGTTGGCGGGGTCTTCCAGTACCCGGTCGATGGCGGCATCAAAGCGCTTTGCCGCATCGATCAAATCGCTGCGCTCAAAGCGCGCGCCCAGCCAGTCCAGCAGCATCGAGGCGGAGTTCATCAACGCCACCGGGTTGCCGATGCCCTGGCCCGCGATATCGGGGGCCGAGCCATGCGCAGCCTGGGCGACGGCATGATGGTCGCCGGCGTTGACCGACGCCCCCAGCCCCAGCCCGCCGGACAGTTCCGCGGCCTCGTCGGACAGAATGTCGCCGTACATGTTGGTGGTGACGATGACGTCGAAGGCGGCGGGCGTACGCACCAGCAACGCCGCCATGGCATCGACCAAGACTTCTGTTAGTTCGACATTCGGGTGTGCCTTGGCGATCTCGCGAACCTCGCCCAGAAACAGGCCTTCGGTAACTTTGAGCACA
>JABMOG010000254.1 GCA_013204265.1 Rhodospirillales bacterium
AATCGCTTTCGCTGGTCGGGGGCGAGTTCGGCGCGCACGCCTTCTGTCAGGTTTTTGACTTGTTCCGGCGTGCCGGATTTGACAAGCGCGTCGCGGACGACCTTGAACTCGGCGGCGGTGCCGGTGGCGTTGCTGCCGAAGGCGTCGGCGATGTCTTTGGCGACCGGACCGGGATGGGTGTTCGCCCTCAGGCCTCCGGCGAGGCGCTCCAGGGACGCGAAGTCGTCGGCCGACATATCCGGTTTGGCCGGGATGTTTTTGGGGACGCCATTGGCGAAGCGTTTCGCCGTCTGTTCCAGCGTCTCGCGCTTGAGCCCGCCCGGTGCGGGCACGGTTCCGGGGATCGCCGATGGGGTGCGTTTGGCGAGGACATCCCCGGCCAACAGGCGGGTGGCGGACTGGGTCGGGCCGTCGGGGTTGATCAGGCCATCCAGCTTTAGCGGCGACTTGGCGAGGTCGAGGCGGGTGTCGGTATTGAGGCGGCCCTGCGCCGTCCTGATCGCGCTCAGAGTGTCGTCGCCAAACGTGCGGCCCGGTGGGCGGGGCAGCATGTCGGCGCCGGACAATACGCTTTCGACCCGGAACACGTCGTCGGGAATGTTTGCCGCGCCAGGGCCGACCGGGGCCGAGAGCTTGAGGCCGCCGGACGACAATCCGCCGAGGAAGGCATCGGATTGCGGGGCGGGTTTCGGCGCGGTGGCGGGCAATGCCAAGGGGCCGCTGAGGATACCGGCATCACCTCATGTATCTTTGCCCGGCAACGCCGAGCTTTTCATTCCACCCATGGGGAATCTCCTTCTCGCTAACTATCGGACTAAATACACCTTGAAGATTATTAATAGTTTATAATTCCTAGTATGTCAAGAACATAAATAGAACATATGGGGTTTTTTATGGGTGTGATAAGGTTGGGGAAGCGTTTCGGCGTGGCGGTTCAGGCTGCGGCGCGGCGGCGGGCGAGGGCTATGGCCCTTAAGTTTCAGCCCTCAACGTCGCCGAGCCAGTCGTCGATCAGGTGGCGGGCGATGGAGTCCTTGCGCGGCATACGATTTTTACTGGGCGGTTCATCGCCCCATTCGCCGAAGGCGCGGATCTGGGCGGGTGTAAACCAGCGGGCGTCTTCCAGTTCGCGGCGGTCGATGGTGATGTCCGTGGTTGTCGCCATGGCCCGGAATCCCAACATCAGTGACGACGGAAACGGCCACGGTTGCGACGCCTGATAGCGGACATCGGTAATGCGGATGGTGGATTCTTCCAGCACCTCGCGGGCGACGGCTTCTTCGAGGGATTCGCCGGGGTCGACAAATCCGGCCAGCGTTGAATACATGCCGTCGATCCATTTTTTCTGGCGTCCCAACAGGCACGCGGGGCCATGGCCTTCGGGGTTGTCGTGCGCGACCAACATGATGACCGCCGGGTCGGTGCGCGGAAAATGCATGTGCGAATTGTCTGCGTTCAGGCATTGGCGCATATGGCCGGCGTCGCGGCTTTGCGTCGGTGCGCCGCAAACACCGCAGAACCGGTGGCGGGCGTGCCAATGCGCCATGCCGCGGGCATAGGCCAACAGGGCGCCCTGATCCCCGGCCATCAGGGCGCCGATGCGGCGCAAATCCTCGAACGCGCCGGTCCCGGCCAGGGCAGTGGCGGCGTCTTCGTCGAGGGCGGAAATATCGGCGGCGACATAGGCTGTCTCGCCCTCTACACCTAAAATCACCACGGTGCCGGCTTCGCCCATCAGGGTGTGGGCCGCACCGCCGGTCAGGACCACCGGCTCGGGCGGACGCGACGCGGCCTCGAAAGTGTGGATCAGATTGCGGCCCTGCCAGACCGGAAGGATACAGGTTTGCGTGTGAGCAAGGTGCCTAGCCACCCAAGCCTCGTCGCGGCGAAGGGCGGCAGCGCGGTCGAGAGTCAGGCCCGAGTAATTCAAATATTTTGCCATGGCGAAACCTGACACAGGGTCAGGCCAAAAACAATTTCGCCGTTGATGTTTTGTTAAGACCCTCTGCCTAAATTGAATCCACTTCTTGTTGTTCTCATCCCTCTGGGTGCCCGGGCCATTGGCCAGGGTATGGGGGGAACGGAGGAGGTTCCGATGAAGGCATCTGGCCCCATATTGGCCCGGTCTTTCCTGTTGCTGGCTGTGTCGTTGCTGTTAAGCGCCTGCGTTTCGCCCTTCGGCGTGACGGAGAGGGTGTTCGGCTGCAACGAAGGCGATTTGGTTAAAACAGAAGCGGTCAAATACATCAACTGGACCAAGGTCCCGGTCGTCAACGTGCGCATCCGTCACGATGAATTTTCGCCAATGGTGGTCCGCATGCGCCAGGGCTGGCCTTATGTGTTGCGAATCCGCAATCGCGACAACGAAGCACACTCTTTCAAGGCTTATGATTTTTTCAAGAACGTCGCGGTAATCCAGTCGTCGGTTCAGGGAGAGGTGATAGATAACCCGTGCCTCCTGGCCCTTTGGATTCCGGCCCGGGAAACGGCGGAATTGCGCATGGTGGCGTCGGTCGATGGCTATTATGAATTTGAAGACCTGCCCTTTTTCGCTCTGGCCGGGTTTTCCAGTGGGCCACAAGGCGTTATCATCATTGAAGAGCGTAAATCCAGAATCTAGTGTATCCCTGCCAAGCGGCTGTTATAGTGCGCACGGGAGACTGGGCCGGACAGGCCTCTCGCCAACCCGGTCAGGTCCGGA
>JABMOG010000255.1 GCA_013204265.1 Rhodospirillales bacterium
AACATGTTCAGGCTGCGATTGATCACGGACTTGACGGCGCGCTCGAAGAACGGCCATCCGGCCCACAAAATGACCGGCGTGCCGAGAATAAGTTCGACCCACAGCGTCGTGCGCTCACCCAGGATGTCACGAACGAAGCCAAGCCCAACAAATGGCCCCATCGTCAGCACCAGGAGCGGAACCGTGAGCACGGCGCCGACCCAAAACCGGCGCTTGAAATCGACGAGTTCGGGGTTCGGCCCCTCGTCGGCTGTGGGAACCCCCATCGGTTCCAGCGCCATGCCGCACTTGGGGCATTCACCCGGACCATCCTGCACGATCTCGGGGTGCATCGGGCAGGTGTATTGGGTGCCCTTCGGCAGGGCCTCGCTTTGGCGCTTGTGCACCCCGGAGATGAAAGGCTCGGGATCGGCGGCGAACGTATCGTGGCACTTCTGTGAGCAGAAGTGATAGGTCTCGCCCTTGTGCTCGCGCTTCGGTTTGCCCGCGTCCAACGGCACGGTCATGCCGCAAACCGGATCGACGGTCGTTGGACCGTCATCGTCAGCGTGGGCGTGATCGTGCTTGTGATGGCCGTGATCGTGTTGATTGATCTTATCCATGAACCTGCTCCGAAAACCTGTTTTCGATGATTGGCGCTATAGTGATTCTGTTGTGTTTTTAATTCATCCCGAAACACTCACGGTCGTGCCGCGCTTGTTTTCCGGGCGGTCATAGAGTCCGGTGACTGTCCGGGGATCGAGAGTAGGCTTGTTTCGCAATGAATTCAAAATTTCGATGGGAAGCTGGAAAAGCAGGCTCAAGTCGGTCGGATGCGGCCTGTTCAAGGGGTGCTCCGGATTGCGATTAAACGAATTCCGCCGCACTTCCAATTCCCGGGAATCGGATTCCCTCAATGTTTCACCTGCACCAGAACTTGTGCCGCTAAGAGCCGCGCTCACGGGACCGGTTTGTTCCACCTGTCTAGGCGAAGACTGGGCTTCGACATGCTCCGCCCCTTGGCCCTGAAGCGGGCTGACAATAACCGCCCATCGTTCGTAATTAAGGGGCGCAATGTTCAACATGGCAGTTAAATCCTAGAACCCTTGTTCGGGCGTTCAGTTATCCAGCAGCTTCTTCCGGTTCTCGAACTCGTCCTTTTCGATCTCCCCGCGGGCGAACCGCTCCTTAAGAATATCAAGAGCCGGGTTTTTGGACGCGGCTGGCGTTCCTTCGCTTGAGCCACCACCGATCCAGCGCACCACGAGCACTATGAGGAAAATGACCAGCCCCCAGAAGGCGACCATCATCACAGAACCGAACGCCATGTGACCCCAGCCCGAACCATAATTGGACATACCAAAGCCATCGGCGTAGGCCCGCTGGGTAAGAACCGGGACCGATGCCAGGGCAACGGCCGGTGCGGTAAGAATTCGAAAGAAATGGTTGTTCATTGTCTTAATCCTTTAAAATAAATTGGTTGGCGAACGACTAGCGAACCCAGGCCAATTCAGTGATGGTCCGATGGCCTTTACATGTGGTGGCTGGAATCGGCCTCATCGTCGCGCTCTCGGTCACGGATCAAAAGAACAAGCGCGATGACAATCAACGCCAGAAAAAACAGAGACAGCCCGCCGTGGAATCCCATCCCGGAAAACCACGGGCCGACATCCATGTCGGTCATTCCGTAACTAAATTCTTCGTTGTTAAACATGACCACTCTCCTTACGAGGGAGGCGGCGGCCGGCCTGGGATATAAAGGCCGACCGCCTAGGGGAGAGGCTTACCGGACCGGGGTGTGCTGTCCGGTTTTAATGTCGAATTGCATTTTCTGAACCAGCGATCCGTCCTGAGTGACGATTTCGGCAACGATGGTCTTGTCGTCCGTAGCCTTAACCTCACCGACTTTCAGGCGGTCGTTGCCCATATGGGTCAGGCGTTGTTCGAGAAACTTGGTCACGCTCTCGACCGTCACGTCCTGGCTGAGGGAGGCATTTGTGGCGAAGGGGCAATCTCCCTGGCCGCCGGAACCCATCATGCCGGCGCCCATGCCATAGCCTTGGCCGCCCATCATGCCACCACCCATGTGGCCCATCATGCCTCCATAACCACCCATGGTTCCCTGTTGACCGGAACCACCCATGGTTCCTTGCCCGCCGGGACCGTGGGCGATGGCGGGAGTAGCGATATAAGCCGCGCCAAGTGCCAACGCGGCAACAAGAGCCGTTGTTTTGAGAGCTTTGTACGTCATGGTATTCTCCTTTTCCGTCTATCGGTTTAAACTGGAGATATTAGAACACCGCCCTGTAACAAGATGATTTCCGCCACGGCGGATTTTGTAACAGACCGTTTCAAAGCCCCGGATTGTTACAATCCGTTACCAAATTTCCACCGCACCGGGTGCCGAGCGGGTTATAGTTTTCTTATGGATAGCAACCCGCACATTTTGGTCGTCGATGACGACCGTGAAATTCGTGACCTGTTGGCGAAGTTTCTCGGCCAGCACGGGCACCGCGTCACCACGGCGGGGGGTGGTGTGGAGATGCACAAGGCCCTGGAGGACTGGAGCATCAACCTGATCGTTCTCGACCTGATGCTTCCGGGCGAGGACGGGTTGTCGCTGTGCCGAAACCTTCGCGCCGAATCCGATATTCCCGTCATCATGCTAACGGCCATGGGCGAAGAGGTCGACCGCATCGTCGGCCTGGAAATGGGGGCGGATGACTATATCGCCAAGCCGTTCAATCCGCGTGAATTGCTAGCCCGCATCAAATCCGTACTGCGCCGCGCCCGGACCTTGCCTGCCCGGCGCAGCGCCGCCGAAGACACCGTTGTCCGTTTCAAAGGCTGGAGCCTCGACATTGACAAACGCGAACTGCTGTCGCCCGATGGTGTCCTGGTGCCCCTGAGCGGCGGGGAATTCGATTTGCTGGTGGCCTTTACCACCCATCCGGGCCGGGTCCTCAGCCGCGACCAGTTGCTCGATCTGGCGCGCGGACGCGAAGCCCAACCTTTTGATCGCAGCATCGATATCCAGGTCAGCC
Source organism: Rhodospirillales bacterium (assembly GCA_013204265.1). Lineage (GTDB taxonomy): Bacteria > Pseudomonadota > Alphaproteobacteria > Rhodospirillales > Casp-alpha2 > Casp-alpha2. Next base: position 3,024 of record JABMOG010000255.1, read on the forward strand.
GCCTGCGCCGCAAAATCGAGGAAAGCCCGAAGGAACCGAAACTTATCAAGACGGTTCGCAGCGGTGGTTATATGTTCACCCCGGAGGTCGAAAACCCAGGCGGATCTGAGCCATGAGGTTTCTTCCGCAAACCCTTGTTGGGCGGACGGTTTTGGTCCTGCTGGCGGGCCTGAGCGTGTCGCACCTGATCAGCGTCGGCATCTAATCCGGCGACCGGCGCACGGCCCTGACCACCGTCGGCGGCAAACAGGTCGCCGAGCGGATCGCGGCAACGACGCAATTCGTCGAGAGCTTGGAGCCGTCCGCACGGGCGCAAGCCGTAAAATCCTTCTGGGGCCCCGGGTTCAGTGTCACCTGGACGCCCAATAGCATGATCGTCGCAGGCAACGAAGACTGGCGGGGCCGTCTGGTGCGTTCGGCATTGGGATTTTATCTCGACGGTGTCCCGGCGGAACGGGTGCGCGTCCGATATGCCCTGCCTGCCTCCAAACAAGGGGTGGAACCGGGCACACACCGACAGCCCGAACAGACCGGCCATCCGATGAAGGCCATGGAAAACCATATGCGCGGGATGATGCGCGGAGCGGCACCCCTCACCGCCCGGCATCAGGAACGCATGACGGAGCTTTGGCGCGGCGGTGAAATTCTGGAAGTATCGGTGCAACTGTCCGACGCCAGTTGGCTCAACTTCGCCTCGCCGACTGAGCGGTGGCGGTCTTTTTGGTCATCGCCGGTGTTTTTGTCGATCATCCTGATGACGGTGGCCGTGCTCGGGCTGTCCGTATGGGCAATCCGCAACGCCACCCGGCCGCTCGGTGTCATTGCCGCCGCTGCCGACCGGTTGGGGCTGGACATGGAAGCGCCTGCCCTTGATGAGTCCGGCCCCAGCGAGGTCCGCCATGTCGCGCGCGCCTTCAACACCATGCAAAACCGGATCAAAACCTTCGTACGCGACCGCACGCAAATGCTGGCGGCGATCTCGCATGACCTGAGGACGCCGATTACGCGGCTGCGGCTGCGCGCCGAATTTATCGAGGATGCTGAACTGCAAAAAAAGATGTTCGACGACCTGGAACAGATGGAAGCCATGATCGCCTCAACCCTGGCCTTTGCACGGGACGATGCCGGAGACGAGGCAAGAAAACTCTTCGATCTGGCGGTGTTGTTGCAGGGGTTTTGCGATGACGCCACCGACGCCGGGCAGGACGCCGTCTATGATGGCCCCGACCGGCTAACCTATAGCGGTCGCCCCATCGCGCTGAGCCGGGTTTTTACAAACCTGATCGACAACGCCATCAGTTACGGCGGCAATGTGCGCGTCAATTTGTCTGCCGACGCCGAACAAACCACCATATTGGTTGCAGACGACGGTGACGGTATTCCGGTTGATCAGCTGGAACAGGTGTTCGCTCCGTTCCACCGGGTCGACCATTCCCGCAGCCGGGAAACCGGCGGGGTCGGGCTGGG
>JABMOG010000256.1 GCA_013204265.1 Rhodospirillales bacterium
GTACTGCAGTTTGGCTACATCACCGCCGCTGAAATAGAGCTGACAGTGGGCTGGGTCGCCGTCCCTCCCGGCTCGACCGGTCTCCTGGTAGTAGCTCTCAATGTTCTTCGGAAGGTCCCCGTGCACAACCCAGCGCACATTCGGCTTGTCGATGCCCATACCGAACGCAATGGTGGCGACCATGACCACGCCCGGCTTGGTCATGAAAATATCCTGATTTTCAGATCGACGGGCGCTGTCCAGCCCGGCGTGATAGGGCAGCGCCTGAACACCGTTCTTGACCAGCAACTCCGCAGTGGTGTCCGTCTTCTTGCGCGACAGGCAATACACGATGCCGGCTTGGCCTGGCCGCGCAGCCACGAAATCGAGAAGCTGGCGTTTCCATTCGCGCCGGGTTTCTACGGCGAGGTGGATATTGGGCCGGTCAAACCCGGCAACGAAGATGCGCCCATTACCCTGGAATAGCTTCGCCGAAATTTCCTGGCGCGTCGCCTCGTCGGCGGTCGCCGTGAACGCCGCCAGCGGGACGCCGGGAAACAGCTCGCTCAAGCGCCCCAAAGCCTCGTATTCGGGCCGGAAGGACGGCCCCCAGCGCGAAATGCAATGGGCCTCATCAACGGCAATCTGGACAACGTCGAGGCGCCCCAAGGCGGCCAGCATGCGCTCGGTCATCAGCCGTTCCGGCGATATATACAGCAGGCGGACCGCGCCCGCCGCAACGCTGCGCCAGGTCTCAACATTGGTTTCGCGGTCACGCGACGAATTGATGGTCTCGGCGGCGACGCCGTCCAATTTAAGCGCCGCCACTTGGTCTTCCATCAGGGCGACCAGCGGCGAGACGACAACGGTCAGCCCGACCCGGACCAGGGCCGGGATTTGAAAACACAGCGACTTGCCGGACCCCGTGGGCATGACCGTAAGCACGTGGGTGCCGCCCAGAATACTGGCGATGACCTCTTCCTGGCCATGCCGGAACGAGGAATAACCGAAGACATCGCTAAGAATACGCCGTGCGGGGGAATTGGCAGGAAGGGTAGGCATCGGCTAACTTAAGCAATCAGCCCCCCGGGAACAATATTCGTATTAGCCTATTCAGCGGATGCCTTCAGCCGCAGGGGCAAAACACTTTACGACGGCGCCCATAACCTCCCGGACGTCGATCGGCTTGGTCAGATAATCCCTAAATCCGGCCTCAATGCCCAGCGCCCTGTCCGCTTTCGATGCATTGGCCGTCAAGGCGATCACGGAAATGTCGGATGTTGCCCGCGAGCCTTTAAGCCGCCTCAAAGCCTCGACCCCGCTGATGCCGGGTAGGTTGATGTCCATCAGGATAACGTCAGGCTGGTGAATTTCGGCTAGATTGACCCCTAATTCCCCCGTATGGGCCGAAATCATGGTCGCATCCGGAATGCGTTCAATGATCGATTCTAACAGTTTCAGACTGCTCGGATTATCCTCCACGCAAAGGATCGTATGAATTTTTTTGGCAGACGTATCCACTTTAGTTTCAACGGTAACGGTTGGGATGGGGCTGGCGGTAGGGGCAGGCTCTTCGTTGCGGGCCTTCACCGAAATCTCGCCGCTAACGATCGGCAACTCCAGCCAGAACGTGCTGCCCAGGTTAAGGGTGCTCTCATAACCAATGGTCCCGCCCATTGCCTCAACCAGTTCCTTAGTGATCGAGAGCCCGATGCCGGTACCGGCGATGTCCGAGTTCTCCAACCCCAGCCGCGAGAACGGGATGAACAATTGCGCTTGCTTTCCCTCGGCAATGCCACGCCCGGAATCAGCGACGGAAATGCGAAGAGAATTGTGTTCCCCCTCCTTTACCGAAAGCGTAACCGTGCCACCTTCGCGGTTGTATTTGACCGCATTGGAAAGAAGATTGAGCAGAACCTGGCGGAACCGGGTCTCGTCAATGCTGACCCGGGGCAATTTCCAGCCAGCCGTTAAATCGAAAAACGTCAACCCCTTTTGCTCCGCCAGATTTTGCGCAATGGCCTTGCAACTTTCGATGACCGGGCCTGGATCTTGCGGCGCAAGGTCGAGCGAAGTATTTCCCGATTCGATGGCCTCGAGATCGAGCACATCTTCGATCAGCCTCAGAAGGTGGTCCCCGGATTTTAGCACCTGATCGGTTGCATCAAGCTGGCTTGGCGTCAAAGGATGATCGGAATCGATGTTAAGAAGCTGGGTAAATCCCAAGATACCATGCAGTGGGGTTCGCAACTCATGGCTCATGGACGAAAGAAAGGAAGACTTTGCACTGTTCGCCCGTTCGGCTTCTTCTTTGGCTTTCAGAAGTTCCGCTTCGGCCCGGACTTTATCGGTGATGTCGGTGCGGATGGCGACATACTGGAATGGGTCTCCCTCGGCGTTGAGGAACGGAACGATGGTGGCCTTGACCCAAAAATACTCACCGTCCTTCTTACGGTTCTTAAACTCGCCGTGCCACGTTTTACCGTTTGCAATCGCCTGCCACAATTCTTCCGAGGACTCCCGCGATTGGTCCTCGGATTTCAGAATGCGGTGGTTTTGCCCCATTAACTCATCAAGGGTATAGCCGCTGATGTTACAAAACTTGTCATTGGCGTAGGTGATGTCGCCTTTGACGTCGGTAATGCTGACGATAGCGTGTTCATCCAGGGCAAGCCTTTGAAAATCCAGTTCCCTGTCCTTGTCGACCAGCATGGAGGAACGTAACAGAGCAAGCTGACGATTTCGGTTCAGGGCGAAAGCGCCCGTTGCCAAAAGGACCGCCAAGATAAAGGCAAAGGCGGCGATCCAGTCGCCATAGGCGAGCAGCGTTTTTTTCAACGACACCTTACCGTAATCCTTGTACGGTCCGACCTTGAGGGTTTTCAGCAAGTCGTGCACCGGCTGGTAGTTCAGCGGCACCGACCAGCCGACATACTTGCCCGCTTGGGCGGCGGCGTTGTCGGCGGACATCTCCAGCAGTCCGTGGGCGATTTTTCGGGACAGGTCTTCCGGGGCTTTGGGAAATTTAGCAAACGACCATTCAGGATACAGATCCGTCGAGCGCATAAACGGAAAATCCTTGCTGTAGCGCTGACCGATACTGCGGAAGTCTTTCAGGTCGATAAGGCCACTTTCGGCCATGCGTTCCAGCATGTCGGTGCGGACTACCCCGACATCGGCTTTTCCGTCGCGAATGGCATATACGACTTTTTGTTGACCACCGGCGAACGTAACCGCCTTCAGATCATTTTCAGGGTCGATACCCTGTTTCTTCAGTTCACCCCAGGCGACCCGCCATCCGCCGAAAGCCGGTTCGGAAACAGCCATCAGGGTCTTGCCACGCAAATCGTCGAAGACGTTGATATCCGTTCGCCCAGAACGGACAAAAATCACCGATCCGAACTGGCTGTAAGGCTTGCCTTGGCGTTTGTTGATAAGGGTTAAGATACGGCTGGCGCCGGAATATAGCTCCATCTCGACATAGGAAGACGGGTTGGTGATAACGAAATCAAACGCACCGCGTTTGGCAGCGTTCGATAAGTCGTCCAACTTCTCAAAGGGGGCCAGCTTGAAGGTATAACCGTCGATCCGTTGGCTCAGGTAATCAGCGGTCGCCTGCCATTGTTTTAGAGACTTTTCGACACCAATATGGGCGCGCAGCCCGATGACGACTTCCTTGGCCGATACGATCGACGGAACGGTCAACAAGGCCCCCGCAAAAAACAGAAAGGCAATAGGGGTATTGATTTTTTTAGGTAAGACAAAACAACCTCCCGGTCCTGATAAAATTGCCGCCATCCATCGCCATCTGAACAAGCGCCAGCGATACCCAGGTTTCCGGCACTTCGACCAGCCCCCACTAACCGAGGGATGCCGAAAACATGCCGTACCCGACTTTCAAAGTAGGACATTCACACAAACCCGGTATGAAACTGGTGTGAACCTAGTGTGAATTTGTGTTTGAAAAAGGTTTGAAACAAACTTCAGGACCGGCGCCCAACGAGTCCCGTAACAGAAAGCCTGTCTTTAGCGATTTAAAGGACTGAAAGTTTAAGTGGGGTCAGTCGTTGCGGCGGCGGGGAAACGGCAGGCGGAAGAATTCGACGCCTTCTTCGTCCAGCTCACCGGCTTCTTCTTCGGTGGCTTCGCCGAAAATATCATGGTCCTCTGTTTCACCGTAGTGGATGCGCCGCGCTTCTTCGGCAAATTCATCGCCGACATAATCGCAGTTGGCCTCGACCTCCTGGCGCAGACTGTTGACAGCCCCGAGAATCTTTTCCGCCACTTCCTGGGCGCGAAATTCAGACGAAGCCCGGCTGGGCGCCTCCATCGGCTCGACATTACGCCCGGAAGTACGCGAACGCACGATATTGGGCGCCATCGGCACTTTGTTCACGTCGGTGGTACCGCAATGCGGGCACGACACGTCCCCCGACGTCTGCTGGCTGTCGTAGGCCGGGCTGTTAAGGAACCAAGCCTCGAAATCATGGCCACGCTGGCATTTCAGTTGGTAAAGAATCATAGCGAACCCGCCATCCACATTCTGGTTCTATAGATTGTTTAATATCTTAGCGTTTATATTGTTTAATGACATAGAACAAAACGGTTAACGAATGACAAATTTTGATCCAGAAAAAACCCGCCAACGTCATCTCCGCATCACCGCACCATCGCCATGGGTGGCGCGATTTGCGCCTCTGGTGCCGAAAGATGGCCCTTCGGCAGGTGAAATTCTCGACCTGGCGGCAGGCGGTGGGCGGCATGGTCGATATTTTCACACCCTCGGCCATCCGGTCACGGCGATTGACCGGGATGTCTCGTCGCTCGCCGATTTCGCGGCCCTGGGCGGTGTGCAGGTAATCGAGGCCGATCTGGAAAGCGGTGTAGAGACCCTTCCCGCCCGCACCTTTGCCGGCGTCATCGTCGTCAATTATCTGTTCCGTCCGCTGCTGGAGAACATCGTCGCCGCCCTGGAACCCGGCGGGGTGCTGATTTACGAAACCTTTGCCCGCGGTAACGAAGATTTCGTCCGCCCCCGCAACCCCGACCATCTGTTGAAAAGCGGCGAACTGCTGGACCTGGCGCAGGGCCGCTTGCAGGTCGTCGCCTATGAACACGGCGTCATCACCGCCGCCGACATCGAAGGCGTCAAACAGCGGCTGTGTGCGGTCAATGATCTGGATGCCACGACGCGCGACGATGGCGAGCCGGCGGCGCACCCGGTCTCGCAGACTATCTAGAGCAAATCCCGAGCGGTTGGAATCATCCGTGACGACGAAATTGCGCCCAAAACAACGGCGCAGAGAATTTTCGGTGAACGCGAGGAAACCGGAAATGCTCTAGGCGATGTCCCGGTCGTGGGTCAGTGACGGGATTTTTGAGCGAACTGCCGCGACCTGGGCGGGGTCGATTTCGGCGGAAACAAAACCGGGCTCCTCGCCGCCGTCGGCCAGCACGCGCCCCCACGGATCGATAATCAGGGAATGGCCGTAGGTCTTGCGGCCGTTTTCGTGGACGCCGCATTGCGCCGGGGCAAACACATAACATCCGTTTTCAATAGCCCGCGCCCGCAGCAACACATGCCAGTGGGCCTCGCCGGTGGGCCGGGTAAACGCCGACGGCACCGCCAGAAAATCAGCGCCACTTTTGGCCAACCCCCGGTAAAGATGCGGAAACCGCATGTCATAGCACACCGACAACCCCAGCCGCCCCCACGGCAGATCAACGGTTACCGCCTTGGAGCCGGCACCGTAGGCGTTTGATTCCCGGTGCACCTCGCCGTCGCCGAGATCGACATCGAACATGTGGATTTTGTCATAATGCGCATGGACGGCGCCGTCGGGGTCAATACACATCGAACGATTGGCCGCCTTGCCATCGCCCACAGGCGTGACCATCGAGCCGACCAGCAGCCAGATGCCGCTTTCCCTGGCCAGCGCGCAAAAACCCGCAAGCCCGGCGTCGCCATCATCGGCAGCGATTTTTTCCTCGCGCGCCGCACGGTCCAGCTCCATCAGATTGACGGTTTCCGGCAGCAAAACGAAATCCGCCCCGGCCTTGGCCGCATCCATGACCAGGACGCCAGTGGTCTCCAGATTGGCGGCAATGTCGCGGCCGGTCGTGGTCTGCACGCAGGCGACAGTGAAAGGACCAGCCATCGGCGTTACAATCCGAGCCGGGTGTCGAGTTCGCCGTCGGCATCCATTTCCATAATCTCCATGCAGTCGCCGAGATGTTCGCCGTCGACAAAAATCTGCGGCACCGTGCGGCTACCGCCGCTGCGTTTGGTCATTTCCTGGCGCTCGGACGAATTTGTCGTCACGTCAATTTCCCGGTACGCGACGCCTTTTTTGTCCAGCAAGCGCTTGGCGGCGCTGCAAAACCCGCAAAAGGGCGAGGTGTAAATTTCGATTTCGGCCACGTCAGGCTCCTTGAGGCTCAGAGATTAGTAACTTCGCCGCGTTTATATAGTCACTTTCTCCCCCGCTTAAAAGACCCCCGCCGTCATCTAACCGTTCGCAAGGTCTGCGGCTTCAAGCGAGCAGGGCGATGACCGGATACCCCAGCCAGTAATGCACTCCGGCAATGGCGGCGAAGAGGACCAGGGCCAGGACCGCAAACTTGGCATCGTTGACGATGGGGCCTTTGGGGGGTGGGGACCACGGCCCCTCGGCCCGGTTGATGACCGCCATTTCGCTAAACGCCCAAAGCCCCAGCCCACCGAACAAGACTATTGAGGCCACATCTCCATTGACCAACAAGTGCGCCACGACCCAGACGACGACGCCCGAAAGCATCGGATGGCGCACCTTCGCCCCAACCACCCCCCCGGCCCTTCCGATATCCATCAGGAAAATCGCCACCAGCATCAGCAGATTGTTCAGATGCCACGCCCATGCAGGCAAATCGTAAAGGTTTGTTTTATCCGCGCTGCCGAAACCGATCACCATCAAAACAATCCCCGCCAGCACCAGCACAGCCACCACACCGCGCCCGGCCTTGCCCATGGCGGCACGCGGCCCGGGCAACACCCGCTTGAACAGATGTGCGCCAATCCACAGCAAAAGTCCGATAACCAGCAAATTCATGTTGTCACCCTCGTTGTTCGTCCCTAGCCACGAGCCGCCCTAGCCCGCCGTCACTGCGGTCAGGTTCATTAGCACCAGAAACCCCGGTTTTGGGAGTTCTCGTGCGCCGATTACGGTTCGGGCCGGGCGATGTTCGCCGATGACCTCTATATAGGCCTCGTTCATTCGCTCGAAATCGCTCATCTCCTTCAAATAAACGTGGATGTGAACGATATGATCGAGGTCCGAGCCGACGGATTTCAGCATTGTTTCGAAGGATCGTAAAATTTGGGTGGCCTGGGAAAAGACATCATCACCAGCGAGTTCACCCGTTTCAGGGTCCACACCGCCGACGCCACCAATGGTGATAAAATCGCCGACTTTGGCGATGTGACTGTAGGGGCCGATCGGGATCGGCGTGTTTGGTGGTGTAAACGTTTCGACCGTTGGGGCCATCTATCACCTCGCTAATATGTTGGTATCCACGCGGCCATCATTCCACCGCCCGCACCACCCGCGCCGGGGTCAGCACGTCTACCGCCTTGGCCCCGCCCCTGAGCAGCGCCTTGGCGCAGCCCGCCGCCGTCGCGCCCGTCGTCAGCACGTCGTAACGTGTTAGGCAATTAAGCGGTTTTGATAACAACGCAATCGGCCATGTGCTTTTAAATGGCATCGTAATTGGACACAACCACTGCACCGATGTCCGCTTTCCGGAGCAAAGCGGACCAAAACACGTCCAAGCTAAAGGTTTGCTAAATGCCAAAACCGGTCGTCACCGATCACTAAATCTCTCCTTCAGTTCCTCCAGCATTTGCCTTTCCGCTCTCTGCTGTTCCAGTTTTTGTGCTTCCTCGTCTGCAAGGCGCGCTTCCATCTCTTCATCGGTCTCGGGCCTGTGGAAATGGACCTTCACATTCAACCAATAATCCTTGGGTGAATCGCGAAAACTGACGGTTTCAAAGGCTGCACTATCTCGATATTCCTCCGGCACCAATCCGAGGTATTTCTCAACCCATGGGATTAGATCAACCA
>JABMOG010000257.1 GCA_013204265.1 Rhodospirillales bacterium
CGCCGGACCGGTTGAGGTCGATGAAGGAGCGCTTAGGGTCTTGGTCGTGCATGGATTTCCCGGCGTCCTGTTCCATATGCAACCGTTCGATGCCGATTTCCCGGACCCCACCGTCGGGCATATCCAAAACTACGATGCCCTCGCCGACAATGGGTTCGGCGAATTGCGAAATCTGATAGCCCTGGGGCAGGTCGGCGTAGAAATAGTTTTTGCGCTCGAACACCGAATGCAAATTGATTTTGGCCTTCAGGCCGAGCCCCGTTTTGACGGCTTGCTCAACACAGTAGGCGTTGATCACCGGCAACATCCCCGGCATGGCGGCGTCGACCAGCGACACCTGGGTGTTCGGCCCAGCCCCGAAGGCGGTGGCGGAGCCGGAAAACAGTTTGGCCTGGGACGTGATCTGGGCATGAACCTCCAGCCCGATGACGACTTCCCAATCGCAGGATTCGCCTTTGAGGATGTACGTCATGCGGCGTCTCCCGGTTTGGCGTCGAACCCGGCGGCATCTTCCAATGCCTGGGCCGCGCGGAACAGGGTTACTTCGTCAAACGGTTTGGCGATCAGTTGCAGGCCCAGCGGCAGACCGGCGTTGTCCAGCCCTGTGGGAAGGGAAATCGCAGGCAGGCCGGCCAGCGACGCCGGCACGGTAAAGACATCGTTCAGGTACATGGCCAGCGGGTCGTCCATTTTTTCGCCGATGGCGAATGCCGAGCTGGGCGCAGTCGGCGTCAACAGAACATCGACGTCCTCGAAGGCTTTGCGGAAATCGTCGGCGATCAGGGTGCGGACCTTCTGCGCCTTGATATAATAGGCATCGTAGTAGCCCGCCGACAGAACGTAGGTGCCGATCAGCACGCGGCGGCGGACTTCTTCGCCGAAACCTTCGCCACGGGTCAGCTCGTACATATCGTCCAGGGTCTCGCCGGGCACCCGAAGGCCGTAGCGCACCCCGTCATAACGCGCCAGGTTGCTGGAGGCTTCCGCCGGGGCGATGATGTAATAGGTCGGCAGCGCGTACCGGGTATGCGGCAGCGAGACCTCGACACATTCGGCGCCTTGGCTGGTCAGCCAGTCCCGCCCCTGTGCCCACAGGGCGTCGATCTCGGCGGGCATGCCATCCATCGTGTATTCTGCGGGAATACCAACCTTCAGACCTTTGACCCCATCCCTCAGGCTGGCCGTGAAATCGGGCACCTCCAGCGGTGCGGACGTCGAATCCTTGGCGTCATGGCCCGCCATCGCGCCCAACATGATGGCCGCGTCCTCGACGCTGCGTGTCAATGGCCCGGCCTGGTCCAGGCTTGAGGCAAAAGCGACAACGCCCCAGCGCGAACAGCGCCCGTAGGTCGGCTTCATGCCGACGATACCGGAAAACGATGCCGGTTGCCGGATCGAGCCACCGGTATCGGTGCCGATAGCCCCGCATGCAATGTGCGCCGCGACGGCTGCCGCCGAGCCGCCCGACGAGCCGCCGGGAACCAGATCCTTGCCCTGTTTGTCGCCGCTTTTGGCCGTCCACGGATTTTTGACCGAGCCGTAATAAGACGTGACATTGGCCGAGCCCATGGCGAACTCATCGAGATTGGTCTTGCCCAGCATCACCGCCCCGGCGAAGCGCAAATTCAGCGTGACCGAGGATTCATAAGTCGGCGTGAAGCCATCGAGAATATGCGAGCCCGCCGTGGTCAGCACGCCGTCGGTACAGAACAGATCCTTAACAGCAATGGGAATGCCGTCCATCGGCCCTACGACCTCGCCAATGGCGCGCCGTATATCGGATTCTTCGGCTCGCGCCATTGCGATTTCGGGCGTCTCGGTAATAAAGGCGTTGAGATCACGGGCCGCCTCCATGGTGGCGAGGTGAGCCTGGGTCAGGTCGCCGGAGGTGAAATCGCCCGCCGCCAACCCCTCAGCAGCAGCCGCAATGGACAAACCCGTCAGGTCAGAGGCGTTGCTCATTCAACCACCTTGGGTACGGTGAAAAAGCCACCCTTTGCCGCATCACCGGATACGAATTCGGGTTCCGTCGCATTGGCCAGCACGTCTTCGGCCATGCCGCCGTCCTTAACCACATCGTCGCGCCGGGGCCAGGTCGCCTCGGTGACCGACGTCATCGCGTCCACGCCATCGGTATCGACCTCGCTCAGTTGCTCGACCCAGCCGATGATGTTGGACAGTTCCCCGGCCAGGGGGGCAAGCGCATCCTCCGGCACTCGGACGCGGGCGAGAAAAGCGATTTTTTTAACGGTGTCTTTGTCCATAGACATGACAACTCCAGGGGGCGGCCAAGTGGGCCAGGTCGCGGGCGCAGAAAGTAGCCCGGCGCAGACCCCGGTTCAAGTTGTCATAAAGCTTCCGTGGGAAAGGACGATGCCAAAGGGGGCCCCCAAGAGCCACCCTTCTGGAAGGGAGGAACCATTATGATGGCTCTTGGGGGTGGGGAGAAACTCTGTCGGTGCGGTCAAAGCTCGCTTGTTTGACCTAGAACGATGCCGTCAGCGACAATTGGCCGCGCGCATCACAGTTTTCCGATCCACACTCGGTGGCAGTGATATCCGTGTCGGTGTAAAAGGCGTTGAGGGCAATATTTTTGGTCAAGGCCAGGGAAGCGCCGATTTTCCAGTCCCAATAATCGGGAACACCGAACACCGCTTCTTTTTCGATCGACTGGTGGCCGATGTTGGCATCAAAGGTCAAATCGACGGCGGAAATCGGAACCGCATAAGAAACCGACCCGTTGAAATAATGGGCACTACCGCTTTTACCGAAATTCTCCGACGTGCCGTTATATCCGAAACCAAGCGAGACCTTGTCGTTGATTGCATAGCCCAGGGCGATATTGCCTTCGAAAAAATCGTAATTGGCCGAATCCAGTGCCCCGGGATAGGAGTAATAGATAACCCCGAGGGATACATCGACGCCTTTATAGGCCCCGGAAAAACCGCCGTACCAATCCATTTCCACGGATGCGTCATCGCTGTCGCTGAAATCGACGTTCGATCCCCAAACGCCGAGATACAGGCTGACATCCTTGTTCAGGCCGATACTGTAATCAATCCCGCCCTGGATGGCAGGCTCATCGCCGGTTTGCGAGATGCCGCGAAAGGTATAATTTGAGAATACGCCGAAGTTAGAGGTGAAATCCCCGGGGATCAGCCCCTTGGCTTCTTCGGCACCAACCGATGAGTTCATAAAAACAGCCCCTAAAAGGCCAACCGTTACTGCACCAGCTAAACGCAAAGATTTCATTTTATCATCCTATATCTTGGGTCATGACCATCCCTTAAGGGGAACTTGCCATTGAAATCGCAAGAACGATGCCAGAAAAGGCGAAGAGGATGAAATTTATATAACCTATTGTAATTATTAAAATTTTTACTGGATAAGATATCGGAAATGGTCCTGAGGCTGAGAAAGCCAGAACAATGTGCCTATTTTTTAAACTCTTTAAGTTAATTTGATTATTTTTTAAGCAAAACTGTTACTTCTTGCCAGATGTTTCCGATGGCTCGCTCTTTTCCGGTACCAGGTCCGGGTATTTCGGCATGTTTTTGATGAGGTCGGTCCAGGCCGCCGCGTTCCAGGTTTGTAGCGCGATTTCGGCGGCGCCTTTCAGGGCTTGGCCGAGGGTTTTGGCGGCAACATTTTTAGTCGCCGGGGGGTGTCCGTATTTTTCGATCGACACACCATCATAAATAACGAGGCTTTTTTCCATATTGAACAGCACGAAGGTGGAAAGGATTTCATCGTACCCGCCATCCAGATCGACAACGTCGACGGTGATCTGGAAAATCCGTTTTTGCGACAACTGATAGGGCGCTTCGGTAATGAACATCGGCGTGCGGAACTTGATCTTGCGTTTTGCGCGGTTGCAGTCCCACACGATATCGTAATCGGCGATCTCGAAGACCTGACCCTCGACGGCGCTTTTACCCTCGAATCTGATGGTGTACCGGCAATCGGTGTCGGGCTCGCCCTTGTATTTGGCCAATATTTGACCGGTCAGGTCCCTGGAAAGAACGCCGTTAATCAACGGCAGCAAAACTTTTGCGTAGACGAAACCGACGTCGCGGCCTTTCTCGCGCACCGCCACCCAGGCACCGGCGGCGAAGCCGACGACTTGAATGCGCCGCCCGGCCTTGTAGCTTCCCAGGCGTTCGGATTTTGTCTCGGGCTTGGCTCGGATGCTGACGTCGTTCAACACCACATAGGTGCCGTTGTAAGGCTCAACCTTGAAGCCACGAAATTCCACAGTTTCCGCCGCCGACGCCGTTCCGGGCACGACAGAAAAAAGAACCACTGCCAACAGCACGACTAAAACCATCACCAGGAAACCCGGCGGCGGTGCGTTCTTGTTCAGTGTTTCCGTCATTGGCCCCCCCGAGCCTGAATATTAGGTATAACAGAGGCCTGCCGATATGATAGCTAACACGGCGCAAAGCCTCCACTTTAACTTTTAATAATACGCATTTGCGGGAGATTTCGCGGCTTTTTTTAAATAGTCCTTCGGGGTCGGTCAAAGTGGCGGTAACGGAAATCGAGCGAATCATGGTGGAGATCAAAACCGGACAGCGGTTGTTGGGGCTGGACATCGGCTCCAAAACCATCGGGCTGGCGCTGTCTGACGTCTCAAGGCTCTTGGCCAGCCCGGCGGAAACCATCCGGCGCACAAAATTCACTAAAGACGTCCTGCGGCTCAAAACAATCATTGCGCAAGAAGACGTCGGCGGGCTGGTTCTCGGCCTGCCGGTCAGCATGGATGGAACCGAGGGGCCACGCTGCCAATCTACACGCGACTTCGCCATCAACCTGCTGGAACACATCGACCTGCCGATCGCCTTTTGGGATGAACGCCTGTCAACCGCCGCGGTGCAGCGGGTGCTGATCAAAGAAGCCGACATGACCCGCAAACGGCGCGGCGAAGTGGTCGACAAAATGGCCGCCGCCTACATCTTGCAAGGGGCGCTCGATGCGATGAACCGGATGGATGCCAGTTGAGTTCCACCCTGTCCGCACTGGCCCCCGTTTTCGGGCTGATCGTCGTCGGCTATGTGCTGAAGGCGCGCGGTTTGTTTGGTGCGGATTTTTGGGAGCCAGCGGAACGCCTGACGTTCTATTTCCTGTTCCCGGCGCTTCTGGTGAGCAAGATCGGCGGTGCCGAAATTGCCGGACTTCGGGCGCTGCCAATGGCGGCGGCGATGATCACGGCGACGCTGTTGATGGCGGTCGCCCTAATGGTAGTGCCGCGATTTCGGCAAGGAGATCAGGGCGGCCCCCGCTTCGTCGCCTTGTTGCAGGGCGCGATCAGGCCCAACACCTATGTCGGTCTGGCGGCGGCTTATGCGTTGTTCGGAACCGCCGGGTTGACGCTGGCCGCCGCCGCCATCGTCGCGGTTATTCCGCTGGTCAATTTTATCAGCATCATCGCCCTTCTGCGCTGGACTGCCGCAACCCACTCGGCCAAGCCCGGCTGGGGCGCGGCCCTGGTGGCATCCCTGAAAAACCCAATCATTATCGCCTGTGTGTTGGGTGCGTTTCTCAATTTCACCGGGTTTGGGCTGCCGCCCGTGGTCGGGCCGATTTTGGATACCCTTGGCAGCGCCGCGCTTCCTCTTGGCCTGATGGCGGTCGGCGCCGGGCTCAATTTCGAGGCCGTCCACGCGAGGCGTTCTACCATTACCCAGGCCGTGGTGCTGAAACTGGCCGTTATGCCGGGGCTGACCTATGCGGCTTGCTGGGCCTATGGGGTTTCCGGAGTCAGCCAAACGGTGGCGGTGATGTTCGCGGCCCTGCCGGTGGCGGCGGGATCATACGTTATGACCCGGCAAATGGGCGGCGACGGCCCCCTGATGGCGGGCATCATAACAGCCACCACCATCACCGCCGGGGTCACGCTGCCGGTGGTGATTTTGCTGGCCGGATGAGCTTTTAGAGAATCCTACCGGTTGGTATGTTTTCGCCCTTTGTGTTATGTTTTAATGGCTTAGACGGGTAACGGTTAAGAGCTGTCGTAGCCCAACAGCTTCAATAATTCGCCATATTCGCGGGTGAAAAATTTTGCCGTCGGTGCGGCAAATTTCTTTTTCCAGGTGCCGGGGTCAATATCCAGCGGCGCCGCTTCCCACGCCGCGTCGGCGCAATCCTTGATGACTTCCGGCTCGGCGTTAACACCCAAAAACGCCAACAATGGCCCCAGGGCGGCGACTTGATCGCCCTGCAAATCCTCGGCCCGGACATGGATACAACGGCTTTGGTGAGCCCGTTCAAACCGTTTCGAGGCATGAATGGCGCCGGCCCAGTTGCCGCCAAAGACCTGGGCATAGTCCCCGAACGCCGGGTAGGACTTCGCGAACTCACCCTTTGAGAGGGAATTGTTGAAGTCCCAGGCCGATACGGCCTCGTCGCGGCCATCGCGGTAGACATGGACGACCTTCAAGGTCGGTACGGCTTTGGCCAGCAGGTCCAATTGAACGATGTGTTCCGGAGTTTTTTCGGCAATAACCTTCACATTTTGACCGTCGGACCAGCGGCTCAACGCCAGACCAATGGCCGTGGTCATCAGATGATGCACGTCTTCAAAGGTAAAGCCCGCCGCATTGCCCGCCTGGCCGCCGCGTTGCAATCGGTTGCCGACTATTTCGGATTTGGCGTTGTAATCGTCAAAGGCATCGGCCATCAGGGGAAACAAAGTGTCAGTGAAATGCCCTTCGCCCTTGCAGCAGATTTCCGGGTGGGCGTCGAGACACTGCTGCACCCACGCCGTACCCCAACGGGTCGCGCCAACGATGAAGACGATGTCTTTTTCAAACACCTTTGTCAGGCGTTCTTGGGTGTTGCGGTATTCTGTCATGGCCCGGCACTTTAACAGCACGGTGTGCTGTTCGCCATACGTTGACCTTGTCGCTTGCACCGGAACACAACTGACCATATAGTCCCGGCTTATGAAGCAAGACGGCAAGGACACAGTCCACTTTCCCCATCGTCACTTGCTCGGCATTGAAGGTCTCTCGCCGACAGAAATTTCCATTTTGCTGGATCGTTCCGAATCCTACGTCGATCAAAACCGGCGCGCGGACAAGACCACCCCGCTTTTGCATGGTCGCACCATCATCAATCTGTTCTTCGAAGACTCGACCCGCACCCGGACATCGTTCGAGCTGGCGGGCAAGCGCCTCGGCGGCGACATCATCAATATGTCGGTCGCCACCAGCTCGGTCAAAAAAGGCGAAACCCTGATCGACACGGCGATGACCCTGAACGCCATGCACCCGGATGTTCTGATCGTCCGCCATCCCGATTCCGGGGCCGTCAAATTGTTGTCGGAAAAGGTCAACTGCGCCGTAATCAACGGCGGCGACGGCAGCCACGAACACCCGACCCAGGCCTTGCTGGATGCGTTGACCATCCGCCGCAGGCGCGGAACCTTAAGCGGTCTTCTGGTCGCCATTTGCGGTGACATCGCCCATTCCCGGGTGGCGCGCTCGAACATTCACCTGCTCAACAC
>JABMOG010000258.1 GCA_013204265.1 Rhodospirillales bacterium
AAAAAAGAAGAACAGGTCTCGTCCCTGCGTGAAACCTTTGAAGGCGCTGAGTTGGTTGTAGTCACCCATTAGTCCGGGATGTCTGTGGCTGAACTGGGCGATCTTCGTGGGCATATGCGCGAGGTCGGTGCCAACTTCAAAGTGACGAAAAACCGGCTCACTAAACTTGCTCTTGCCGGCACGAAGTTTGAAGGGCTTTCGGATATGTTTTCCGGCCCGACAGCTATCGCCTATTCCAGTGATCCAGTAGCAGCTGCCAAGGCATCTGTTAAATATTCCAAACTCAATGACAAGCTGATCGTTCTCGGCGGCGCAATGGGTTCGGAAAGTCTGGACGTGGAAGGTATCAGAGCCCTGGCGACTTTACCGTCGCTTGATGAACTTCGCGCTCGATTGGTTGGCATGATCTCGACACCGGCGACACGTATCGCCGGCGTCCTGCAAGCGCCCGCCGGTCAAGTGGCCCGAGTTATCGGTGCCTATGCGCAAGCAGGAGAGTAAGCGACGTGGGTCGCAGTTTCCGAAACTTTATCAATGTTCAAGCCTAGGAGTTTTTAAACATGGCCGATCTCGAAAAAATTGCTGACGAATTATCAGCACTGACAGTTATGGAAGCCGCTGAGCTTTCCAAAATGCTTGAAGAAAAATGGGGCGTTTCTGCTGCTGCTCCTGTTGCCGCTGCTGCGGCAGCCGGTGCAGCTGACGCTGGCGACGCTGCCGGCGAAAAGACTGACTTTGATGTCATTCTGGCCAGTATCGGCGAGAAGAAAATCAACGTCATTAAGGAAGTCCGGGCGATTACCGGCCTGGGCCTTAAAGAAGCAAAAGATCTGGTTGAATCCGCACCGGCTGCCGTTAAAGAAGGTGCAACCAAGGACGAAGCTGAAGAGATCAAGAAAAAGCTCGAAGAGGCCGGCGCTACCGTCGAACTCAAGTAATTCGGGCCCGTTCCGCACCGGTTTGTCGGGTGTGGAAGGGAAGGAAAAGTTTGGCCGGAGAAATTCATTATTTCTCCGGCCAATCCGACAGACAGAAATGGTGTTCATTCGTATTGGCTAGACCGCAGCCGGGAACCATGGATACCTTTACCAGAGTATGGACCGCAACAGTTGGTGTTGACGGTTCATGTGTCATTCTTGAGGCCTTTTTGTCTGATTGCGGTAATCGGCAACTAAGGTCCATGTAAATTTTTAGGTGAAGGTACTGTAAATGGCTACTTCTTTTACGGGTCGCAAGCGCGTGCGTAAGTATTTTGGACGTCTTTCAACTGCGGTTGAAATGCCAAATCTTATTGAAGTTCAAAAGTCTTCCTATGACTTTTTCTTGCAGCGGACTACCCCTGCCAAAGACCGGATCAACGCCGGTCTTCAGGAAGTTTTCAAGTCCGTATTTCCCATTCATGACTTCTCCGAGCGGGGAACGCTGGAGTTTGTCAGTTATGAATTTGAAGCCCCGAAATACGATGTGGAAGAGTGCCAACAGCGCGGAATGACCTATTCGGCGCCGCTCAAGGTGACCTTGCGTCTGGTTGTCTGGGATATTGATGAAGACACCCAGGCCCGTTCCATTCGCGATGTCAAGGAGCAGGACGTCTATATGGGTGATATGCCCCTGATGATATCAAACGGGACCTTTGTCGTCAATGGAACCGAGCGCGTCATCGTTTCGCAAATGCACCGTTCACCGGGTGTGTTCTTCGACCACGACAAGGGCAAGACCCATTCGTCCGGTAAATATCTGTTTGCTGCGCGGATCATTCCCTATCGCGGCTCCTGGCTCGATTTCGAGTTTGATGCCAAGGACCTGGTCTATGTCCGTATTGACCGGCGTCGCAAACTGCCGGTCACGACCCTGTTGCTGGCCCTCGAAAGTGAAGCCAGTATCGCCGCCCGTGCACAAGCGGAAAAGCTGGGTGCAGAAGTTAACCCCGATGACATCACCGGCATGACGCCGGAAGATATTCTGGCCTATTTCTGCAAGTCCGTGGCCTTTACCAAGGTGAAACGCGGCTGGCAGACCGAGTTTCAGGGCGAGAGCCTGCGCGGCGTCAAGCTGAGCATTGATCTGGTCAATGCGAAAACCGGCAAGGCCGTTGCCGAGGCCGGCACCAAAATGACTCCGCGCCTGATTCGCCAGCTTGAAGAGAAGGGCCTGCAGGACGTTCTGGTTTCCGATGAGGATTTGATCGGCCGTTATGCGGCGATCGATATTATCAACGATAAAACCGGCGAAATTTATGTGGAAGCCGGCGACGAGATCACCGAAGAGCTGATGGAACTGCTGGCCGAAGCCAAAATCGAGAAAATCGAGACGCTTGCCATCGACCATGTGAATGTTGGCCCCTACGTCCGCAATACCCTGTCGATTGACAAGAATATCAACCGTGAAGAGGCTTTGATTGATATTTACCGGGTCATGCGTCCGGGTGAGCCGCCGACCCTGGAGACCGCAGAGAATCTGTTCAACAGCCTGTTCTTTGATTCCGAACGCTATGATTTGAGCGCTGTCGGCCGGGTTAAAATGAATGCGCGACTGAATTTCGAGACCGATGATACCCTGCGGGTTCTGCGCAAGGAAGATATCCTCGAGGTCGTTCGCACCATGGTCGAACTGAAAGACGGTCGCGGCGAGATTGACGACATCGATCATCTGGGTAACCGGCGGGTGCGTTCCGTTGGCGAATTGATGGAAAACCAGTACCGGGTCGGTCTGCTCCGTATGGAGCGGGCGATTCGCGAGCGCATGAGTTCCGTTGATATCGACACCGTCATGCCGCACGATATGATCAATGCCAAACCGGCTGCTGCTGCCGTGCGTGAATTCTTCGGCTCCTCGCAGCTGTCGCAGTTTATGGACCAGACCAATCCACTTTCCGAAATCACCCACAAGCGGCGCCTGTCGGCGCTTGGACCGGGCGGTCTGACCCGTGAACGTGCCGGTTTTGAGGTGCGTGACGTGCACCCGACCCACTATGGCCGGATTTGCCCGATTGAAACGCCGGAGGGTCCGAATATCGGTCTTATCAACTCGCTGGCGACCTTTGCCCGGGTGAATAAGTACGGATTTATCGAAACCCCGTACCGCAAGGTCAAGGACTGTGTCGTCGGTGACGAAGTTGTCTATATGGCGGCCATGGAAGAGGGCCGCTACACGATTGCCCAGGCCAACGAAGAGCTCGATAAAAAAGGCAAGTTCGTCAACGAACTGGTGAGTTCCCGTAAGGGTGGCGATTTCGTCATGTCCCTGCCGGAGGATATCCACTACATCGACGTCTCGCCGAAGCAGCTGGTTTCGGTTGCCACGGCACTGATCCCGTTCCTGGAAAACGATGATGCGAACCGCGCCCTGATGGGCTCGAACATGATGCGTCAGGCGGTTCCGCTGCTGCGGGCAGAGGCACCGTTTGTCGGTACCGGCATGGAAGCCGCCGTGGCCCGGGATTCCGGGGCAACAATTATTGCCCGTCGTTCGGGCATTGTTGACCAGGTGGAAGCCAGCCGGATCGTTATCCGGGCAACGGACGAGGATTCCGCGTCGGAAACCGGTGTTGATATCTACAATCTGCTGAAGTTCCAGAGATCCAACCAGAACACCGCCATGCATCAGCGTCCGCTGGTCAAGGTTAACGATCGGGTTGAGGCCGGGGACATCATCGGTGACGGTCCGTCAACGGATCTGGGTGATCTGGCCCTGGGACGTAATGTGCTGGTCGCCTTTATGCCTTGGAACGGCTACAACTTTGAAGATTCAATCCTGATTTCGGAGCGTAT
>JABMOG010000259.1 GCA_013204265.1 Rhodospirillales bacterium
GCCGGTCAGGCGGGTGATGCCGCCGATCGAGACCATCACAAAGATCATCGCCGCCATGGTGAATAACCACGCGGCAATCGACCGATCGTTCGACAGTGACCGTTGGTCCATTCCGAATTGTTGTGCTGTTGGGCTTACGATGAGGTTTCGATCCGTTGCTTTCGCCTAGTCTGCTCGCCGGGTATTTTTCATGCAAGCTGGCGCGCGCATCGGTTGCAGGAAAAGTGTTTTGCGTGCTGCGTCCGATCGTCGCAGGCTGTCGGCAGATCAACTAGTGACCGGGCTCGCGCCAGTGTTGTAGAGTTGCTACAGAATGACGCAGACGAAATGACGCAGGCAATTTATCGGCCAGGGATGAAGAGCCGTCATTCGCGCGTAGCAGGTCTTAGGCAAGCTAGGGTCGGGTGCGCGGTAAAGTGGGGAACAAGTTTCAAAATGTTAAGGCGCATTTCAGGACCGGATCGTTCGGATTCGATTGAGTGGCGCGTACAGCAAGGATGACGATTGAATGTGGGTAGCAATCATAGTGGTTTTGGTGGTCGTCGGCTCGGTTGTTTTCCACCTGGTGACGCCGTGGTGGTCGACGCCCATCGCCTCGAACTGGGGTTCGATCGACCTCACCATCGACATTACGTTCTGGATTACGGGCACCGTCTTCATCCTCGTCGGGCTGTTTACGGCCATGTGCATATTCCGCTTCCGTAACCGTCCGGGCCAATCTAGCGGGCAATCTGGGCACAAGGCGGAGTACGAGCCGGAGAACAAAAAGCTCGAAGTGTGGCTCTCGATCCTAACGGCGGTGGGTGTCGCCGGCCTGTTGGCGCCCGGCCTGATCGTCTGGAACGACTTTGTCACGGTCCCGGAAGAAGCGGTGAAAGTCGAGGTCATGGGCCAGCAATGGCAATGGGGCTTCCGCTATCCCGGTGCGGATGGCCTGCTGGGCACCTCTGATGCCCGCAATGTCAATGCGGACAACCCGTTTGGTCTGAGCCTGGACGATCCCAACGGCAAGGACGATATTCTCGTCGAAAGCGATGATTTGCACCTTGTTCTGGACCAACCAGTTAACGTGTTGATGCGTTCGCTCGATGTCCTGCACGACTTCTACGTGCCCCAGTTCCGCGCCAAAATGGATATGGTGCCCGGTTTGGTGACCTTCGTCTGGTTGATCCCGACCCGAACCGGAACTTTCGACATACTGTGCGCCGAGCTCTGTGGTTCGGGCCATTATGCAATGCGCGGCAAGGTCGTGGTTCAGGAAGAGGCGGCCTTTAAAGCATGGCTGGCGCAGCAGCCGACCTTTGCGCAGATGCGGGCCCAGGCCGAAAACAAATCCGAGAATAATAGTTCGTCCTTGGCCTTGAATGCGGTGGGTGCAGAACCCGGGCACAGCGTCGTCGCGCGCTAGAATTCGAGATTGCAGGACGTGTTAAAGAAAAAACGAAGAGGTTGAGTTGATGGTTGATGTCACACCGGAGAAAATCGAACATGTTGGACCGGCCGAGGTCCCCGAGGTCGATCTCTATCATGCGCACAGCTGGTGGACCAAGTACGTCTTCAGTCAGGACGCCAAGGTCATCGCCATCCAGTATTCGAGCACGGCGGTATTTGTCGGAATGGTGGGTCTGGTGTTGTCGTGGTTGATGCGGCTGCAACTGGGCTTCCCCGATACCTTTTCGTTTATCAGCCCGGAACTGTACCTCCAGTTCGTCACCATGCACGGCATGATCATGGTCATCTATCTGTTGACCGCGCTGTTTCTGGGCGGCTTCGGGAACTACATAATCCCGCTGATGGTGGGCGCCCGCGACATGGTGTTCCCGTATGTGAATATGCTGAGTTTCTGGATCTACCTGCTGGCTGTGCTGGTGTTGCTTGCCAGTTTCTTCGTGCCCGGGGGGCCGACCGGTGCTGGCTGGACCCTGTACCCGCCCCAAGCCATTCTCTCGGGCACGCCGGGCGCCGGCGCCGGCATCGTCTTGATGCTGGTCTCGCTGGCGCTGTTCATCGTCGGTTTCACCATGGGCGGCCTGAACTACGTGGTGACGATATTGCAGGCGCGCACCCGCGGCATGACGCTGATGCGTATGCCCCTGACGATTTGGGGTATCTTCACCGCCACCGTTTTGGCGCTGCTGGCATTTCCGGCGCTATTCGTCAGCGCCGTAATGATGACCCTGGACAGCGTTCTGGGCACCAGTTTCTTTATGCCGGCCATCGTCGAGTTCGGCGAACAGCTCGACTACGGCGGTGGCAGTCCGGTTCTGTTCCAGCATCTATTCTGGTTCTTCGGCCATCCGGAGGTCTACATCGTCGCCCTGCCGGCATTCGGCATCGTCTCCGATTTGCTTAGTGTCCATGCGCGGCGGAATATCTTCGGCTACCGCATGATGGTCTGGGCGATCGTGGGGATCGGCGCGTTGAGCTTCATCGTGTGGGCGCACCACATGTATGTCAGTGGCATGAACCCCTATTTCGGTTTCTTTTTCGCCACCACCACGCTGATCATCGCCGTGCCGCCGGCCCTCAAGGTCTACAACTGGACGCTGACCCTGTGGCGCGGCGATATCCACTTAACCCTACCCATGCTGTTTGCCATCGCGTTTATCATCACTTTCGTAAACGGCGGCATTACCGGCCTGTTCCTCGGCAATGTGGTCGTCGATGTGCCGCTTTCCGACACCATGTTCGTGGTCGCCCATTTCCATATGGTCATGGGCGTCGCACCGATCCTCGTCGTCTTCGGCGCGATCTACCATTGGTTCCCTTTGATGTCCGGTCGGATGTTGAACCAGGCCATGGGCAAGTTCCATTTCTGGGTCACCTTCCTGGGCGCCTACCTGATCTATTTCCCGATGCACTATCTCGGCTTCGTCGGCGTACCGCGCCGGTATTGGTCGATCGCCGATACTACTTTCATCCCGGATTCGGCCGCAGACCTGAACGCCTTCATAACTGTGGCCGCGCTGATCGTCGGTTTCGCCCAGCTTGTCTTTATCTACAATATCGTGACCAGCGTGTTCAAAGGTAAGGTCTCGGAGCCGAACCCTTGGAAGGCGACGACGCTAGAGTGGCAGACCGCGACCGTACCGCCGGGCCATGGCAACTTTGCCGAGGAGTTGCCGGTCGTCTATCGCTGGGCCTATGCCTACAGTGTGCCGGGCCACGCCGATGACTATACGCCGCAGAATGTGCATCCCGATCAGGTGCGCAAAGCGCCGGCACAGGGCGACTAGCGTTGGGTATTTTCAGCGAACTTACGAGTAAACCCTGGCTCGAGTCCCAGGTCGCGCTCGACAATGTCCACCACGGCGGAACCTATACTCTGCCGACGGCGAAGATTGGCCTGAGGGTGTTCCTGGGGGTGGTCACGGTCATGTTCACGCTGTTCGTTGTGGCTTACTCGGACCGCATGACGCTGCCCGATTGGCGCCCCGTGCCCGAGCCGCTGCTGATGTGGCTGAACCTCGTCGTCTTGTTCGCCAGCAGCATAGCCATGCAGTGGGCGGCAAGTAGCGCCCGTCAAGGCCGGACCGCGAATGTCGAGGCCGGTATGTTAATCGGCGGCGCCTGCGCGCTGGCCTTCCTGGCCGGCCAGATAATGGTGGCGCGCCAACTGGACGCGCTGGGCTATTTCGCGCCGACCAACCCGGCTCTCGCATTCATGTACCTGCTAACAGCCCTGCATGGCGTTCACCTGCTGGGTGGAATGGTCGCCTTGGGCAGGACGGTGTTGCGGGTATGGGGCGGCTATGAGGCCCCCCAGGTTCGCATGAGCGTCGAATTATGCGCCTTCTACTGGCATTTCCTGCTGGTGGTTTGGCTGGTTTTATTCGTTTGGTTTTTGATTACGTGATGAGGCTCAGGAGCACATGACCCAAGCAGATGTGACGCATTCCCCAAACCCCGGCGAGGGGGCCAACGACATGAAAGGCGTGATCGCCGATTGGTCGTCGGACCAACGGGCGTTCAAGGGCGTTCCCTGGGGCAAGGCCATGATGTGGATATTCCTCCTCAGCGATACGTTTATCTTCAGCAGCTTTTTGATCTCGTACATGAACGTGCGGATATCTACGGTTGTGGCGTGGCCGGTTCCCAGCGAGGTCTTCGCGCTGCATATGTTTGGCGCAGATATTCCGCTGATCCTGATCGCCATCATGACGTTCATTCTCATCAGCAGCAGCGGCACGATGGTCTTGGCGGTCAATTATGGCTATCGCCGCAATCGCAAATTGACCACCCTTATGTTGATAGTGACCGCGGTGCTTGGCGCTTCGTTCGTCGGCATGCAGGCCTTCGAATGGACCAAGCTGATCCTCGAGGGCGTGCGGCCGTGGGGTAACCCGTTCGGGGCGCCTCAGTTCGGCTCGACCTTCTTCATGATCACCGGTTTCCATGGCTTGCACGTGTCCATCGGCGTGTTGTTCCTGGTCCTCGTGGCGCGCAAGGTTTGGCGCGGCGATTACGATAATGAGCGGCGCGGCTTTTTTACCAGCCGTAAAGGCAGTTACGATATTGTCGAGACCATGGGCCTGTATTGGCATTTCGTCGATCTGGTGTGGGTCTTCATTTTCGCATTTTTCTATCTCTGGTAGGGGGTTTCCATGGCAACCGCTGAAGGCCAGCAACATCCGCTTGGCATTTATTTCAAAGTGTGGGGACTGCTATTCGTCCTCAGCACATTTTCATACATGGTCGACATTCTTGAGTTCGAGGGCTATCTGCGCTGGACTCTGATCGTCATCTTTATGCTGTTGAAGGCGGGGCTTATCATCGCCGTGTTCATGCACATGAAGTGGGAACGGTTGGCTATCGTTTACGCCATTCTGATACCGCCGGTGGCGTTGATTGTGTTGATGACCCTGATGGCAATCGAAGGCGACTACACCGAGTTCACTCGGTTGTTGTATTTCGCAGGGGGCGGCTGAAAGTAACAACACTTGGCCAAACGGGCGGCTTGGGGCACGGATTTGGTAGTGCCGATTAAGTTGTAACGGCGGCCTTATACTGGCAGTGTTTAATAAGCGTTGCGCGGTCGGGCGTTGCGGCCGCCGGGGGCAACCGATTCAAGGGGGCACGGCGATGTCGAACGAACAGACAATCGACTACGCAGACAGTGGCTCGGGAAGACCGACCATTGGTAAGATCGGCGCATCCGATCTGAAAGAAGCATTGGTCGAGGGCTTCAAGGATTTCAACGCCAAGCCAACCCACTTCGTACTCTTGTTCATAATCTATCCGATCGTCGGCGTCATTTTGATCAACCTGACGGCTGGAC
>JABMOG010000260.1 GCA_013204265.1 Rhodospirillales bacterium
GAGGATGTTGCCCTGCTGGCTCATCACAATCGTGCTGAGGTTGAGGCTCTGCGCGTACAGCATCACCGTCACGAGGATGAACCCCATCGACACCTCGTAGCTGACCATCTGCGCCGCCGAGCGCAGGCCGCCGAGGAACGCATAGCGCGAATTGGACGCCCATCCGGCCATTAAAATTCCGTACACCCCGAGCGAGGAAATGGCGAGCAGGTACAAAATGCCGACGTTGATATTGGCCAGCACCATGCCGTCGTCGAACGGTATTACGGCCCAGGCGACCAACGCCAGAATGAAAGTAATACACGGTGCCGCGATAAACACGCCCCGGTTGGCGCCGGTCGGGATGATGGTTTCCTTGAGAAACAATTTGAGTCCGTCGGCAATCGGCTGCAACAGACCGAACGGGCCGACCACGTTTGGCCCGCGCCGCAGTTGCATGGAACCGATAACCTTGCGCTCGACATACGTAAGGTACGCCACTGCGACCATCACCGGTGCGACGATGGCAACGATCTTGATGACGATCCACGCCACCGGCCAAATATATTCGAGCCAAAGTTCAGCCATTGGTCCCGGTCTTGTCCTGTTTTGCACCGACCGCCGATTCCGTGCATCGGGCCATAGTTACCGATGCCCGTGAAATAGCGCAGGTCATGAAGAAATTTTTGATCGGCGAGCGCATCGCCGCTCCATCGGGTGTACCTTGATCACCGAATTCCCCCCACGCCGCCGGGGCGGTTTCGTGGAGATTTAAGAAAACCGGATTGGCTTCAACCAAACGCCCGCGCACCTGAATTAAATCGTCGTAGCCGAGAGGTGTGCCGAGAACGGCGGACAGAGCGCGGATGATGGCCCAGTCTTCACGCGCGTCGCCCGGCGGAAAGGTGGCTAGCCGGGTGCGCTGGACACGGCCTTCGGTGTTGACGTAGGTGGCGTTTTTTCCGTATAGGCGGCACCCGGCAGGATAACGTCGGCGCGGTGCGCCCCGGCGTCACCGTGATGGCCCTGATAGATGACGAAGGCATCGCCCAGCCGGTTCATATCGATTTCATCTGCGCCCAGCAAATAGACCATGTCGCATTGGCCCGTTTCCGTGGCATTGAGGATACCGTCTACATCCCACCCGCCATCACCCGGCACAAAGCCTAAGTCCATGCCGCCGGCTCGTGCGGCGGCGGTGTGCAGCACGTTAAATCCGTTCCAGCCATTTTTCTCATCGACCATGGAACACGCTTCGGCGATGGCGCGGGCAAGACCCAAAACTTTGGCGCCATCAGGCCCCGTCAAGGCGCCTTGTCCGACAATCAGCATCGCCCTTTCGGCTTTTTTCAGAACCTTGGCGAAGGGGTGCTTGCCGTCTGCGATATCCTGTAAAACCCCGGCAGTGCCGCCTAAGAAATCGTAATTGTAGGTCAGGTCGGTTTTCCCATCCTCAACCCCGCCGACAACGGCGACGGGAAAATCGCCCCGGATCGCGCGTTTGCGCAGGCGGGCGTTCAGGACCGGGGCCTCGATACGCAGATTGGCGCCGATAATCAGGCAGGCGTCGGCCCCGTCAATCCCGGCAATGGTCGAATTGAACAGATAACCGGCGCGGCACGACGGGTCCAGTTTGGCACCGTCCTGGCGGCAATCGGTATGAGTTGAGCCCAGGACGGACATCAGGTCCTTCAGCGCCATCATTGATTCACAATCGGCTTGGTCGCCCGCGATGGCGGCGATTTTAGCACCGCTGGTCTGCTTGGTTTTATCGGCAATAGCGGCGAAGGCTTCGTCCCAGGTGGCTGGTTGCAGCTTACCATCGCGCCTAACATAGGGCTGATCGAGGCGCTGGCGTTTCAATCCGTCACAGGCAAAGCGGGTTTTGTCGGAAATCCATTCCTCATTCACGTCTTCATTCAAGCGGGGCAGGATCCGCATGACCTCGGCGCCCCGAGTATCGACGCGGATGTTGCAGCCGACGGCGTCGAGCACGTCGATAGATTCGGTTTTCTTTAACTCCCATGGCCGCGCCGTGAAGGCGTAAGGCTTCGACGTCAACGCGCCGACCGGGCACAGGTCAATCATGTTACCCGACAGCTCCGACGTCAGGGCCTTCTCAACATAAGTCCCGATCTCCATGTTTTCGCCGCGCCCGGTGGCGCCCAGTTCCTGCACGCCCGCGACTTCGGTGGCGAAACGCACGCAGCGCGTACAGTGGATGCAACGGGTCATGATGGTCTTGATCAATGGCCCCAGGTTCTTGTCTTTGACGGCGCGTTTGTTTTCAAGGTACCGGCCCCGGTCAAAACCGAAGCCCATGGATTGGTCCTGCAGATCACATTCGCCGCCCTGGTCACAGATCGGACAGTCGAGGGGATGGTTGATCAGCAGGAATTCCATAACGCCACGGCGCATTTTACGGACTTCCGGCGTGTCGGTTTCGATGACCATGCCCTCGCCCACCGGCATGGCGCACGACGCTACCGGTTTAGGCGCGCGCTCCATGTGGACCAGACACATGCGGCAGTTACCGGCAATCGACAGGCGTTCGTGATAACAAAAACGCGGGATCTCGATACCCACTTGTTCGCACGCCTGCAGCACCGTAAGGCCGGGTTCGACCTCGATCTCAATGCCATTGATTGTCAGTTTCGGCATCTTGGCTACGTCCTCATGCGACTTTCGTTGAGCTGCCGGCTTGGCGCTCGACAATGCGTTGTTCCAAAAGCGGGCGGAAATGGCGGATCAATCCCTGGATCGGCCACGCCGCCGCGTCGCCCAGCGCACAAATGGTGTGGCCTTCGACCTGGCGGGTGACTTCCTCCAACAGGTCGATTTCCGAAAGTTTTGCGTCGCCCACAGCCAGCCGTTCCATCATCCGCCACATCCAGCCGGTGCCCTCGCGGCACGGCGTACACTGGCCACAGCTTTCGTGTTTGTAAAACCGCGACAAGCGGCAGATGGCGCGCACCAGATCGGTATTCTTGTCCATAACGATCACCGCCCCGGTGCCGAGGCCGGATTTAACCGCGCTGAGCGCGTCGAAATCCATGGTCACGGTGTCGCAGATGTCTTTCGGCAGCATTGGTACCGACGAGCCACCTGGAATAATGGCGCCCAGGTTGTCCCAGCCACCAATAACGCCGCCAGCGTGGGTCTCAATCAGTTCTTTCAGAGGTATGCCGAGTTCTTCTTCAACCGTGCACGGATTGTTGACGTGGCCGGAAATGTTGAACAGCTTGCTGCCGGTGTTTTTGGGCTTGCCGAGACCGGCAAACCAGGTCGCGCCGCGCCTCAGGATGGTCGGCGCTACGGCGATGGATTCGACATTGTTGACCGTCGTCGGGCAGCCATAAAGCCCGCAGTTGGCCGGAAACGGTGGTTTCAGGCGGGGTTGCCCCTTCTTGCCTTCGAGGCTTTCGATCAGCGCCGTTTCCTCGCCGCAAATGTAAGCCCCCATGCCCCGGTGGATGTAAAAATCGAACTTATAGCCCGATCCGCAAGCGTCTTCGCCGATCAGCCCGGCGGCATAAGCTTCATCAACGGCGCGTTGCAAGGCCTCGGTCTCGCGGAAAAATTCACCCCGCACGTAACAATAGGCGGCGTTGGCACCCATGGCAAAGGACGCCACCAAGGCCCCTTCAACCAGCTTGTGCGGCTCATTGCGGAGAATTTCACGGTCCTTGCAGGTGCCGGGTTCGCCCTCGTCGGCGTTGATAACCAGATAATGGGGCCGCTCGCTGGCTTCCTTGGGCATAAACGACCATTTCATGCCGGTCCCAAACCCTGCGCCGCCACGGCCACGCAATTCAGAATCCTTGATTTCCTCGATAATTTTTTCGCGGCCACGGGCCAGCAGCGATTTTGTCTTCGACCAATCGCCGCGTGCTTTCGCCGCCTTGAGCCCGGTGTCGCCGAGGCCATAGATATTGGTGAAGATGCGGTCCTTGTCTTTCAGCATGGTTAAGCCTCCCCCTCCAGATCTTTTAGAGAGGTCAACCCGCCGACCGGCTCACACGTATGGCGTCCGGTTTGAGAGCCGGTTTTCGGGGTGCCGCCGGCTTTCAGGGTATCGAGGATACCTTGCGTGCTGTCGGCATCAAGGTCTTCATAGTAATCGTCCCCGATCTGCATCATCGGCGCATTGACGCAGGCGCCCAGGCACTCGGCTTCCGACAAGGTGAACATACCGTCTTCGCTGGTCATGCCGAGTTCGAGTCCCAGTGTTTTCTTGCACGCACCGACGATGGCGTCGGACCCGCGCAGCCAGCACGGCAGATTGGTGCACACCTGGACATGGTGCCGGCCGACCGGTTTCAGGTTGTACATGGTGTAAAACGAGGCGACTTCGTAGACCCGGATCGGCGGCATCGTCAAAATTGCGGCGACCGTGTCTATGGCCGCGCGGGGTAACCAGCCATCGTGCTGGCGTTGCGCCAGGTCCAACAGAGGCATGACCGCGCTTTCCTGCCAACCCTTGGGATACTTGGCGATTTCGGCTTTCGCAGCTTCGGCGTTTTCCGGCGTGAAGACGAAGGATTCAGGCTGCATGATTTTTTCGGCGCTGCCGCTCATCGGTCGATCTCTCCGAAGACGACGTCCAGGGAGCCGATATTGGCGACCAGATCGGCCAGCATGTGTCCCTTGGACAACAATTCCATGGCCTGCAAATGGGCGAAGCCCGGCGCACGGATTTTGCACCGGTAAGGCTTGTTGGTTCCGTCGGATACAAGATAAACGGCGAATTCGCCTTTCGGGGCCTCAACCGCCGTATAGGTTTCGCCGGCAGGAACGTGATAACCCTCGGTATACAGCTTGAAGTGATGGATCAGGGCTTCCATGGAATGCTTCATTTCGGCCCGCGAGGGTGGCGCGATTTTGCGGTCGTCGGTTTTACAGCGCCCGCCCGGCATATCGCCTAAGCATTGCTTAATGATGCGTAGGCTTTCACGCATTTCATAGACGCGCAGCAGATAGCGGTCATAACAATCGCCGTGTTTTCCAATCGGCACGTCGAAATCCATTTTCGCGTAAACGTCATAGGGCTGCGCCTTGCGCAAATCCCAGGCGACGCCGGCGGCGCGCAAGTTTGGCCCCGTGAAGCCCCAGTCGAAGCACTGTTCCGCCGTGATCACACCGATGTCGACAGTGCGTTGTTTGAAGATGCGGTTTTCCGTTAAAAGGGTTTCGCAATCGTCGATCATTTTGGGGAAAGTTTCGGCCCAGGCGGCGATATCGTCGAGAAGCTCCGGCGGGGTGTCGAAGGCGACGCCGCCGGGGCGGAAATAGTTCATATGCATCCGCGCGCCGGATGCCCGTTCGCAAAATTCCATTAGCTTTTCACGGTCTTCGAACATCCACAGCATCGGCGTCATGGCGCCAGTATCCATAGCATAGGCGCAAACCGTGAAGATGTGGTTCAAAACGCGGCCGATTTCCGCGAACAGCACCCGGATGTATTGTCCGCGCGGCGGCACTTCTATGCCTAATAATTTTTCTACCGCCAGCGAGAAAGCGTGTTCTTGGTTTTGTGGCGATACGTAATCCAGCCGGTCGAAATAGGGTAACGCCTGAACATAGTTTTTATATTCGATCAGCTTTTCCGTGCCCCGGTGCAAAAGGCCGATGTGCGGGTCCGCACGATCGATAATTTCACCGTCCATTTCCAGTACCAGTCGCAAGACACCATGGGCAGACGGATGCTGGGGGCCGAAATTCAGATTGTAATTCTCGATACGGGTTTCGCCCATCAGGCCCCCCCACCTTTCTTGGCGGCATTTTCGTCATCGCCAAGTTCAGCCTTTTCATCGCCGGGCAGAAGCGTCTGCACGCCTTCCCAGGGGCTGAGAAAATCGAAGCTACGGAAGTCCTGGGTCAGCTTGACCGGCTCGTAGACGACCCGTTTAAGTTCGTCGTCATAGCGGATTTCCTTGTATCCGGTGAGCGGGAAATCCTTGCGCAGCGGGTGACCTTCAAATCCATAGTCGGTGAGAATTCGGCGCAAATCGGGGTGGTCGGAAAAATAAATTCCGAACATGTCCCAAGCTTCGCGCTCCCACCAGTTGGCGGAACTGAAAACTCCCGTGACAGTGGGAACCGGGGTATCTTCGTCGGTTTGAATCTTGATGCGCACACGGCTGTTGTTGACCAGGCTGAGCAGGTTGTAAACGACATCAAAACGGGGGTCGCGCTCCGGGTAATCGACCCCGCAAACATCGACAAGCTGCTTGAACCGGCAATTAACGTCATCGCGCAGGAAGGTGAGAACCCGCACAATGGATTCTGTTCGGACATTGAGGCACAGTTCCCCCAATTGCAGGTCGGACGACACCACGTCCTTGGGCAGCTGGCCGCTGATATACTCGCCGAGGTCTTTTAAAGCCAAATCCATGGTTGTCCGTTACCGGTTGTCTGCGTGCCGGGGCCAAATGCGCCCGTTACCGCCACAACGTCCCGGTCCTGTTGATTTTCTTTTTCAATTGCAGAATTCCGTAAATAAGGGCTTCGGCTGTTGGCGGGCAACCCGGCACGTATATGTCAACCGGCACCACCCGATCACAACCCCGGACCACGGAATAGGAATAATGGTAATAGCCGCCGCCGTTGGCGCACGATCCCATGGAAATCACATAGCGCGGCTCGGCCATCTGGTCATAGACCTTGCGGAAGGCCGGAGCCATTTTATTGGTCAACGTGCCCGCGACGATTATAACGTCCGATTGCCGGGGGCTGGGGCGCGGCACAACACCGAAACGGTCGAGGTCATATCGGCTCATATACGCGTGGATCATCTCGACCGCACAGCACGCCAGCCCGAACGTCATCGGCCACAGCGACCCTGTGCGGGCCCAGTTGACCAGCTTGTCGACATTGGCGACGACGAAGCCCTTGTCCTGCAATTCGCCGGTCACTTGCCTCAACAAGGCATCTTGTTCAGGGCCGGGGGGAATTACTCCCATTCCAGAGCTCCCTTTCTCCATTCATAAATAAAACCGATCGTCAGGATGCCTAAAAAGATCATCATCGACCAGAAACCGAAAACACCGGTCTTACCCAAGGTTACTGCCCACGGAAACAGGAAGGCGACCTCAAGATCGAAGATGATGAACAAAATAGCCACCAGATAGAAACGCACGTCGAATTTGTGCCGTGCATCGCTGAACGGCTCGAAGCCACATTCATATTGAGAATTTTTTTCCACGTCCGGGTGCTGAGGCACGATGATATAGGACGCACCGACGGCAATGCCGGCGATGGCCATGGCAATGCCTAAAAAGATCAGAATCGGCAGATATTCAGCGAGCAACTGGTCCACGGCAGCCTTCCAGACGGGCTTTTTTTTGCCGGCAACTCGGAAGGATTTTGCCCTCCCCCGGCCAATGGGATTTTATAGCGATATAAAGTGCCCGACACCGTCGCCTTTAGCAACCTTTGCAATCGGTTTTTTCAGGGAAAATGGGAGGGAAAACAACAAAAATGGCGGGAGTGACGAGACTTGAACTCGCGGCCTCCGGCGTGACAGGCCGGCGCTCTAACCAACTGAGCTACACCCCC
>JABMOG010000261.1 GCA_013204265.1 Rhodospirillales bacterium
CCAAGCGCATGGCGTGGCCCATCATCGCGTCCACGGCGACGACGCTGGCGGCGTTCGGGCCGCTGGTGTTCTGGCCCGGTGTCGTCGGCGAATTCATGAAATTCCTGCCCCTGACCCTGCTGGCGACGTTGTCGGCGTCGTTGTTGATGGCGTTGATCTTCATCCCCACGCTGGGCGCGTTTGTTGGCCGACCCGGCGCGGCTGATCCGGAAACCATGAAAGTTCTGGCTGCCGGGGAAACCCTTGAGCACCTGGAACGCGCGCCGGGCATTACCGGGCAATATATTCGAGTTCTGCAATCGGCCCTGAACCACCCCGCCAAGATTCTGGCCGGGGCCGTTGTTCTGATGATTGCCGTGCAGGGTGGTTATGCCATGTTCGGCAAGGGCGTCGAATTTTTCCCCGATGTGGAACCCGATTTCGCCAAGTTACAGGTGCGCGCCCGCGGCAATCTGTCGATCCAGGAAAAAAGCAATCTGATGGGCGAAGTGGAACGTCACATCCTCGCCCTTAATGCCGAAAAAGGGGAATTCAAAAGCGTTTACACCCGCACCGGGGCGGAGAAGAACAGCCAGGAAGCCGAGGACATCATCGGCACCGTGACCGTGGAATTCACCGATTGGGACAAACGCCGCAAGGCGGCGGTGATCTTGGCCGATGCCGAGAACCGGGTGCGCGGACTGGCCGGAATCATCGTCAACTCGCGACAGGAAGAAGGCGGCCCCCCCGTCGGCAAGCCGGTGCAAATCCAGTTGTCGTCCCGTTTCCCCGATCTTCTGGCCCCGGAAACGGCAAAAGTGCGTCGGCAGTTCGATACAATGGATGGGTTAACCCATATCGAAGACAGCCGCGCGTTGCCCGGAATCGACTGGCAGATCATCGTCGACCGCGCCCAAGCGGCAAAATTCAATGCCAATGTGGACGTTATCGGCCGCGCCGTGCAGTTGGCCTCGTCCGGGATAAAGCTGGGAGAATACCGGCCCGACGACAGCGACGAGGAAATCGACGTCCGGGTCCGTTACCCCTCGGCCTATCGCACCATCGAACAGTTGGATCACATTCGCGTCGTCACCCCGTCGGGACCGGTGCCGATCAGCAATTTCGTCCGCCGCACAGCCCAACCAAGTGTAGGCACACTAAATAGGACCGACGGCAACCGGATAATGAGCGTCAAAGCGGACCTGGTTCCCGGCGTCCTCGCCGATGACAAGGTGTCGGAGCTACAAGACTGGCTGAAAACCGCCAACATAGACCCGCGTGTCAAAATCACCTTCAAGGGCGAGGACGAGGAACAGACCAAGGCCAAGCAATTTCTGGTCAAGGCCTTCGGCGTCGCCCTGTTTATCATGGCGATCATTCTGGTCACCCAGTTCAACAGTTTCTATTCGGCGTTATTGATCCTGTCGGCGGTGATTATGTCGACCATCGGGGTGTTTATCGGCCTGCTGGTAACGGCCCAGCCGTTCGGCATCGTCATGGGCGGCATCGGCGTCATCGCGTTGGCCGGCATCGTGGTCAACAACAACATCGTCCTGATCGACACCTTCGACCGGCTGAAGGGCACCACCCCAACGATCAAGGAAGCCATCCTGCGCACCGGAGCGCAGCGCCTGAGGCCGGTGTTGCTGACTTCGGTGACGACGATCCTGGGATTGTTGCCGATGGTATTGGGCGTCAACATCGACTTTTTGACCCGCGAAGTAACCATCGGCGCGCCGGCCATGCAGTGGTGGTCGCAATTGTCCACCGCCATCGTCTTCGGCCTCGGCTTCGCCACCATCCTGACCCTGGTGGTGACCCCGTCGGCCCTGATGATCAAGGTCAACGTCCACGACTGGCTGGCGCGGCGGCGGGAGATTAAGGCGGCGAAGGCCGTTAGAGCCAGTCCTCAATAAATTCCTCGATAATAGCGTCGAGGCTTTCGTCCTTGGGCAACCCCAACTTCTGAGCCCTAGTATCCTCCATCACCTGCGGCCAGGACGAGACGATGGTGTTTATGGCGTCATCAAAGCCGGACGTGATCGGGCCAAGAGTAATTCCCTTCGCCGCCGCGACGCGGTTCAGCGCCGCGATCATTTCCGTCACCGAATAGGTGTTATTGGGCAGGCCGACGACCCGGTCGTCACCAAGGTCCGCGCCGTCGGCATCCATCAGCCCGACCAGACCTTTGATCGCGTTACGCGCGCCGATCACCATCATCGCCGTGTCCATGTCCACCGGCAGGACATGTTCCAGGCCCTGCAACGGTTCGCGAAACACGCCAGACGCGAAGCCCGACGCCGCCGCGTTGGGCACACCGGGGCGGATGATGACCGTCGGCAGGCGCGCCACCCGGCCATCAATGAAGCCCTTGCGGGTATAATCGTTGATCATTAGCTCACCAACGGCCTTGGTCATGCCGTAGGTGGTTTGCGGGATGGGGCGGGTCATGTCGGTGACGGAACCCGGCATGTCG
>JABMOG010000262.1 GCA_013204265.1 Rhodospirillales bacterium
AAGAAGGACGCGGTTTCGCAGGTCGTTGATCGGGGCTACTCGGTCAGCGATGTTGCCGAGCGGTTGGGGATTAGCACGAAGTCGCTTTACACATGGAAGACGCAGTTTTCGAAGCCGAACAAAGTTCGCGACGATGAGGCGGCGCTTTCATCGGAGCTGCGGCGTGTGAAGCGCGAACTGGCTCGGGTCACAGAGGAGCGCGACATCCTAAAAAAGGCGACGGCGTACTTCGCCAGAGAGTCCCGGTGAAGTACGCTTTTATCGAAGGGCATCGCAGCGAGTTTGCGGTCCGCGCGATGTGCCGTGTGCTTCAGGTGCATTTCAGCGGTTTCTATGCCTGGCTCAAAAGTCCGCTGAGCAACAGAGCCAGGAAAGATGAGCGTCAGACCGCGTTGATCAAACAGGCGTGGAAGGACAGCGGCAAGGTCTACGGCTACCGTAAATTGCATGACGATCTGTGCGACCAGGGTGAACAAAGCTCACCTAATTCCCTACGCCATTTTGCCGTTGCAGAGCGGCAGGATTCCGTAGGCTTTTTTGTATTCGGCCAGCAAATCGCGTTGACGATTGGGGGGTCTCAGGCAAATTTCGCAATCGTAGATCGTTGCGGCGGCGGTACACTTGCTCTTGCCTCCTGACCGGTGGTCCCGCAGGTCATCGCGAATGCTGGTTTCCGCATAGCCGTAATAGACCAGGTGCCCGCCGATGTAGAGCGCGTAAACTCCGGGCTCATCCGGGGCGTTCTCGACATTTTTCGGGGTTAAAGGGATTTTTTTTCCGATAATGGGCATTTGCGATTTCAGATTTTATGGAAATTTGATGCAAGGCTCGTCCTAATATCACAAAAGAGCCGTAAAATTTCGAAAAAAATCACGATCCTTTTTTTATCCCTCACCCGAACAAATGCCGAATGGCGATGACCATGCCCGCGACCAGGGCGCCGTTGATCAGCGCCAGGGGCAGCATCCAGCGCCAGCCGATGATGTGGGCGGGCACGCCGGTGACGCGGGACATGAACAGGGTGGTGCCGGAGAACGGCGAGACCATGGTGCTGAGCCCCCAGACCCCGACGTAGGTCAGCCCGACGACCCAGTCCTGCAGGCCGAGGATTTCGGGCGGCAGGACCGAGCTTAGGAAAATGACGGTGATGACCGGGTGCAGTCCGATCAGGCTGGTGCTCAGGAAAAATAGTACGAGAGCGGCGATTTTGGCGTCGGCCCAGGGCAGGGCGGCGTTGACCATTGCCCCGAGGTCTGCGGCCGGAATGGCGCTGGCGACGCCGACGCCGAAGATATTGGCGGCAACGAAGACCAGCGCCTCGTTGCGTAGTGTTGGCAGGCGGCTCAACACGTCCACCGTCAGGCTTTGTGCGCGGAAGGGAAAGCGGGTGCCACGGGCGCCGATCATCATGTACCAGACGACGGCGAAGGGCGGCCCCATTAACCCCAGGGTGACGGGGATCGAGGTGCCGGCGAATTCGACGATGATCAGCGCCAGCACGATCAACGATGTCAGGATACCTGCGGCGCGCCAGAAATCGGCCCTCGCCAGCGGCACCGGTGGCCCGGGCGTTTCCGCCGGCAGGGAGCGGCGCAGCACCAGCCGGTCAAAGGCCCAGCCGGCGAAAATCATGACCAGCGCCAGGCTGACCCCGAGCGGCCCGATATCGGCCCATTCCAGCGACGGGATGGAGACCAGGATCACGATCATGCCGATGAAGAACGGCGACCAGCTCGACGCGGTGCCGAAGCCGTTTATCAGGGCCATCGTCAGGCGGCGGCGCAGGTGCGGGTCTTTTTGGCGCTCGACCATGGTCGCCAGCAGGCTCAGTCCGGCCAGATTAAGCACCGAGCCCATGATATGGACGCCGACAGACATGAACAAAAACCGCCGCCCCGGCGGCTGGCTGATGATGGTGGACCGCGCGGCTTGCAGGGCGGGGCTCTGGCCGACCGGGTATTGCAGCCACGAGACGGCGAAGAACAACAGCAGGAAAATGCGCGAGCGGGCGATGCCGTCGACCAGAATATCGGTGCCGTGGCCCGAGAATACAGCGCCGAGAATGCCGACGCCGATCAGCCCGGCCCCGGCGATTTTTTGTGCCATCGGCACATGGCGAAATTCCAGCGCGATGAACGCCACGATCAGCCCCGCCGTGACGGGGATCAGGGGCGGCAGATGGACAAAGGCGTCAAGGAGCGCAAGCACGGCTATGGCGAGGTAGACCCAGGCCGAAAGACTGATGCGTTGATCGGCCACCGCTGTGTCCTATTGGTCGACCACGAAGCCGTCTTTGTGGGGGCGCATCTTGATCGGGTTGACCAGTGGCGGGCGGATTTTTTCGGCGTCGGGCAAAAGGTCGATGCCGATGCCGGGGCGAGTAGGAATAGCGACGAAGCCGTCCTCGACCACCGGCACTTCGTCAACGACATCATGGCCGAGGTGCAGGGGTTTCGATTCCATGACGCCTGCTTCGAACCCGGTGGTGTATTCCTGAATGGCGAAATTGGGGATGGAGGCCGCCAGTTGCAGGCACGCCGCCAGCCCGACCGGCGACAGCGGGTTGTGCGGGATCATGTTGACCTGGAAGCCTTCGGCGATGGCGGCGATTTTGAGCCCCGCCGTGATGCCGCCGCAATGGCACAGGTCAGCGCGGGCGTAATCGACACCGCCGCGAACCATCAGCGCCTGAAATTCATAGAGGTTGGAAAACCGCTCGCCGGTGGCAATCGGGATATGGATTTTCTCGGCAACGCGGGCCATCGCGTCGGGGCCTTCGGGGCGGATCGGGTCTTCGATGAACATCGGGTGGTATTGCTCAATCCCGCGCGCGAAGACGACGGCTTCGGCCGGGGTCAGGCGGCGGTGCAGCTCGATGTTGAGGTCAACATCATCGCCGAGGACTTCACGCATGCGGCGCACGTTGTCGATGGCGTCGCGCATTTTTTTGACATGCGGTTTGAAATAAACCTCGTCCTCGCCTTCATCCAGAAACGGGTTGATGTGGCCGACGGCGGTGAAGCCTGCGTCTTTCTTGGCTTTGCATTCGTCCAGCACGGCCTCGATGGTCTTGCCGTAAACGTGGGCGTAAACGCGGGCACGGGTCCGCGTCGGCCCACCCAGCAAGGCGTGCACCGGCTGGCCGAGCGCCTTGCCCTTGATGTCCCACAGCGCGATGTCGATGGCCGAAATACCGGCGTTGATGGCCAGCCCCTGGAAGTAGCTGAAGCGGTGCATGACGTTCCAGTGATGCTCGATCGGGCCGGGATCTTTTCCGACCAGGTATTCCGCAAAACGCTCGATAGCCGTCGCCGCCGCACGAGTATGCCCCCAGGCCCCGGCCTCGCCGATACCGTGAATGCCTGCGTCGGTGTCGATGCGGCAGAACATGAACTGGCCGATGTGTAGGGGCGTGACTTTGGTGATTTTCATTGCGGATGTTCCTCGTGCCTAGGCCGATTTGCGAACAGGTGTTTTTTTCGTTTTGGTTTTTGTGGCGGCCTTTTTCGCCGGAACCTTCACCACCTTGCGTTTGTTCTTCAGGTACGGCTTCAGGTATTGCCCGGTATAACTGCCTTTGACCTCCGCCACGTCTTCGGGCGTTCCGGTGGCGACCAGGTGGCCGCCTTTGTCGCCGCCTTCGGGGCCGAGGTCAATGATCCAGTCGGCGGTCTTGATGACTTCGAGGTTATGTTCGATGACGCACACGGTGTTGCCATGGTCGACCAGCGCATGCAGGACTTCGAGAAGTTTGCGCACGTCTTCGAAATGCAGCCCCGTCGTCGGCTCGTCCAGTATATAGAGCGTCTTGCCGGTGGCGCGGCGGCTTAGCTCCTTGGCCAGTTTAACCCGCTGTGCCTCGCCGCCCGACAAGGTCGTCGCCTGTTGGCCGAGATGGATATAGTCGAGGCCGACCCGT
>JABMOG010000263.1 GCA_013204265.1 Rhodospirillales bacterium
CGCCAAGGCCCAGGTGTGCGGCGGCGTCCACAGGAGAATAATGGCGAACAGGAGGACGGCGTCGATGCTGACGTCGCCGGTCACGGCGGCCCAGCCGATTACTGGCGGCAGGGCACCGGACGCACCGCCGATGACGATGTTGTGCGGCGTGCGCCGCTTCAGCCACACCGTATAGATAAAGACGTAATAGAGGATGGTCGCCGCCAGCAGCACGGACGATATAGCATTGACCCAATGGGCCATAGCGGCGACGGAGCCGATCGACAAAACAACGCCGAACGCCAGGGCTTCTTCAGGCACCAACCGTCCGGCCGGTAGTGGCCGGTTGCGGGTGCGCAGCATGTGCTGGTCGATATCGCGGTCATACCACATGTTTATGGCACCCGACGCGCCGGCACCGATGGCGATGCACAATATGGCGATGGCGGCGGTTATTGGGTCAATGGTGGTGAACCCGCCCGGTGCCAAAAACATACCGACGGCGGCGGTAAAAACGACCAGCGACATGACGCGGGGTTTCAACAGCAAGGCGTAATTGGTGATGCGGAATCGCGGCTCCGGCAGCGCGGACGATGCATCGGCGCGGGGCGGAGCAGCGGTGGCGTCAATAACTTCGCCGGAGGTTGTCTGTTTTTGCACGCGGAAGACCTTATCGGTTCCGAGGATTTTCCCCTTATAGCGGGGCGTTAGAATTTCTTCAACAGTGCCTTGGTGACCATGATAATGAACATTACCCCGCCGATCACGGCAATAAGCGCACCGACGCCCATCAGATATAGGCCCAAGGCCGCGCCCAGGGCCTCGATTCCCTGGTCCGCGCCGGCCACTTTGCGTGGTGCGCCGTAACCACCCGCCCAGAACAGGCCGAGGGAATGGAAAACCTGTCCCCAGGCATACAGCCAGACCGATGTCCGGGCGGACTTTGTCTTTTTAAGGCCCCGTTCGAGCAATGGCAGGAACATGCCGAAAAACAGCCCCATGAAGGCCAGATTGATACCGCCGATGACGCCGTGATAATGGGCCGGGGTACGGGTGTCTGCACCATCCACGCTAAGGCCTAGTACCCCGCCCGTGGCGAACACCAGCGCGGACAGCACCAGACAATGGAAGGTTGGGTCGTCCCACGCCAAGGCGCCTTCGCTCCGGCGCTTGAGTACGGTTATGGCCCCGGCAAGGCCAAGCAACAGTGTCGGCGGCGCCAACAGGTATTGCAGGTTGGTGAAGGCCGCAGTCTGGTCAGCGGAAAAGGCGTCGAACACGACAAACAGGCCCGGTCCCGCCAGGGACGATGCCAACAGCAGAAAAACCGCCCAGTTCATCAGGGTCGGGTGGGCCAACGGTCGACCCAGCGTTATTCCGCCCAGGATATACCAGGCCGTAAGCAGCAGCCCGACGTTGAGGAATTGCAGGACATGACCGCCGCCCCAGAACAGGTTTTCGTTAATCGCCGGTGTCATTGCGGTAACGGATGGGTCGCCGGCGATCTCCAGCCAGGCAAGGGCGAAACAGGCCAGCGCCAGCACGTAAACAAGCCCGGCAGCCACCACCGACAGGGTCACCGGCTCCAACGGTCCTTTGCGTCCGATCAGGTTGACGAACATGCGGACCACGGCGGCCAGAAGACTGAGCCCTAGAACTATCAGCCCGGCGTAATAGATCGGGTCGATAATTACCGGCACGTAGTTGTTGAGGCTGGCCTCGCCCTGGTCCATCCACGCCGGCACGAACAGCAACACCGTGGCGGCGGCCGCCCCGGCGATGGCAATGGTGCCCAGTCCCTTCCAACGCGGCCAGCCATCAGATAACCGATAAGTGACCATGGCGGTCAGCGCGCCGAGGATGCTCAGGAACCAGACCACAAAAGACAGGATGACGTGGAGTACCAGGCCTTTTTCGAAGAACTGCACCGGCCAGGGAAATATTTTCTCGCTACCGGGTACCCGGCTTAACGCCAGTAACAGGGCAAAAATTCCGGCAACCCCGAGCGACGCCATGGCCAGAAGCCCCCAGGCGCGGAGTTCCCGGTGGGCGGCGTGGTTATCGACGGCGTGGGCAAAGCCATGGAACAGGCTCCAGCGTTGCGGTTGGGCCGGTTGGAATCCGTTGTTGGGCGGTGGATCAGACGGGGACATAAGGGTAAAGGTGCACGGTCATGACGTAAACCACAACGCCTGAAATTCCGACGAACATCCACAGCGGCCATGTCCAGCGGGCAATTCGGCGGTGGTCATTGAAACGCTCCTTGATCGCCAGAAAGACAAGGCGGGGCACCAAGGGCACCAGGGTAATGGCGCCGATGACGTGAATAATGAGGAGAGTGAAATAAATCGGGCGTATTACGCCTTCGCCGCCGAATTTGGCAAAACCGGAATTTGCCTTGTAAATGACGTAAAAAACCAAAAATACAGAGGACAACGCCAATGCTGTCACCATTGCGGCGCGATGGCGGGTTTTATCGCCGGAACGAATAAAAAAGTACCCGAAGCTAAGCGCGACAACGGAGGCTGCGTTAAGGGCGGCAATGACGTGGGGAAAGTCCTGGATTTCGAGCATTCAGGACAGCTTGAAAATAATGGAGGCGTACATGAACAGCGCTACAGCAGCGAGGGTCAGGGCAAGGGTTTTTTTGCTCATGGCCATAGGTATCTCCGATAGAGTTTTTTCGAATGCATTTACGCGGTGCTTCATACTCTGTGGTGCTCGGAGTTGCAATCAGGCAAAAGGCTAGACTTACAAAAACCACAGACTTAGTATGTATTTATATTTGGATAAAGAGACAAAGGAATCCAAGGTTAAGAGGAGGTTTTTTTCGCTTTGGAAATTTTTCCTTTTCAAACACTATATATTTTTTGAATATATTGGCACGGGGCTCTTGTTTGAATGGGATCGTGCGGATAAAAGGAACCCCGAAATTCAAAATCCGAATATTTTTCGCATCATTGGAACGGTTGAATGCATAAAACTGTAGGGTATCTTACGTCAGCGCTGGTCTTTGGCGTGTTGTTTAAATCCGGCCGGGCTTTGGCCGATGGGCGTTCCGAGCCCTGGCAGATGTGGTTCCAGGAGGCGGCCTCGCCGACCATGGAACGGATCGTGGAATTCCATAATCTTCTGTTTGTCATGGAAGTCGGGATTGTCGTATTGGTGCTGGCGATCATGGGCTACATCATCATCAAGTTTAACGCCAAATCCAACCCGGTGCCGTCTAAAACGACCCACAACACCCTGCTGGAAGTCATCTGGACCGCCGTTCCGGTTGTCATCCTGATCACCATCGCGGTGCCTTCGCTGAAGCTTCTGTATTACGCCGACGCCATCCAGGACGCCGAAATGACCCTGAAAGTCACCGGCAATCAGTGGTTTTGGTCTTATACCTATCCCGATAACGGCGACATTAAATTCGACAGCGTCATCATTCCGACCGAGGAACTGAAAAAAGGCCAGCCCCGTCTGTTGAGCGTCGACAACGAGGTCGTGCTGCCGGTGCAAACCAATATTCGCCTGTTGTTGACGTCTAACGACGTGATCCACAACTGGGCCGTCCCGTCGCTCGGGTTGAAACTCGACACCACGCCGGGCCGAACCAATGAGACGTGGGTCAGCATCAACAAAGAAGGCAGTTATTACGGAATGTGTTCGGAATTGTGCGGCGTCAACCACGGGTTCATGCCGATTCACATCCGGGCCGTTTCCAAGTCCGATTTTGTAGCCTGGACTAAAATGGCCAAGAAAAAATTTGCCGCCAACGAGAATAATGAAAGCCGCGCAATTCAGGTAGTCAACGCGGCCGCCGCGACCCGTTAAGGGCAAGGCGCACAAGGTTTTTGAGAAGGATCAACTATGGCTAACGGCACCGCGGCAGCGCACGACGATCACGACCACACCCCGAAAGGGTGGCGCAGATGGCTTTATTCCACCAACCACAAAGACATCGGCACGATGTATCTTGTGATTTCGATGATCAGTGCCGTTGTCGGCGGCGCCATGTCGGTTTTGATTCGCTACGAGCTGCAAGACCCCGGCATCCAGTTGCTTTCGGATTTCCAGTTTTACAACGTGCTGGTCACCGGGCACGGGTTCATCATGGTGTTTTTCGTTGTCATGCCGGCGTTGATCGGCGGGTTCGGCAACTGGTTTGTGCCGTTGATGATCGGCGCGCCAGACATGGCGTTCCCGCGCATGAACAACATCAGCTTCTGGCTGTTGGCAGCGGCTTTGGTGCTGTTGCTGGCGGCGGCCTTTACGCAAGGTGGCCCGGGCACCGGTTGGACTGTATATCCGCCGCTCTCCAGTATCGAATTCCACCCCGGCGCCGGGGTTGATCTGGGCATTCTCAGCCTGCATCTGGCCGGTGCGTCGTCGATTTTGGGCGCTATCAATCTAATCACCACCATTTTC
Organism: Rhodospirillales bacterium; assembly: GCA_013204265.1. GTDB lineage: Bacteria > Pseudomonadota > Alphaproteobacteria > Rhodospirillales > Casp-alpha2 > Casp-alpha2. The sequence goes on from JABMOG010000263.1 coordinate 4,399, forward strand.
AACATGCGCGCACCAGGGTTGACCATGCACCGCATGCCGCTATTTGTGTGGTCGATCCTGGTAACGGCGTTTTTGCTGTTGCTGGCGATCCCGGTGCTGGCCGGCGCGCTGACCATGCTGCTGACCGACCGCAATTTCGGCACCACATTTTTCAACGTCGCCGGTGGCGGCGACCCGATCCTGTGGCAGCACTTGTTCTGGTTTTTCGGCCACCCGGAAGTCTACATC
>JABMOG010000264.1 GCA_013204265.1 Rhodospirillales bacterium
CGCGCACCAAGTCGGGCAAGATCACCGAATTGGCGGTGCGCGACATCGTCCACGGGCGGGCTGTTAAAAACAAAGAGGCGCTGGCCAACCCCGAGGCGCTTGACCTCTACCGCGACCTGAATGAACTCGGCTAATTTTCTGAATTATTTTTAGCCTGTTCCAGCGCCCATTCGCGGAAAGCTTTGACCTTGGGCCGATTGGCGTACCCCGGTGCGGAAACGATGTAATAGGCCCAGGACGACGGCACCGATATCTCGAACGGCTTGACCAATCGCCCCGACGCCAGATCGTCGGCGACCAATTGTGAGCGCCCCAAGCCGACGCCATCACCGATAATCGCCGAACGCACCACCAGATGAAAGTGAGGAAAGACCGGAGCGTGGGTAAATTCACCGCCGCTGACACCGGCGGCGGCAAACCACTCCGGCCAGCCTTCGGACATGTTGTCATGGAATAATGTGTAATGACGAAGGTCGGCGGGCTCATTCAGGGGTGGGCCGCCTTCCAGCATCCCCGGACTGCACACGGGAAACAGGTCCTCGGTCATCATCGGCACCACACGCAACCCCGGATAATCACCCATGCCGTAGCGCAGTGCGACATCGACACCGCCTTCGGAAAAATCCACCAGATCGTCGGAAATGGCGATGCGCACCTCTATATCCGGATGGCTCGCCCGAAACCGCCCCAGCCTCGGTACCAGCCAGTTGGCCGCAATTGAACCCAGCGTCGAAACCGTCAGCATCCCGGCTGCATCATCGCCTTCGATGCTGGCCACCGCCTCGACCATAAGGCCAAGCGCCTGGCTCATCGGCGCCAGCAGGGTTTGTCCGGCATCGGTCAGCAACAGTTTTCGGTTCAGGCGGCGAAACAAGGGTTGGCCCAGGCGTTCCTCCAGCCCTTTGATCTGGTGGCTGACGGCGGCCTGGGTGACGTTCAGTTCTTCGGCCGCGCGGGTGAAGTTCAAATGCCGGGCAGCGGCCTCGAAGGCGCGCAACCCGTTCAGCGATGGCAAGGCTTTTGACATAAAATCATGATAATGAAACCTTATTCATTATGAAAGTTTAATTAATGCAATAGTTAGCAACTATTTAAGAACAAATGATTATTTTCGATAATATAATTATATATCATTATTTTTTCTAAGTTAATAATTAGAAATTGTCGTTTGTCGCCGGACTATTTACCGGGTACATCTCCAGCGTTCTTTCATCACCAGACGCCAACAAGGACCACCGATCATGACTGACACGACATACACCGCTTCCCTTTCCGGCCACTCGGAACAAACGGTTTCAGAAGCCTTACGCACGCTTGTCCGTCTTGCCGTGAACAAAACCCTGTCCTTGCCGGGCCATGCCTTGCAAATCCTCATCGTCTGGCAGAAACGCACTGAGGCCCGGACCCAGCTCGCCGGGATGGAGTACCACTTGCGCCAAGACCTGGGCCTGACCCGGACCGACATCCGGGCGGAAACGAAAAAGCCTTTCTGGACAGCCTGAGGTCCCCTATATAAAAGTCTCCTCATAGGGTTTTTTCCGAGCCCTTCGACTCGGGCGAAACGCAAGGCGTTTATTTGATGGTTAATTTCTCGAAACGCCGCCTTTGGCTGGCGGTCATCGCCGCTGGCCTGGTCGGCAGCCTGGCGATGGGTATCCGCTCGACCTTCGGGCTGTACCTCCCTTCCATGACGACAGACTTGCACATCGGGCGCGAGGGCTTCGCCTTCGCCATGGCGTTGCAGAACATCATGTGGGGCGTCTTCACGCCCTTCGTCGGTGCACTCGCCGATAAATATGGCTCGGGCAAGGTAATCGCCCTCGGCGGCGCCGTTTACGCGCTCGGCCTGTACGTCATGTCCGGTGCCCAGGGGGTGTTTGATCTTAACCTCGGCGCCGGCCTGTTCATCGGCTTCGGCCAGTCGGCGACCGGGTTCGCCGTGGTGCTGGCCGTCGTGGCACGGCGCGCACCGCCCGAAAAACGCAGCATGGCGCTCGGCATCGCCAGCGCCGGCGGCTCCTTTGGCCAGTTCTATATGGCGCACGTCAGCCTCGGGTTGATCGAAAATTTCGGCTGGTCGCTGTCGTTGCTGTATTTAGCCGGGTTGGCGATGGTAATGGTGGCCCTGGCCACCGCCCTGACCGGCAAAAGCGGCGGCGCACCCAAAGGCGAACTGCAACAGACACTGTCCCAGGCCGTAGTCGAGGCCGGAGGGGACAGGAGCTTTTGGCTCTTGTGCTTTGGTTTCCTGGTCTGTGGATTTCAGGTCGCTTTCGTCGGCGTCCATCTTCCGGCCTTCCTTGTAGATGCCGGGTTCGACGCCTCCGTCGGCGCAAAGGCGTTGGCCCTGATCGGGCTGTTCAACATCATCGGCACATTTTCCTGCGGCTACCTGGGCGGCAGGTACCCCAAGAAATACGTTCTGTCCGCCTTTTATTTCCTGCGGTCCATCGTCGTCGCGATTTTCCTGATCCTGCCGGTTACGGAAATGAGCGCGCTGTTTTTTGCCTCGGCCCTGGGCCTGTTGTGGTTGGGGACGGTACCGTTAACCAGTGGTCTGGTCGCACAAATTTACGGCGTGCGCTACATGTCGACCCTGTTCGGAATTGTTTTCTTCAGCCACCAGATCGGCAGCTTCACCGGCATCTGGTGGGGCGGCTATGCTTTCGACACAGCAGGGTCTTACGATTCGGTGTGGATTACCTCAATTATCCTCGGCGTCATGGCGGCATTGTTACATATGCCGATCGCGGAAAGACCCTTAGAGCGCGCGGCGCAGGAAGCTTGAATCCCATGCGCGGTTATTTTGCCATCGGTGTCGAGGGCATTTCCAAGGCGATGAACGTCGGCAGTCTGTTTCGCACCGCGCACGCCTTCGGCGCCGGTTTTGTGTTCACCGTTGACGCCAACTATGAGCGCGCCGAGGGTGGTCGGGCGGACACTTCCGATGCGCCGGGTCACGTCCCGTTTTACAGCTTCCCGGATATTTCATCGATGGTGCTGCCGGATGACTGCACCCTGGTCGGCGTCGAGCTGACCGACGACGCCATCGAGCTGCCGAGCTTCCGCCACCCGCCGCAAGCCGCCTATGTAATGGGACCGGAACGGGGAAGCCTAAGCCCTGAAATGACCGCAAAATGCGAATTCGTGGTCAAAATACCGACTCGCTTTTGTGTCAACGTCGGCGTCGCCGGCGCCATCCTGATGTACGACCGGGTGTCCAGCCTAGGCCAATTTCCGCGCCGCCCGATAAGCCCCGGCGGCCCGACCGAAGCCCTAGCCAAACACACCTTCGGCAACCCGGTCATCCGGGGTAAAATGAAAAAATTCCGCGATACGCCGCCGCTGGAAGACCCGGAGACAGCCTAACCCGCCCAGCCGTCCGCCATGCGAATGTCGCCGACGCGCACTCCGGCGGCGTTTAATATCGGCGCGCAGAGAAAATCCTTCAGCGCCGTTTCCGCCTCACCATCGACAACGCCCAAGTGTTTCAGCACCGCCGCCATCGCGACTTCCGCCGCGCGTTTGGCGCCGTCATCGATTTTCAGCGCCACCCCCAGCCCCAAACCCGGAAGTATTCCGGCGTAGACTCCCTCGGCACCTGTTTTAATCACGAAGGCCCCCCGGCCCGCCGTCATGGCGATGGTATCGAAACGGCCCGGCCCAGCGACCATGTTCGGATGGTTCACCATTGCCGCGAGTATCCGCCTTGCCGCCTCGGCGCGCCTAATGTCGAGGTCTTGCGGGTCGGCCATGCGGGCCAGCGCCACGGCCATCGCCGCCAACGGCATGCCGATTACCGGGATACCACAGCCATCAACGCCGCGGGGGGTGCCGGATAGATCCACGCCGCCCATATCGGACAATATCGCAAGAAGGCGTTGTTGCACCGGATGACTGGCCGCCAGATACCCCTTAGTCGGCTCTCCCATATGCAGCGCCGTGGTCAGGAACCCGGCGTGCTTGCCCGAGCAGTTATTGTGCAACGGCCCTGGTGTCTGATCGACGCGAATAAGGGCCTTGTCCGCGTCCCGGTGCATCGGGTCGTGGCCGGCGCATTCAAGATCGGATTCAGCCAAACCCACCCGTTCGAGCCAGCCGGCGACCGCATCGACATGACCCTGTGTGGCGCTGTGCGACGCCGCCGCCAAGGCCAGCTCGGCATCGCTGATCCGATAGGCATCCGCCGCACCCGTCTCAACCAGCGCCAACGCCTGCAACGGCTTGATCGCCGAGCGGGGATAGATCTGCCGTTCACCATCGCCCCAGGCATGAACGACCGCACCAGTCCGGTCCACGACTACGCAATCCCCCCGGTGGCGGCTTTCGATCATGTCGCCGCGGGTAACTTCGACGATTAACGGATTGTTATTGCCCATCGGATATCCATGCCATTGCCCCCAGTGGTTGGCAAGGGCGCCGCCGCGCTTTATGAATGTCGTCATGAACACAGCCCACCCTATTCCGCGCCACGCCGCGCCTGTTGCATTCGCCGTTTTCTGGCTGGCTGTGGCGTTTTTTGCTGTCCCGGCGACGGCCCAGGAGGCCAAATTGCTGGGAACCTTCGGCGATTGGGAAGCCTATACGGAGTCCGATGGCGGCAAGCCCGTCTGTTACTTGGGCAGCCAGCCCAAAACGTCCGTAGGCAAATACAAGACACGCGGTGAGGTCTATGTGTTGATCACCCACCGGCCGGCGGAAAACAGCTTCGGTGTGGTCAGTGTGCGGGCCGGGTATGCCTTCATGAAAGATTCCGAGGCCATCATTACCATCGGCACAGACAGCTTCAGGCTGTTCACCGATATCGGACATGCCTTCGCCAAGGACAAGAAAGCCGACACCGCCCTGGTTAAATCCATGATCCGGGGGGCCGGTATGGTGGTTCGCGGAACGTCGTCGCGCGGCACCAAAACCACTGACACCTATTCCCTCAAAGGATTCACCGCCGCCTGGAAATCCATCAACGCAGCCTGCAAGGCGAAATAGCGCACCATGAACACCACCGACACCCCAACGGACACCTCCGAGGATGGCCCCGGCAACTTCATCCGCGACATCATCGCCACCGATGTTGCCCAAGGGCGCACCGATGGGGTGGTCACGCGCTTTCCGCCCGAGCC
>JABMOG010000030.1 GCA_013204265.1 Rhodospirillales bacterium
CGTCGCGGATGATTCCATCCGCTCGGGATTTGCTCTAGTATTCTTCCTCTTCGAGCAGCGGAAACGCGCTTAGTACATGCGCAGGCGTCATCGATACGTCCCGGTGCAGGTAGCTTTTGTCCAGGCCGTCGTACCCGGTGACGCCCAACAAGCCCAGACAAATACGGATTTCCGTTTCCAGGAGTTCCAGCACACGAACCACGCCCGCTTGGCCAGCGGCCCCCATGCCAAAGGCCTCCAGCCGCCCGATGGCGACGGCATCGGCACCGAGCGCCATCGCCTTGACCACGTCCGTTCCGCGCATGAAACCGCCGTCGACAATGATCTGGGCTTTGCCGCCGACCACATCGACGACCTCCGGCAAGACATCTATGCCGCCACGGCCGTGGTCGAGTTGCCGCCCGCCGTGGTTGGAAACATAAATTCCATCAACGCCCAGTTCAACCGCCCGGCCCGCGTCCTCGGCGGTGGCGATACCTTTCAAGATCAAGGGAATATCGTGGGTGTCCTTGAACCGTTTGACGTGGTCCCAGTTCAGGCTTTTTTGAAAGTCTTCATTATCGGCCATGGTGCGCCGCGACGTCGACAGGTGCCCCTTGGCAATATCGCGTTCGCGCCGCCCGTAATGGTCGAGATCAACCGTCATGCAAAACGCCGTGTATTTTCCGGCGATGGCGCGGCGGGCAAAATCATCGACCCAGGCGTCGTCGCCGCGCACATACAGCTGGAAAATCCTGTTTTCACCGGGCGCGGCGTCGGCAACGGCCTCCAGTCCCGGTTTGCACACCGACGACAGAAACGAAATGGTGCCGAATTCGGCCGCCGCTTTTGCCGTCCCAATTCCACCGTCGGGATGCAGGTCCTGCAACGAGCCGATCGGCGCCAGCACGACCGGAATACGAAGTTTGCGACCAAACAGGGTTGCCGAAATATCCAGATCGGTAACATCGTTCAACACCCGCGGCCGGAACGCCAGTGTATCCAGCGCATGGCGATTGCGTTTAATGGTCGTTTCCGTGTCGGCGCCGCCGACCACATAATCCCAGGCGTTGTCATTTAAGTTTTCGCGCGCCGCCTTGACGATCTGATGCAGGGTGGCGAAATCGCTTGGCCTTTTCGTCATCACAATCGGCCCACGCTTAGTCGTGCAGCTTGCGCGGCGCGACGATAACGCCGTCGGCGTCAGCATACAGATAATCACCGTCGTTGATGACGATACCGCCGAAATACAGTGTCACACCGGTCTTGGCGATACCGTCAACACGCGGGCGCATGGGCGTCGTGCCAATGGCTTTTACGCCGAAATCCAAATCAACGAATTCGTGCTGGTCACGGATGCAGCCGTTATAGACCAGCCCCTCCCAGCCGTGCCCGCAAGCTTCCCCGGCGATGTTGCCGCCGCACAGGGCGCGTCGGCGCGACCCCCGGCCATCGACGACCAGAACCTTGCCCTGTCCCCCTTCGGCCAACAAGCCACGCACGGTCTTGTTGTCCTCGAAGGTAGAGAACGTCACTACCTGGCCGTGGAAATGGTTGCGTTTGGCGTAATCAAGGAACGGAATTTCGCACACCTGCACCTCGTCCCCAAAATCGTCGCAGATGTCCGCCGTGCGGATAATGTCGCCGTTTGAAGCCATGTTTTTTACCCCTGCCATTATTGTCTTGGATATTTGCGGCTAACCATAAGACACCCTAAGGTGGGCCGCAATTACCCAACGCAAAAACTATTTAGGGGAGCCACCACCGTGAGCCAATTCGCCATTTTCGTCACCATCAAATTGAAGCCCGGCAATGCCGAAGCCTTTAGTGCGCTGATTTTGGAAAACGCCGAGGCCGCGGTGCGTGACGAGCCCGCCTGTCAACAGTTCCAGGTGCTGACCGACGAAACCGACCCGGACACCTTTTTCTTCTACGAGGTTTATACCGATGCACAGGGGCTGGAAGATCACCGCGAAACCCCCCACTACCAGAAATACAACGCCGCCAGCCAGGACATGATCGCCGAGCGCGCCATCCAGCGCTGCACGCTGGAAGCCGTTAATACCTAGAGCAAATCCCGAGCGGATGATTTCATCCGCGACGACGCATTTGCGGACAAAAAAACTAAGGCACCAGAATCATCGTCCCCGTGGTCTCGCGGCTCTCGATAGCCTGGTGGGCTTGCGCCGCGTCCTTGAGAGCGAAACGGCGAGTGATATCGACCTTGACCGTGCCGTCGCGCAGGACACGAAAAACCTCCTCCGAAGCGACCTCATAGTCTTCGCGTTTGGCAATATAAGTCGCCAGCGTCGGGCGCGTAACAATCAGCGACTTTTTGTGCAGGTGCTGCATCGGGAACGGTTCCACCTGGCCCGACGCGGTGCCGAAATTGATGCCCATGCCCATGGGTTTGAGACAATCCAGCGAGCCCATGAAGGTGTCATGGCCGACGGAATCATAAACCACCGGCACGCCTTCGTTTTTGGTGATCTCCATCACCTCATCGACAAAATGTTCGCGGGTATAGACGATCGGGTGGGAACATCCTGCGGCCCGGGCAATCTCGGCCTTGGCGTCGGTGCTGACCGTGCCGATAACCACCGCGCCCAACGCCTTGGCCCATTGGCACAGGATAAGCCCGGTACCACCGGCGGCGGCATGGACCAGAATGGTCTCGCCAGGCTGCACCGGATACAGGCGCGTCAGCAGGTAATGCGCGGTCAGGGTACGCAGGAACGCGGCCGCCGCCAGATCGTCGGAAATATCGTCGGGTGTTTTGATCATGCGGTTGGTGGGCACGATGCGGGCCTCCGCATAGGCCCCCAGAAGATTGGCGTAGGTCACGCGGTCGCCAATCTTCAAACCTTCCACGTCGGCGCCAATGGCCTCGACCATGCCAGCGCCCTGAGACCCCAGAACCAACGGGAAACTAACCTTGTGGCCCAACTGCCCGGACCGGTGATACGTATCGACAAAATTAAAGCCAATCGCCGTGTGGCGGATCAACGCCTCACCGGGGCCAGGAGACGGCAGGTCGACATCGTCCCATGACAGAACTTCTGGACCGCCGTGTTGGTGGATTTGCATAACCTTGGTTTTCATAATTTTATGTGCCCCCTTTTGATGATCCCCCAAGGTACCTGTGCTGTTCCAATGATAAAAGCCCGGACCACATAGTTTGGTGGTCGCGGTCTTTACGCTTTCTCATACGAAACCGATTAGTTAGTATGCCGGGAAATAGGGTTTTTCGGAAACACACCTCAAGCTGAAACAATCAGCACGGTGGCCGGATAAAAGCCCACGACCCGAAACGGGGAACAGGAAACAGCCCAACAGGAAAGACGTAACTGCAAAAAGGGCTTAATAATGTCGAAAAAACACCCGATCATCGCCGTCACCGGATCGTCCGGGGCGGGGACGAGTTCCGTGAAGGTGGCTTTCGAGCACATGTTCCACCGCGAAGGCATCACCGCAGCGGTCATCGAAGGCGACAGCTATCACCGGTATAACCGAACCGAAATGAAGGAAACCATGGCGCGCCATCTGGAAAATGGGCACGTCAATTTTTCCCACTTCGGCGGCGAGGCCAACCTGTTCCCGGAGTTGCAGGAGACCTACCGCAAGTACGGCGAAGACGGCACCGGAAAATGGCGGCTGTACCTGCACAATCACGAAGAAGCCGAACCCTATGCCGACCTCGGCCTTGAGCCGGGCGAATTCACCCCCTGGCAGGACCTGGAGCCTGGCACCGACCTTCTGTTTTACGAGGGCCTGCATGGCTGCGTCGTCGCGGGCGATATCAATATGGCCGCACATGTCGATCTGAAAATCGGCGTCGTGCCGGTCATCAACCTGGAATGGATTCAGAAAATCCACCGCGACACCCAGACCCGTGGGTATTCAGAAGAAGCCGTGATGGATACTATTCTCCGGCGCATGCACGATTACGTCC
>JABMOG010000265.1 GCA_013204265.1 Rhodospirillales bacterium
ACAACCTTTTGAAGCAGAGCGGCAGTGTGCGCTCCAACGCGCGCATGCAAGAGCGCGCCATGGACTCCAACGATTTGGAACGCGAACGCGGCATCACTATTCTCGCCAAATGTACATCGGTGGTGTGGAACGGCACGTAGATCAATATAGTCGACACGCCCGGTCACGCCGATTTCGGCGGCGAGGTGGAACGCATTTTGGGCATGGTTGACGGCGTGTTGCTGTTGGTCGATGCCTCCGAAGGGCCGATGCCGCAGACCAAGTTCGTCACCCAGAAGGCCTTGAAACTCGGCCTCAAGCCGATCGTCATCGTCAACAAGATCGACAAGCCCGACGCCCGGCCCGACGCGGTCCATGACGAGGTCTTCGACCTGTTCGCCATCCTCGACGCCAACGAAGAACAATTGGATTTTCCGACACTGTTTGCGTCGGCCAAGCAGGGTTGGGCAAGCGAGGATTCCGAAACGCGCGGCGGCGACATGTCTTGTCTGTTCGACAAGGTGATAGAATGTGTGCCCGCCCCCACGGTCGATGCCGATGGCCCCTTCCGCATGCTGGTGACGACGCTCGAAAGCGACCCCTATCTCGGTCGGGTGCTGACCGGGCGCATTGCGTCGGGCACGTTGTCGGCTAACGACACCATCCAGGCCCTGGGCACGGGCGGCAAAATTGAGCAGACGCGCGTCAGCAAGGTGCAGGAATTTCGCGGGCTGGACCGCGTCGATGTCAAAACGGCGCGCGCCGGCGACATTGTTTCAATCGCCGGTTTCCCGACCGCGACCGTCGCCGATACGCTGTGCGATCTTACTGTCACGGAACCGATCCCGTCCGCGCCGATTGATCCGCCGACCCTGGCGATGGTGTTTTCGATCAACGATTCACCGATGGCCGGGCTTGATGGATCCAAGGTAACGTCGCGCGTCATCCGGGCGCGGCTGATAGACGAAGCCGAAGGCAATGTCGCTATCCGCATTACCGAGAACGAAGACGGCAACGGTTTCGAAGTCGCCGGCCGGGGTGAGTTACAGTTGGGCGTTTTGATCGAAACCATGCGCCGCGAAGGGTTTGAGCTGTCGATCAGCCGGCCTCGTGTGCTGACCCGCAAGGATGATGAGACCGGCAAGACGCTGGAGCCTTTTGAAGACGTGCTGGTCGATGTCGATGAAGAATTTTCCGGCGCCGTGGTCGAAGCTATCTCGAAACGTAAAGGCCGGATGGAAGAAATGAGCCCGTCCGGGGGCGGCAAGGTGCGCCTTCGGTTCGTTGCTCCGTCGCGCGGGCTGATCGGCTATCACGGGGAATTCATGACCGAAACGCGCGGCACCGGCGTTATCAACCGGATGTACCGCGAATACGGCCCCCACGCCGGGCCCATTGCCGGTCGCAACAACGGGGTGCTGATTTCCAACGCCGGCGGCAAAAGCGTCGCCTATGCGCTGATGAACCTGGAAGACCGGGGTGCGATGTTTATCGAAGCCGGCGTCGCCGTTTACGAGGGCATGGTGATCGGCGAGAACAGCCGCGGCAACGACCTCGAAGTAAACCCCATGAAGGGCAAGCAGCTGACCAATGTGCGGGCGTCCGGCACCGACGACGCGGTGCGCCTGACGCCGATCCGGCAGATGTCGCTGGAACAGACCATCGCCTATATTCAGGACGATGAACTGGTCGAGGTTACACCCCACTTCATTCGCCTGCGCAAACGCTCGCTGAACCCGAACGACCGCAAACGCGAGTCCCGCCAGGCCGCTACCGGCTAGAGCAAATCCCGAGCGGATGGAATCATCCGCGACGACGCATTTGCGTAAAATAAACTAGCGCGACCGCAGTTTGGGGTCGAGGATATCGCGAAGGGCGTCGCCGAACAGGTTGAAGCCGAACACCGCGAGGCTGATGGCAACGCCGGGCCAGATCGCCATCCACGGCGCGCTTTCGGCGTATTCCTCGGCGCCGCCCTGCAACATCAGGCCCCAGGCTGGCGTCGGTTCCTGGACGCCCAATCCTAAGTAGCTGAGCGAGGCCTCCAGCAGAATGGCGTGGCCGACGAAGGTCGAGGCCATGATCAGAAACGGCGCCATTACGTTCGGCATCATGTGGCGCAGGATGATCCGGGAATGGCTGAAGCCGAGCGCACGGGCTGCATCGACATAAGGAATCTCGCGGATCGCCAGCGCGTTCGAGCGCACCACCCGCGCACATTGCGGGATGAACGGAATGGTGATAGCGATAATGACATTCTGGGTGCCTGGCCCCAGAGTGGCGACGATGGCCAGCGCCAGGATAATCAACGGAAAGGCCATGAAGACGTCCATCACGCGCTGTAAAATCAGGTCGAACCGGCCGCCGAAATAGGCACTGGCAACGCCCAGGACCAAACCGAGGACGGAGCCGAAAAACGCCGCCGTCAGACCGACAAACAATGCCGTTCGCGCACCATAGATTATCCGGGTCAACACGTCGCGGCCGAACTGGTCGGTGCCCAGGTAAAAAACATCACCGGGCGGGGTCAGCATATGCTCGAAGGAATTCAATACAGGGTCATAAGACGTGAACACTTCAGCAAACATGGACATGGTGAACATGACAATGACAATAATGGCGCCGAACGTCCCCAACGGGTGCCTGCGCGCATTTTTCATCAGGGCCTTGTACCACGGTACCTGGATTTCCGGTTCGTCCAGTAGGACTTTCAAATCACCTTCGGGGGCCATTGGTTTTCCTTCTCCCATAACTTTTTTTAAGCAATCCGACGCACCGGATGCCGATTAGGAAGTAAATTAGGGATTGTTGTCGGACGCTTCAAGGCCGCCCTTTGCTATTGGCTGACAAACCGTTTCCACAGCCACTGTGCCGCCTTCAAGACCGCGCCGTCGCCACCGCGCCGGCCGACGACCTGGACACCGATGGGCATGGCGCTGGTTCCGGTTAGCACCGGCACCGAGACCGCCGGCACCCCCATCAACGTCCACATGCCGTTGAAAATGGCGCTGCCAGTGGTTTCCAGGCCAAGCGGGGCAACACCCCGTGCCGCCGGCGTCAGAATGGCGTCATAATGATCGAACAGACGGTCCAGAATTTGGGTCTGAACATCGGCCAGGGCGAGTGCCTCAATATAAGCTGCCGCCGGAATAGACCGCCCCCTGTCGACCCGTTCGCGTGTTACCTGGCGAAATTTGTCAGGGTGTTTCTCCGTCGCTTCGCCCAGCGATACCACCAGATTGGCATTCATAATCAAGGCGTGACATTCAACGATATCGGCAAAAATGCCTTCCAATTCGACCTCCGCGACTGCCCCGCCAAGGCCCTTTATGAAATCTTCGAACGCGGCAGCCATGTCGGGGTCCGCCTGGTCCCAGACCGGCCCACGGATAAAAGCAAATCGGGGAGACGCGGGTGATTGCTCGGACAACGCAGACACCAGACCTTGTCCCGGTTTTGCCACCATGTCCCAATCACCCGGATCAGGAACCATCAGGGTATCGCCGATCAGCGCCAAGTCTTCCACGCAGCGCCCGTAAACGCCGATATGATCCAACCTGCGCGCCAGCAGGCTTACACCGCGCCTCGAAATCGAACCAAATGTCGGCTTATAGCCGAACACACCACAAAAAGACGCCGGGCGTATCATCGACCCGCCGGTCTGCGAGCCAACGGCCAATGGCACCATATGATCGGCAATCGCCGCCGCCGACCCCGACGACGACCCTCCGGGTGTTCTTTTCGAATCGTGCGGATTGGTGGTTTTGCCGGGCGCGGACAGGGCCATTTCCGTGGTCACGGTCTTGCCCAGGATGACCGCACCGGCTTGACGCAACAATGCCGCGACCATGGAATCTTCGAGCGGACGACGCCCGGCATACATGGCTGAGCCGCATTCCGTCGGCATATCGTTGGTGTCGATGATGTCCTTGATGCCGACGGGAATGCCGTGCAACGGCGCCAGCGCCTCACCCGACTGTTTTTTAATATCCAGCGCACGGGCTTGATCGAGTGCTTGGTCAACCTTCAAATAGGCCCAGGCGCCAACCGTATCTTCCTTTGAGGCAATCCGCGCCAAACACGCCCGCGTCAATTCCTCAGCCGAGAAGTCTCCTCTCTCAAGTCCGGTCCGGGCCTCAACAGCGCCGAGTGAAGACAAATCATTTTTCGAAACAGAAATTGGCTGGCTCCCCCTATCTCGCCATTGTATACAATTGCACGTAATTAATACAATCAGGCTGCCGCCTTAAAACGGAAGCGAATTACGATTGGAACGAGTATGGCTAAAAGTACCGCCAACCCCTCGACTATAAGGAAGGGTGCAGATACCTCCTTGGGGGAATTCGTGCAAGTCTGGCTACGCGACGCCATTCGGGAAGGACAATACCCGCCCGGCAGCCGAATTCGCGAGGCCGAAGTTGCGGAACGGCTTGATGTTAGCCGCACCCCGGTTCGCGAAGCCTTTGGCCGGCTTCAAGCGGATGGCTTGCTGATTCTGACCCCTTGGCGCGGCGCCCAGGTTGCCGAACTGGACCGCAACCAGGTGGTTGAGCTTTACGCCATGCGCCGCGCCCTGGAAGGCACCGCCGCCGCACTCGCCGCCCAACATGCCAGTAAGGCTGAAATTGACCTTTTGTTTGATTTGCTGGACCAGGACAATACCGGAGACGGTGATTCCTTGCGCCATGCCGATTTAAACCGCCAGTTCCATCAGGCCCTGTACGGCGCTGGCCACAATCGCTACCTGCTAAAGGCGCTGAATGCGCTTGGCGATTCACTGGCGCTGTTGAAATCGACAACCTACGAAGTGAGCGGACGGGCAACCACGGCGCGTGCCCAACATGTCTCCATCGCCGACGCGATCAAAAAACATGATTCTGACGCCGCCGAACGGGCAGCCCGCGCCCACATAGAATCCGCCGAACGAGCGCGAATACAACTTCTGTTCGGCGAACAATAAAACACGTTCCGTCTGTCCCAACGCGGCGGACCAGGATACCAACCATCATGCGGGTTTCCGCCTTCGATTTTGATCTACCGCCCCACCTGATCGCCCAAAGCCCCGCCTCGCCGAGGGATTCGTCACGGCTGTTGGCGGTCGGGGCAGGTCTCAAAGACCTGAACATCGCCGACCTGCCCCAGTTTATCCGCCCCGGCGATGTCTTGGTGGTCAACAATACCCGAGTCATCCCTGTACGCCTGACCGGAAAAAAGGACAGCGGCACCAAGATTCAGGTGACATTGTTAAAACCCGAGGCACCAGGCACCTGGCAGGCCCTTGCCCGCCCGGCGCGAAAATTACACCCAGGCGACCGGATCACTTTTGCCACCGGTTTTTCCTGCGTGGTCGCCGGCAAGGGCCAGGACGGCCAAATCAGTTTGGCCTTCGCCATGTCTGATACTGATTTGATGGCGGCCTTGGACATACACGGAGCCATGCCCCTGCCGCCCTATATTAAACGGAACGCAACCGGCGATGCGGCGGACCGACAAACCTATCAGACCATGTTTGCCGAGACCCCCGGCGCCGTGGCCGCGCCGACGGCGGGGCTGCACTTTACGCCCGCGCTAAAAAAAGCCGTTGAAATGGCCGGCGGTCGGATTGAGCAATTGACCCTGCATGTAGGGGCAGGCACGTTTCTTCCGGTCAAGGTTGAAGACACCCGCGATCACATTATGCATTCCGAATGGGGCGAGATCACAACCACAACCGCCGACGCCATCAATGCCGCCAGGAACCGTTCAGGGCGCGTTATCGCCATCGGAACCACGGCGCTGCGTCTATTGGAATCGGCGGCAACCGAGGACGGAACCGTGCGGCCCTTTTCCAGCGAAACGGATATTTTTATTACACCCGGTTATCGGTTTAAAGTTGTCGATGCCTTGCTCACCAATTTTCACCTGCCAAGTTCGACGCTGTTTATGCTGGTCTCCGCCTTCTCAGGGCTCGACACCATGACAACCGCATACGCCCACGCCATTGCCGCCGGGTACCGTTTTTATTCGTACGGCGACGCCTGCTGGCTGGAAAGGGCCGACGCACCATGACGGGCCTGACTTTTGATGTTTTAAAGACAGACAATACAGCGCGGACCGGGCGCTTGACGACGGCGCACGGGGTCATCGAGACCCCGGCCTTCATGCCAGTCGGAACAGCGGCAACGGTCAAGGCGATGACGCCCGAGGCCGTGGCCGGGACCGGCGCGCAATGTATCCTGTCCAACACCTACCATCTGATGTTGCGTCCCGGCCCTGAACGCATCGAGAGGCTTGGCGGCCTGCATTCCTTCATGAACTGGCCGGGGCCGATATTGACCGATTCCGGCGGCTATCAGGTGTGGTCGCTGGCCGACCTCAGGAAGATGGATGAAAACGGGGTTGAGTTCCGGTCCCATCTGGATGGTTCCGTGCATCTTTTGAGCCCGGAACGGGCCATCGAAATTCAGCACATGTTGGGTTCCGACATAACCATGGTGCTGGACGAATGCACGTCCCTGGACGCCGACAAGGACGCGGTTGCCCTGTCCATGCAGTTTTCCATGCGCTGGGCCGAGCGTTGCAAGGCGGCGTACGAGGAACGCGGCGGTTATGGGTTGTTCGGCATTGTTCAGGGCGGACTACATGATGACCTGCGCGTCGAATCGGCCGAGGCCCTCAAAAATATCGGCTTTGACGGCTATGCCATCGGCGGTCTTTCCGTCGGCGAGGGCCAGGAAGAGATGTTCCGGGTTCTCGACGGCGTCGTCGGGCACCTGCCGCAAGACCGTCCCCGCTATTTGATGGGTGTCGGCAAACCGGCCGATCTGGTCGGCGGCGTACTGCGCGGCATCGACATGTTCGATTGTGTCCTGCCGACCCGTTCGGGGCGCACCAATCAGGCCTTTACCCGCCACGGGGCATTAAACCTGCGCAACGCACGCCACAAGGAAGACCTCGACCCCCTGGACCCAGAGTGTGGTTGCCCGGCGTGTACAAATTACAGCCGCGCCTACCTGCATCATTTGGTTATGGCGAAGGAAATCTTGGGCGCCGTGTTGCTGACATGGCACAACCTGCACTATTACCAGGACCTGATGGCGGGAATGCGCAGGGCCATTAACGAAGGCAGTCTAGATTCTTTCGCCGCCACGTTTGAGGCGGAACAACACACCCTAACAGCAGAATAATTGGAAATTTCTCCATAAAATTGGAATTGACAAGATTTTATTTCAGAGTTATTGTAATTAAATTCCAATAAATGGAGGTAATTATGTCTACCTGGGAAAAACGTTTGAACAAATCCTTTCTTGAATCCGGCTGGAGCAAAGCCGAACTGGCGCGGCGCTCAGGCATCCAGTACGACAGCCTGAACAAGTACCTCGCCGGTAAAGTCGATCAGCCCCGAGGCGACAGCCTTCCCCGGTTGGCAAAAGCCCTGGGAGTCAGCCTGCCGTGGCTTCGCGATGGCACCGGGGGCGCCACCACTCCCATGTTGGCCGCGAGAGGCCTGACACAATTGGGGGCCGATACGTCCATACCCGCAACACCGGACGATGCGGTTCTGGAAACCGTCGCCAATCCACATGCAGATAAAGACTACCTGATCCGGTTTACGTGCCCGGAATTCACGTCCCTTTGCCCGATCACGGGGCAGCCCGACTTCGCCCATCTTGCCATCGACTATGTTCCCGACCGGGACATTATTGAAAGCAAGTCGCTGAAAATTTTCCTCAGTTCCTACCGCAACCACGGCGCTTTTCACGAATCCTGTACGCTGGAAATTGCCACCCGGCTGGTCGATGCGGCGAAGCCTAAATGGCTCCGCATCGGCGGGTACTGGTATCCGCGCGGCGGCATTCCCATCGATGTCTTTTACCAGACCGGCCAAGCGCCAAAGGGTCTGTGGATTCCCGAACAGGGGGTTCCGCCTTACAGCGGCCGCGGATAATTAAACCCTCAGCCCGGCATTCCTATCGGAGCCTCGCCCAAGGGGTCTAAGGCTTTCGAATGAAACCGGTAATAGCCTTGAGATTCAATCGAACGCTTGGCAAATTCCTCATCGAAAGCGGCTCTTTCCTTGCCCATTTCGCCGAACACGCCGACTTTTTCCAATTTATCATCGGGCGTTGGAGAAATATTCGGGTCATTCAAAACCTCCAGGTGGGCTTCATCGGTGACCACAAAAAAATCCTTGTCGGTCACGCACTGGAAAACATGAAATTCCATAGCTACCTCCAATTTTTACCGCACGCGGGACCCGGAACCCTATCTTCCGGTCGACAGAAAATACGGCCAACCCCCGCAAACATAATCCCGAGTATGAATACTAAAGACCCCGGCGAGGATGCGCATTGACCCCGATCAAGAACGCTCGGAATAAACCGTCGGATCGTCAATGCCTGCCTCGGCAAAACCCTTTTTTCGTAACTGACAGGCATCGCAATGACCGCAGTGGGCGAAAGTCTCGCTGCCCGCCCCCGGCACCGGATCGTAGCAACTCATGGTCAGGGAATAATCGACGGCCAAAGAAACGCCCTTGCGAATAATTTCGGCCTTGGTCATTTCCTGCAGCGGCGCATGAAGGACCAAGCCCGCCCCCTCAGAGCCGGATTTTGTCGCCAGATTGGCCATGGTCTGGAAGGCGGCAATGTATTCCGGTCGGCAGTCGGGATAGCCCGAATAATCAAGCGCATTGACGCCAATAAAAATATCCGTAGCGCCAAGGGTCTCCGCCCGCGCCAGCGCTATTGCCAAAAACACGGTGTTGCGGGCCGGCACGTAGGTTACGGGGATTCCGCTGGCGATGTCGGCTTCGCTGCGGTCCATGGGCACGTCGCAATCCCCGGTCAACGCCGAACCCCCGAACTGGGCCAGGTCGATATCGAAAAAATCGTGACCAGCGGCGGCATAAATTCCGGCAATTTTTCGGGCCGCTGCAATTTCGGCGCGGTGGCGTTGCCCATACTGAAACGTCAAAGCGTGGCTCTCGAAGCCTTGCGCCCTGGCAATAGCGAGACAGGTTGCCGAATCAAGCCCGCCGCTCAACAGAACTACGGCTTTGCGTTTATCTACCATGGTTGGTCACCGTCACGACAAAGTCTCTTTAGCTGGTTTGCGCCAACGGCGGGGTGCCGCGGTGGCGCAACATCCACCAAACGGCCAAGGCGCCAAGCATCTTGCTGGCGGTCATGGCCAAGACCCCGGTCAGCGACAAGTGCCCGATCATGGCCAGAAAAACAACGCTGTCGAGAGGGGTGCCAAGGGCACTCGACAACAGCACCCGCTGAGCAAACGGGCGTCCGGTAAAGCTGTACACAGCCCAATCGGCAAATTCACTTATCAGGAAAGCGGCCAGCGATGCCGCGGCAATAAAAGGGTCCGCCATTACATAGCTGAGCCCACCTGCCACCAACATGGCGATGATGACCCGATGACCGATTTCCCGCTGGGCTAAATCCCGGGCAACAAAAATAAAACCAACGACAAGCGATAGAGGCGGCCATTTTTCACCACCGGGCAGCGCGACCAATGGCGTCACCGTAAAACCGTAATTCACTGCAACGATCAGGGCGATATAGAGAAATGTGTATTGAAACCGCATTACGTGGCACCTTACATCCGGGGCAGCCACCTGTTTCGGTCGCCGCAATCGGGGTGCATATCATAGCTGGGAGCCTCTGGCGAGACCATGTCTGACCATGCCATAAACGATCTCAAGACAATCATACGCGGCCGCGCGCAGGACCTGGGGTTTGATGTTGCCCGGTTCACGACCGCCGACGCCGATCCTGCCGACGCCCAGGCATTGTCCCGGTTTCTCAAGGACGGACGCCACGGAGATATGGCCTGGCTGGACAACGCCGATGGCCGGCGCGGGAATCCCAAAGCCCTGATGCCGGACGCCAAGACCATCATCGTGTTGGGTGCAAATTACGGGTCCGCTTCGGGGACAGGCGAAATTCCCCAAGACCGGGGCGCCATCAGCGTCTATGCCCGGGGGCGCGATTATCACGATATTCTGAAGAAGAAAATGAAACAGCTGGCCCGCTGGTTGGCCGAAACGCACAGCTGCGACGTCAAGGTCTTCGTCGATACCGCGCCGATAATGGAAAAACCTTTGGCCCAACGGGCCGGAGTCGGATGGCAGGGCAAGCATACCAATCTTGTCAGCCGGGAGTTTGGGTCGTGGCTGTTTCTGGCGGAAATTTTCACCACCCTCGACCTGCCCCCGGACCGACCCGAAACGGACCACTGCGGCAGCTGCGACCGTTGTATCCAGGCCTGCCCGACAGACGCCCTGGCCGATCCATACCGCATCGACCCCCGGCGTTGCGTGTCCTATTTAACCATTGAACACAAAGACCCCATCGCACCGGATTTGATGGCAAGCATGGGTAATCGCATATATGGATGTGATGATTGTCTGGCCGCCTGCCCCTGGACCAAATACCAGCGCCCGACTTTGATTGAGGCATTCCTGCCGCGCGCCGAATTCGCCATGCCGCGTCTGGGCGACCTTGCAGCGTTGGACGATGCCGAATTCCGAAAATTCTTTTCGGGGTCACCCATCAAACGCACCGGGCGCGACCGCTTCGTGCGCAACGTATTAATCGCCATCGGCAATTCCGGCGACGAACGCCTTTTGCCGGGCGCCCGGTCACTGACCGAAGATGCTTCACCGCTGGTCGCGGGTGCTGCGCGGTGGGCCGTACAACAATTGCAACGCAGCGATATACCAAACCAAGATGTTTGAGCCTATAATTACCCCCTAACAGGACCGGAACGAACAAACACATGAACCGATTTTGCCCGACATCAAGGTTAAGGATATTTGTTTTTGGTTTGGCCCTGGCTGCGGCAATCTTGCCCGGTGATGCTTTTTCCAAAGCACCTCAGGTAACGTCCGCGCCGGAGCCCAAATCTTCGCGGCCTGCATACGAGCCCGGCCAGGTAATTCAAGACTGCGCGGAATGCCCCGAAGTGGTCGTGGTGCCAGCGGGTATTTTCATCATGGGGTTGGGGGGTACCAGCAAAAAAAGCAACCCGGCGCACCGGGTCAATATCGCCAAGCCATTCGCCATGGGCCGTTTCGAGGTCAAGTTTTCGGAGTGGCAAGCCTGCGTCGACGCCGAAGCCTGCAATAATAAGCCTGACGATCATAAATGGGGCAGAAAAGGCCGCCCGGTCATCAACGTCACCTATTTTGACGTCAAACGGTACCTCTCGTGGATCAGCAAAAAAACCGGGCACCGCTATCGATTGCCGTCCGAAGCGGAATGGGAGTACGCCAACCGCGCCGGGTCCACCACTGCGTGGTGGTGGGGGCCAAAGGTCGATAGTAACAAGGCCAACTGCAAAGACTGTAAAAGCCCCTGGAGCGATGGCGGGGATAAACTGCATGGCTCGGCCCCGGTCGGTTCGTTCCCACCCAATCGTTTCGGCCTGTATGATACTGCCGCCAATGTTTTTGAATGGGTCGAGGATTGCTGGAACAAGTCCCACAAAAATGCGCCGGGCGACGGCACGGCCCGGACCGAGGGCAATTGCCGTTACCGGGTCATCCGGGGCGGGTCGTTCTATTATTATTCAAAGGTCGCCCGGTCGGCTTACCGGGCCAAGAACCCGCCCAATGTAAAAAGTTACTGGTTGGGATTTCGGGTATTAAGAGAACTGGACTGAAATAACCGGCCAGCCCGGCGACGGGCTTATTTCTTGCCGCCGGTCAGTTTGTTGATTTGGCGCTGCATTTGTTCGAGTTGGGCGCGAAGATCGTCCATCTGGCCATCTTCGCTTGTTGTCGTCGCATCGGCTTCTTTACCGCGGCCTTTTGTCGTCGTCTTTTCACCGACATCTTCACCGGCGTTCATATTACCGGCCCCACCGGGAAGAAACGGCATGAACATTTTCATGCCCTCTTCAAACAGCGCGACGTTCTTTTTACCCATTTCTTCGAATTGCCTCATCGGATCAAGGCCACCCAACGAGCCTTGCACATAATCGCGCATCTGTTCCTGGTTGCGCGCAAACGCCTTCATGGAAGAGTCCAGGTAACTGGGAACTACCGATTCCAGGCTGTCGCCATAGAAACTGATCAGGTGACGCAAAAACCCGATGGGCAGAAGGTTTGGCCCTTTGCCTTCTTCCTCTACGATAATATGGGTTAGCACTTGGCGCGTGATGTCTTCGCCGGACTTGGCATCAAAGACGACGAATTCCGTCCCATCCTTAACCATCTGCGCCAGGTAATCGAGGGTGACGTAGCTGCTGGTCGCCGTGTTATAGAGGCGCCGATTAGCGTACTTTTTGATTGTTATGGGGGGCGTTTCTGCCCCGGTATCGTCACTCATCGTAAAAGGATTCTCATAAATTTTTAAGGAACGCTGGACCCTAGCGCGGAAGATGCTGCACTGCAATGATATGTTCCCCGTGCGTGCAACCGACGCTATACTGCCCCGGTGATTGAAAACGGGCCGGAGACGGAAAGGATAAAAACCAACATGGCGGAGCCCCCCGATTTACAGGCCCTGGCCAAGCAATATTTGGACCTTTGGCAGGATCAGTTGGGCGGCGTTTCCAAGGACCCGCAAACTGCGGAAATCATGGCCCAAACTATGGAATTGATGAATTCGGGCGCCCAGGCCTTCGCGGCCATGACCACAAACGCCCGAAATGCAGGCAACACCAACGGCAACGACCAAGGCGGCAGTGATGGTAACGGACCTTCCCACAACCCTTCAGGAAACGGTGCCGGCCCCCGGCCCGCTGGCACTTCATCTGGCGCTGCAGACCCAGACCTGGCTGAGCTCGCTCGCCGCCTTGAGCGGATTGAAGGGCGGCTCGATACCTTGGAAGCCGCATCTCGAAAAGGCCGGAAAAAACCTGCAAAAAAATCTTGAGCAGGTTGACCTTGGTGATTTTTTTGCTGCCGTAGATAACGAAGCCCGCGCCCGCCTCAATGCCTTCGGCCAAGGCGTCAACCACTACAAAAAATCGCCTCGCCAGGCCCGCCCCGCTGAGCCGCCTGTTTTCTGGCAGGATGGTACGACACGGGTTTTAGACTACGGTACCGGAGCCGAAGACGCCCGGCCTATTCTGGTCGTGCCATCCCTGATCAACCGCGCCTATATTCTTGACCTGACCGAACACAATAGCCTGATGCGGCATCTTGCCCGGGATGGATTCAGGCCCTTCCTGGTTGATTGGGGCGCGCCGGGACCGATTGAGCGAAAATTCGATTTGACCGCCTATATCTGCTGGCGCCTTGAGCCTGTGGCCGATGAAATTTTCGATGCCACCGGTCAAGCGCCGGCGTTGCTGGGGTATTGTATGGGTGGACTGTTGGCCCTGGCGCTTGCCGCGCGTCGCCCCGACCGCGCAGCGGCACTGGCGTTATTGGCGACGCCGTGGGATTTTCACGCAGGCCAAGAGACCACCATCCGTCTTTTGCAAGCTATGTCCCCCGGCCTAAAGGCAATGATCGACCATTGGGGCGAATTGCCGGTGGATGTCCTGCTGGCCATGTTCTCAAGCTTGGACCCTTATTCGACAACCAACAAATTCCGCCGCTTTGCCGACATAAAAACCGGATCTGAGCAGGCTGAAAAATTTATCGCCCTTGAGGACTGGATTAACGACGGGGTGCCCCTGGCTGGTCCGACGGCTCGGGAATGCCTGTTCGACTGGTACGCCGAAAACGCCCCCGCCAGGAAAAGCTGGCGCGTCGATGGGCAACCCGTTCGTCCCGAGAACATTCGGGTGCCATCGCTGGTCGTGGTGCCGGAAAAGGATCACATCGTTCTTCCGCAATCCGCCCATGCCCTGGCGGACACCTTGCCGGGCGCCACAGTTCGATTGATCTCCGCCGGACATATCGGGATGGTCACCGGCGGTCGTGCACAAAGCACCCTTTACGAGCCACTGAGCTTGTGGCTCAATCAATCCTTGACGAAAATCAAATAACCATCGAGAAAAATCGCCTAACCTTCCTTACCCTTAGCGCATTTCCCAGACGGATGTTCATCCATCCGCCACCCGGAGGAGTTTAAAAATCATGACAGACGTTGTTATCGCCGCCGCCGCCCGCACGCCCGTTGGCGCGTTTATGGGTGGATTGAGCACCATTCCCGCCCACGGTTTGGGCGAAATCGCCATTGTCGAAGCCCTCCGGCGGGCCGGTATCGAGCCGAGCGACGTTGATGAAGTCATCCTGGGCCAAATCCTCGCCACCGGCGCGGGTCAGAACCCTGCCCGTCAGGCCGCCGTTGCTGCCGGCATTCCGGTCGAAAAAACCGCCTACGGCATCAATCAGTTATGCGGCTCCGGGCTCCGCTCCGTGGCCCTGGGGTCCCAAGCCATAAAAGTCGGCGACAGTTCCATTGTCGTCGCTGGCGGCCAGGAAAACATGAGCCTGGCGCCTCATTGCGTTCATATGCGCGAAGGCACCAAACTAGGCCCCGCCGAGATGATCGACACCATGATCAAGGACGGCCTGTGGGATGCCTTTAACGGATATCACATGGGCAACACGGCAGAAAACGTCGCCGAAAAATGGCAATTGACCCGCGATGATCAGGACGCTTTCGCCGCCAACTCGCAAGCCAAAGCCGAGGCCGCCCAGAAAGCCGGTAAATTCACCGATGAAATCGTGCCGGTCACCGTTAAGACCCGAAAGGGTGAAACCGTCATTGATGCCGACGAGCACCCCAAACACGGCACCACGCCCGAATCCCTGAGCAAACTGCGCCCGGCCTTTGCCAAAGACGGTACATTGACTGCGGCCAACTCCAGTGCACTGACAGATGGAGGCGCTGCGGTGCTGCTTATGAGCGAGGAAAAGGCAGCAGAGTACGGATTCAAGCCCTTGGCGGC
>JABMOG010000266.1 GCA_013204265.1 Rhodospirillales bacterium
CCTCGGCCCCCTTGCGCCATTTCAAGGGCGTGCGCGCCGGCCTGTACCGACATGCGCCCAGCAACTTGGGACATAGGCGCCAGCAGTGGCAGTCCGCCATGGACATCGGTTACCGTTTCGTAGGCGATGCAGATGGCGCCACTGTCTACCAAATCCTTGGTCTGCTCCGGATCGGGGGCTAGGTGCAGATAGGTGAACAACACTTGACCCTGGCGCAACATTTTGCGTTCGGCGGCCTGCGGCTCCTTGACCTTGATAACCATGTCCGCCTTGGCAAAAACCTCCTCGGCGGTATCCATGATTGTGGCACCTGCATTGCGGTAGTGATCGTCGGTGGCATCGATCCCGTGACCGGCTGTTGTCTGCACGACTACCTGATGGCCGTGGTGCACGGCTTCGGAGGCGCTGGCCGGGGTCAAGCCGACCCTGAATTCGTTGTCTTTGATTTCCTTTGGAACGCCGATCAACATTGCCTGGGTCCCTCATACTAAAAACGCGAAAAAATGTCCCCACGTCCTGGACCGTAGAAATGGCACCGTGCAAACGGGGTTGAAAACAATGAATGTACTCGTGGTACAGGGAAGGTGTTCATCGGCAAAGGGCCAGTTACTGAGATTTAACGGTGCCAGTGAAGTGCCCCCGCAGGCCGGTGCCCCTACGACGGGTTCAGCCCCGAATGAGATTGGCCAGAATACGGATTCCAGGCTCGATCCTATCGGTCGGGATCGACGAAAAACCTAAACGAAAATAGTTGTTGGGCGCGTCGTTAGCCATGAAGTTGATGCGTCCGGGCTCGATCAAAACCCCTTTCTGTATGGCTCGGGCGGCCAATTCGGTTGCGTCTTGGCCTTCGGGGCCGCGGACCCAGAAACTGGTGCCGCCAAAGGTCGGCGCCCGCGACGAATCCGGCAAGTGACGGTTTAGGGCTTCGCCCATTGCCTGCCATCGCTCGCGGTAGGCGCGGTGTAACCGGTGGACCATCGTCTCGTGATGGCCCAGCGCAAGGAACATGGCCACTGTGCGCTGGTTGTTGTTGGGCGGGTGGCGCAACATCAATCGGCGGAGCGCCCGCGCTTCTTTGATTAGCGCCCTCGGCCCGACCATGTAGCCAAGCCGGAGACCGGGGAACAGGGTTTTCGAAAGGCTGCCGACGTAGAGAACGCGGCCAGCCGTATCAAGGGATTTCAAGGCCGGTGTCGGCTCGCTGACGTAATTGGTCTCGAATTCATAATCGTCTTCGATGATGAGGAAGTCTCCCGATATCGACCTTTCCAGCAGCGCCCGGCGACGTTCCAGAGGCATGGTAGCCGTAGTCGGAAACTGGTGGCTTGGGGTGACGTACACGTATCCACACTGGTCGAGCCGATGGTCTACGACCAGCCCGTGGTCATCCACCGGAATGGGTATCACACGTTTGGTTTTGAGCAGGAAGGTGTTGCGCACATCGGGATAGCCAGGCTCTTCCATGGCGACGGTAGTGTTTTCGGTGATCAATAGGCTGGCAAGCAGATACAGCGCATTCTGGGCCCCCAACGTGACCAGGACTTCGTCGTCGGTGGCCCGGATGCCTCGCCGGGGCAAAAGCCGGGTGCGAATTTGTTCGACCAGCAATGCATCGTCGCTGCCATGGGTATCGCTGGTCCAGGCGTCCATGCCTTTTTTGCCCAAGGCTTGACGCGAACATTCGCGCCATTCGGCGATGGGGAAAAGCTCCTGGTCGACCTGGCCGTAGATGAAGGGATATGGATAGGACTGCCATTGCAGCGGCTTTTGGATGTTTTGTTGGCGGCTTGGGTGTATCCGGAAAAGGTCTTCCCAGCGGGGTGTCAGGCCGTCAGAGAATTCCTTGGGAACGGATAATGGGCGATTCCCTTCGCGGATGTCGCCATTGACATAAAAACCGCTTCGCTCGCGGGCTGTCAGGTAGCCGTCGTCAACCAATCCCTGGTAGGCAATAACTATGGTGTTTCTGGAAACCCCCAGCGTTCGTGCCAGTTTTCGGCTCGACGGCAGCGCTTCGTCGGCGGGAATCTGGCCTTCAAGGATAGCCGATACCAGCATTTCCCGAACTTGGGACTGAATGCTGGTGTTTTCGACCCGCCGCAAATGAAAAAGTGCGTCACGCACATCTCTGGTCCGGTTAATAAGCACAAACTGGCCCTATTGTGGGTCCAAAAAAAAGCTTAGGGTGTTTACAATTCACGCACAAGTCGAACGCGCCTTGTGTTTTGGCGCGCTACGGGCGCTGGATTCGGGCAATAATCACGATTTTTCTCGCCGAAAACCCTCGGCCATGAGAGTGCCGTGAGGAGGAGAAGTTGTTATGCAATACACCGCCAACTCGCTTGAAAAACAATGGATGCCGTTTACCGCCAACCGGGATTTCAAAAAAGATCCCCGGCTCGTAGTTCGTGGCGAGGGGATTTATTATTGGGACCACAAGGGCGGTAAAATCCTCGACGGCTCGTCAGGATTGTTCTGCGCGGCGGCCGGGCACTGCCGCCCGGAAATCGCCGAGGCCGTACACAAACAGCTTCAGGAAAACGACTTCGCGCCACCCTTCCAGATGGGCCATCCGGGGGCCTTCGAATTGGCCGAGAAAATCGCCCGCCTGACACCGGACGGCATCGACCATGTGTTCTTTACCAATTCGGGTTCCGAGGCCATTGATACCGCATTGAAAATCGCCATGGCCTATCACCGCGCCCGTGGCGAGGGACAACGCACCCGCTTCGTGTCACGCGAACGGGCCTATCACGGCGTCAACATCGGCGGTATGTCGCTCAGTGGCATGGTCAAAAACCGCGAGGCGTTTTCCGGCTTCATGCCCGGCATCGTCCATATGCGCCACACCTGGCTTGAGGAAAACCGTTTCGCCAAGGGCCAGCCCGAACATGGTGCCCATTTGGCGGAAGACTTGCAGCGCGCCGCCGAAACCTACGGCGGGTCTACCATCGCGGCTTGTTTCGTTGAGCCCATTGCGGGATCGACGGGTGTGCTGGTGCCGCCGGTGGGGTATCTGGAACGGCTACGGGAAATTTGCGACGCGCACGGGATTTTGTTGGTGTTTGACGAAGTCATTTGCAGTTTCGGTCGTACAGGCAAGGCGTTCGCGGCGCAGGCCTTCGGGGTCGTGCCCGACATCATCACCATGGCCAAGGCGCTGACCAACGGTGCCGTGCCGATGGCCGCCGTTGCGGTCCAGGACGAAATTTACGAAACCGTGGTGGGTGCGTCGCCGGAGAATGCCATCGAAATGTTCCACGGTTATACCTATTCCGGTCATCCGGTGGCGTGCGCGGCGGGGCTGGCGACGCTCGACATATATGAAAAAGAAAACCTGTTCGAGCGCGCCGCCGAATTGTCGCCTTACTTTCTTGACCAGATGCATTCGCTCCGAGACTTGGGCGTTGTTACTGATATCCGGGGCTATGGCTTGATTGCCGGTTTCGACGTGGCCGCCGGCGACGCACCCGGTCAGCGCGGCACCCAGTTGCAAAAGGATTTGTTCTGGAGCGGCCTGCACGTGAAGTTCACCGGCGATACCGGCATTGTTGCGCCACCCTTTATCGCCGAAAAAGAACACATCGACCAAATTATCGGACTTATCCGGGAGAAGCTGGCGGAATTTTAGCCGTGCGGGCACTGTTGCAACGTGTCACCGAGGCCAGCGTCAGCCTGGAAGGCGAAACGTTGGCGGAGATCGGCCCAGGGTTGGTCGTTCTTGTTTGTGCCGAGAAGGGCGACGATGAGGTGGCGGCCGATTATTTCGCCCGCAAGATCGCCAATATGCGCCTGTTCGCCGATGCCGAGGGCAAGACCAACCTGTCGATCCTGGATGTTGGCGGCGAGGCCCTGGTCATCAGTCAGTTCACCCTGGCCGCCGAATGGCGGAAAGGAAACCGCCCCGGATTTTCCGCCGCCGCCGACCCGGAAACGGCGGAGCAGCTTTATGGCTATCTCTGTGAGAAGCTTGCTGCGGAAGGGGTGCCGGTGAAAAAGGGTAAATTCCGTTCCCACATGGCGGTTTACCTGATCAACGACGGTCCGATGACGATCTGGATGGACTCAGGTGAACGTTAGCCGGCCAGCACCAGAATCAGAATTCCGGCGATGATGAAGACGGTGCCGATGATTTCCTGGCTCTTGATTTTTTCGCGGAAGATCACGACCGATACGATGATGGTAAAGACCAGTTCGATCTGTCCCAAGGCTCGCACGTAGGCCGCGTTTTGTAGGGTAAACGCCGAAAACCAGCCGATCGAGGCTAGCACACCAGCCACCCCGACCGACAGCGATGGCCGCCAGTGGACAATCACGGCTTTCAACTGACCGGGTTCGCGCAAGGCCAGATAGGCCCCCATCATCACCGTTTGCAGGACCACCGAGACGGCCAGCGTGAAAGCCGCCTGCATGATGAATCCCTCGCCACCGAGTGACAGCGCGCCGCCCCGAAACAACACCACCGAGGCGCCCAGAAACGCGCCGCAGGTCAACCCGATCAAGGTCGGCTTTTCGCGCAGGCTGGTGATCAGATTGCCCGGCGTGATCTTGGTGTCCGCCACTGACAACGCCATTACCCCGATCAGGCTGATGAAAATGGCGATGCCTGCGCCGAGGCTGAGCGGGTCGCCCAAAATCAACAGGCCCAAGATCGCCACCTGTACGGTTTCGGTCTTGGAATAAATGGTGCCGGTGGCGAAGTTACGAAATGAAAACAGCCAGACCAGCAGGAAGGTGAAAATGATCTGCGACAGCCCGCCCAAAAAGCAGTACATCAAAAACGTGGCGTTGACGGCGGGAATAGCGAAACCTGCGAAGGTGTGCAGTCCCCACACATACAGCACCGCGAACGGCCAGGCGTAAAAAAACCGCACATAGGTCGCGCCCCCGGTGGACAGGTGCGCCTTAAGGTGTTTTTGCAACGCCGAGCGCAGGTTCTGAAAGAACGCGGCGGCGATGGTGATGGGAATCCAGAGTTCAAGCATGGACGATGATTATAACGGTTGCGCGCGCTCCGTCATGCGCGTTTTATTGGGCTGGGAATAAGATGGAGTTAAGGTGCCTTGTCCAGAACCCCCCCGAACAAAGCCCGAGTTGTCGTCATCGGCGGCGGTGTTATCGGCTGTTCCATCGCCTATCATCTGACCAAAATCGGCTGGTCGGATGTCATCGTGCTGGAGCGCAAAAAGCTGACGTCGGGCACGACCTGGCACGCCGCCGGCCTGATCGGCCAATTGCGCGACAATCGCGACATGACCAAGCTGGCCAAATATACGGCTGAGCTGTACGCCGGGCTGGAGGCGGAAACCGGCCAAGCCACCGGTTTCAAACAAAACGGGTCACTGTCCATCGCCACACACGAGGGCCGGTTTGAAGACCTCAAACGCCGCGCCGACATGGCCAAGGTGTTCGGGCTGCAGGTCGACGTGGTCGGGCCGGCGGAATGCAAAGACCTCTATCCGCTGGCCAATGTCGACGACGTTCTGGGCGGTATCTTCGTGCCTTCGGACGGCCAGGCCAACCCGACCGACGTCACCATGGCGCTGGCAAAAGGCGCACGCAGCGGCGGCGCGCAGTTTTTCGAAGACACCAAGGTTACCGCCATTAACCATTCAGGCGGCCGTGTTAGCGGCGTCGAGACCGATGCAGGCACCATCGAGGCACCCTTCGTGGTGCTGGCCGCCGGCATGTGGTCGCGCGACATTGCCGCCACCGTCGGCGTCACGGTGCCGCTGCATGCGTGCGAACATTTTTATATCGTCACGGAGCCGTTCGATGGGGTGACGCCCGACCTTCCGGTATTTCGCGATTACGATGCTCAGGCCTATTACAAAGAAGATGCCGGCAAGATGTTGCTCGGCGCGTTCGAGACGGTGGCCAAGCCCTGGGGTATGGACGGCATCCCTGAGGATTTCTGTTTCGATCAATTGCCAGATGATTTTGATCATTTCCAGCCGATCCTGGAAATGGCGCTGCACCGTATGCCGACCTTGGAACATGCCGGTATTCAGACCTTTTTCAACGGCCCGGAAAGTTTCACCCCGGACAACCGCTATCATCTGGGCGAGGCGCCGGGACTGGACGGCCTGTTCGTCGCCGCCGGGTTCAATTCCATCGGCATCCAATCGGCCGGCGGCGTCGGTAGGGTGTTGGCGGAATGGATGCGCGACGGTTTGCCGCCCGCCGACCTGTGGACCGTCGATATCCGCCGCAACATGCCGTTCCAGAGCGATCCCGCATATCTCCGCCAACGGGTGACGGAAACTCTGGGGCGGCTCTATGCCGTGCACTGGCCGTTCCACCAGCCGAAAACCGCACGCGGTATCCGCCTGTCGCCTTTTCATGACCGCCTTGCGGCACGGGGCGCGTGCTTTAGCGAAGCACAGGGGTGGGAGCGCCCCGGCTGGTATGCGCCTGACGGCGTTGCGCCCGAATACGTTTATAGCTTCAAGCGCCAGAACTGGTTTGAGTATTCGGCAAATGAGCATCGGGCGGTACGCGAAAATGTCGGGCTGTTCGACCAGACGTCGTTTTCAAAATTCGAGCTTCGGGGTGATGACGCCGAGGCCGTTCTCAACAGAGTTTGCGCCAATGATATTGCCGTGCAGCCGGGGCGCATCGTCTATACCCAATGGCTAAATGAGCGGGGCGGCATTGAAGCCGACCTGACCGTTACCCGGCTGGCCCGGGACCGATATTGGATTATTTCCGGGGTGGCATCACAGGTACGCGATTACCACTGGCTGAAACGCCACATCCCTGCCGGTGCCGACGCGGTGATGTCCGACATCACCGCAGACTGGGCTGTTTTGGGCGTTATGGGGCCTCGGTCCAGGGCCGTGTTGCAGGGGGTGACCGATGCGGACTGTTCCAATGCTGCGTTTCCGTATCAAACATCGGCGGAAATCGATATTGCCGGGGTTGGCCTGCAGGCGTCCCGCATCACGTACGTCGGGGAACTGGGCTGGGAACTTTATATGCCTGTCGGGGGGGCGCATGCGGTGTTCGATGCCCTTGTCGAGGCAGGCCGAGGCCACGGGCTGGTATTCGCCGGCGTCCATGCCATGAATTCCCTGCGGATTGAGAAAGCCTATCGCCACTGGGGCTTTGATATCGGCGATCAGGACACGCCGCTGGAGGCTGGCTTGGGCTTCGCCGTCGCATGGGACAAACCGGGTGGGTTCATTGGCCGCGGTGCCCTGTTGCAACAACGGAGCGATGGTATCCACCGCCGTCTGGTGCAGTTCCGTCTGCAAGACCCCGGGCCGCTGCTCTATGGCAACGAGCCCATACGGCGCAACGGTGAGATCGTCGGGGCGCTGACCACGGCGATGTACGGTCACACCCTGGGCGGGGCTGTCGGACTTGGCTATGTGGAAAGTACCGATGGTGGCACAGTGGCGGCAGATTTCATCAATGCGGGCACTTTTGAGGTCGAGGTCGCCGGGGTGCGATTTGCGGCAACGGTTTCCATTCAGCCCCTGTACGACCCTAAAGGCGACCGGGTGGGAGCCTGAAAACCTTGACGGGCACGGTATTCGAGGTGATCTTAACGGGACTTTAACCGTAAAAAAGGCATTAAATTGTCTGTTAGCATTATATAATTAAAGCCGGTTTTTTTGAGAGAAAGGTTTCGGCCCTAACATGGCCCGACATAAGGCACCCCCTGGCGCGTCCCTTCTGCAGCGCTTGAAAGCACTTGATGGAAAACCCCCTCCGGGTCTTTCGCTGATGCTTGTCTCTTTAAACGCGCTGCCGTCCGAGGAAGAAGACGGTTTCTGGGGCGAACTGGATAAATTCCTGATCGACTTCAAAGCCCGCTACGAAGGCGAACTGTTTGAACTATCGCTGGTCGAGCGCGCGATCTTGGTGAAAGTGTCGGAACAAGCCGAAGTCGGCATGGTTGCGGACATCAAGGTTTCGGTCCTGCGCCTTGTCCAGCAACTCTATCCCGAACATTTCGGCATGATCGATCAGGCCCGGTTGCTGCGTACTATTAACTTGGGCTTCAAGCTTCCCCACGCCATCAAGTTCCTCGAACATTTTGAGCAACAGCCGGGTAAAACCGGTGAAAAGGGCATGAAATTGCGAGGCCTCCAGGAGGAGGACATCAAAATGGTGCTGGAGGTCCATCGCAAGGTGGGTCCGGAACAGTTCAAAAAGATTTTTGTCCAGCAGCAGTCCATGGCCGACATCAAACCCGGTCACCCACCCAGGGAGTTAATGAGAGAATACTTTATTCGAATGGATGCGTTAAAAAAGCACGTCTTCCCCAACGTGGAAATGCGGGGGTCGGGCAATGTGTTCAATCAATTGACGATTACCCTGGACCGGGTCCTGGTCGGTGCCTTCGATCAGATCAACCCTGGGCGCGGTGCCTGTTCCATCAATCTCAATGTGGAAAGCGTCTTTACCAAGGCCTTCGAGACCTTTTTGGGGGAACCCGGAACTAAATCTTTGAACAACATGGTGTTTGAGTTCCGCCAGGATAATATTTTGCAGCAGTTCGATGAATTTCAGCTTGCCGCCAACCTGATACAATCGCGCGGTGGGCTGATCGCCGTCGATGCTATTTATCCGGAAACCGTCGGACTGGTGAATTTACCCAAGATGCACGCCACGTTCGCCAAGATTTTCTGGCGTCCGGGGGCGGAAGAAACTCTGCCGGCGCAACGCGTCGAAATCAAACGCATGCAGGACGAAGGCATGATATTCATGCTGGCCCGTCTCGATGACGAAGCCGGTATCCAGGTCGGCCAGGATCTGGGCATTACCGTATTTCAGGGCTTCTGCATTGACGATCTTCTGAAAGCGGGCAAACCGGAAGCCATGGTGACCTGACACCCGTTATCGTCGTCGGTGTCTTTCTTAAAATCCGGATAAAAAAAAGGGACCGCCGAAGCGGCCCCAGGTTCGACTCGGTTGGGGGAGAGAGCCTTAGCGATTGTTGTTGTCACCGAAGGTGGCGGGCACGATAGCGCGACACAGTGATGATCTGGCCTTTGAAGCCGAAGCCCAAAAGGCGCGCGACATCACGTAGCCAGTATTCAAACAATCTCATGTTCGCCTCCTTATGTACGCCTTTTGGCGTTCGTTGCGCCCCCTCGATGAATAGACAGTAAAACCCCTCATCGTGACATTTCCTTGCCCGGAATGTGTCTTTCCTGTGATGATGGGTCTTTCAACAGGGGAAAATACCAATGACCATACCGACAGGTTCTCAGAACAGCCCCCGACCGGGTGCCCATTCCGCTTTCGTCACCCATCTGGAATGTTCGAAAACCGGCCAGCATTACCCGAAGGATACCTTGCTTGGGATGTCGGACGATGGCGCGCCGTTGATTGTGCGCTATGACCTGGACGCATTAGGGAAGGCGGTGACCAAGGACATCGTGGCAGCGCGCCCGCCCGACATGTGGCGGTACCGGGAATTTCTGCCGCTTGGCGACGATATCGAAGCGATCAGCCTGGGTGAGCCGATGACGCCGCTGGTGCGTCTGCCTACGGTGGAAAAGCGGCTCGGCGTGGCGGATATTCTGGTCAAAGACGAAGGCCGACTGCCGACGGGATCGTTTAAAGGCCGCGGCATGTCCGTCGCCGTTAGCATGGCGAAAGCCTTCGGTGTCACGCGCATCGCCATCCCGACGGCGGGCAACGCGGGCTCCGGGTTGGCTGCCTATGCGACGCGGGCGGGGATCGAATCGTTCGTCTTTACCCCCGCCGACACGCCGGAGATTACGGCCAGCGAAATAGCCTTTCACGGTGCAAAGGCGTGGCGGGTGGACGGTTTCGTCGGCGACTGCGCCAAAATTGTCGATGACGGAACAGACGTCATGGGCTGGTGCGATTTCACCACCCTGAAAGAGCCCTACCGGGTAGAGGGCAAGAAAACCATGGGTCTGGAATTGGCCGAACAGTACGGGTGGAACTTGCCCGACGTTATCTTTTTCCCGACCGGCGGCGGGGTCTGCCTGATCGCCATGTGGAAAGTTTTCAACGAACTGAAGGAAATGGGCTGGATTACAGGGCCTTTGCCGCGCATGGCGGCGGTGCAGTCGACCGGCTGCGGGCCGATCGTGCGGGCGTTCAATGCCGGTGCGCGTGATGTGGTCGCGCCCTGGGAAAACGTCACCACCAATGTGCATGGTGTGCGGGTGCCATCGCCGCTCGGCGGCACCATGGTGCTGGATGTGCTCTACGAATCGAATGGTTTCGGCACCGCCGTGGATGATGATGCGGTACATGCCGCCAGGGCAAAAATCTGTGCCGAGGAAGGCTTTCATATGTGCCCCGAAGGGGCAGCCTGCGTCGTGGCTTTGGAAATGGAGCGTGCATCCGGACGGGTTGGGCCTGGTGACCGCGTCGCCCTGTTCAATTCAGCGAGTGGCCTGAAATCGCCGATGCCGCCGATGACCAATTTTCTGGAACCCGGAAAGGCGGTGGACTTCTCAGCCCTGTAGGGTTTCGGTTTAGATAACGGTAATTTTTATTCCGCTTAAGCCCTCGACACCGCCTTCGAGAACGTCGCCTGGGATCACCGGGCCGACCCCGGCGGGTGTGCCGGTGAAAATCAGGTCGCCGGGGCGAAGTTCAAACAATCCCGACAGGTAGGAAATGGTCTCGGGCAGGGACCAGATCAGTTGATTGGTATTGCCGTCCTGGCGGGTTTCACCGTTGACGTCGAGCCAGATCCGGGCCTGGCTCATGTCGCCCACGGCGGCGACCGGATGCAGGGGCGCAATGGGGGCCGCATGTTCAAAAGCTTTGCCCACGTCCCACGGGCGGCCGGCTTTTTTAGCCTCACCCTGCAGGTCGCGCCGCGTCATATCGAGCCCGACGCCATAGCCCCAGACCAGATCCATGGCTGTGTCTTCTGGAATATCGGTGCCGCCGCCACTAAGCGCACAAACCAGCTCTATCTCGTGATGTACGTTGTTGGACTTTGGCGGGTAAGGAAAATCGCACCCTAAGGGCGCACCCGCGGCCAGCAGGTTGTCCGGGGATTTCTGGAAAAAAAACGGTGCCTCGCGATCCGGGTCGTGCCCCATTTCGCGGGCGTGTTCGGCGTAATTTCGCCCGACACAATACACCCGGTGGACTGGAAACAGGTCATCAGACCCGGCGATGGCGACGGCGGGAACGGGGGGCTGGGGGATGACAAAAGTCATGGCCAAGGGCTCCATAAAAAGGGGTGTAGGGCAAAAATACAATAGATAGAGAATATATTCTAGTTGTCAGGCTTCAAGCCTTTCAGTATGCCCTTCCTTAGACCTTCGGTCGGGCTAAGGGCAATCCCGTATTTAAGAAGGCTGAGAGGTTACCACGCAAAATCTGGGAGACGACCCACCTGTGGATATTCCGCAGGTGGCATTGTTTACAGAGGGAGTGCCGTGGCGATGGAATACGAAAACAAATTTGAGAACGAAAACGAGGGCGAGCGGGATTGCGAATGGTTGATCGAATTCTTTCAAGCCTATGACGACGGCTTCGAAGTAACCAAACGCGGGTTGGATGCGACGCCCATGGTGGTCAAGAAATTCGATCTTGCTCCCAACGAGGTGATGGCATTTACGTCCTACCAATACGCCAACAAGGCGCTGACGGCCTTTCACTTTCACCCGGATTTTCCGGATGAAGACCGCCGGGCGTATATGCAGGGCCACGAGGAAGGCCATGAACTGGTCCTCAGTACCGGGTCCAGACGAGCAGCCCAGCGGGCGCAATTTCGGCGCGTGATGGAAGGCCGCCTGTCGGGTTGGGGGCGTGGCCTTGCCGTCAGCCTGCACACGACGGCGCTTTATCTGGCAGCCGGTGGACCGGCGGCGCGCTAAAGGTCGCCTATGGGATTGTTCGCCGGGGGATGAGCCGGGTATGGTGTCTCCAATCGCGTTTTTGAGAGGCCTCTTGAGAAATGAGTGAAACCCATTCGGACATCCGCGACGCCGTGCGCGCGCTGTGCAGAGATTTTCCTGGCGAATACTGGCGCCAGTGCGACCGTGACCGGGCCTATCCGACCGATTTCGTCAAGGCGTTGACCGACGCCGGGTTTCTAGCGGTCTTGATCCCCGAGGAATACGGGGGCAGCGGGCTGGGCATTTCCGAGGCCGCTGCCATCCTCGGTGAAATCCATCAATCGGGCGGCAACGGCGGTGCCTGCCACGCCCAGATGTATATCATGGGCACTGTTCTGCGGCACGGGTCGGACGCGCAAAAACGCGATATCCTGCCGAAAATCGCCACCGGCGAATTGCGTCTGCAAGCCTTTGGCGTGACCGAACCGACCAGCGGCACCGACACCAGCCGCATCCGCACCACGGCGGTTCGCGACGGCGATGAATACGTCATTAACGGCCAGAAGGTGTGGACGTCGCGGGCCGAGCATTCCGACCTAATGCTTGTATTGGCACGCACCCAGCCTCGCGATGCGGGCAAAAAACCGCACGACGGCATGTCCATTTTCATCGTTGATATGCAGATGGCCCAGGAACAAAGTGGGCTGACGATCAAGCCTTTACGGGCGATGCTCAATCATGCCGCTACCGAGGTCTTTTTTGATGAATTACGTGTGCCTGCACATAATTTAGTGGGGGAAGAAGGGAGGGGCTTCCGCTATTTGCTGGATGGTCTGAACGCCGAGCGAATGCTGATTTCCGCCGAAGCCATCGGTGACGCCCGCTGGTTCATCGAAAAAGCCCGCACCTACGCCGGTGATAGGCGCGTGTTCGACCGACCTATCGGGCAAAACCAGGGCATCCAGTTTCCCATTGCCCGCGCCCATGTCCAGACCGAGGCCGCCGAACTGATGTTGCAAAAGGCGATCGGGTTGTTTGATGCGGGCGAGCCCTGCGGTGCCGAGGCTAACATGGCCAAGCTGTTGTCGGCGGATGCCTCCTGGGCGGCGGCCGATATGTGCCTGCAAACCCACGGCGGATTCGGTTTTGCCGAGGAATACGACATTGAGCGCAAGTTCCGTGAGACCCGCCTGTTCCAGGTGGCGCCGATCTCTACCAACCTGATCCTCAGTTACATCGCAGAGCACGTGCTCGGGCTGCCGCGGTCGTTTTAGGCGTTCGGCTTGCTGGCTTCGGGGCCGGTCAGGATCGGCCAAAACACAACCGCAAATATCGCGAACGCCAGACACCATCCGGCCCCGGCCAGGACAATGGCGACGTGTGGGTTTTCAGGCATCACCAGTGGTCCGACGACACGCAACACCGCCGCCGCCGAAATCAGCAAATAGGAAAATGTGATGGCCGGGCCGGCGTGCAATTGCCGTCCTGTATGCCCCAGTCCGGCGCGGGTCATGATGGCCAGGGTCATGGTGCCGACGGCGCCGATGGTCAGCACGTGCAACGCCGTCGTCTCAGACAAGACATCACCTATGAGCGCCAATCCCCGCACCGCCAGGCCGACTGCCAGCCAGCCATAACCGAGGTGTAGAACCCAGGCGATGGGCTGGCCCCGGACATGCCAGCCTTTCCATCCAGCCAATCGAAGGCCGTTGAGGACGGCGGCGCTCAGCGCCAGCCATCCGGTGGCCATGCCTGAGGGCTCGATCTGCCCGGCGACAAGAACCGCCAGCACGGACGCGATCGACAATCGGTCGAGCCACGCCCAACCCGCCAAAGGATCGTCCGGGGCATCGGGGTTTGCCTTGCGGATCGCACTCCGTGTGAACGCCGGCACCACCCGTCCGCCGATCACGGTTATCAAGAGCACGTAAACATCCAGCGCCAACATGTGTCCGGCCCGGGCGGTATCGTCGGTTATCCCTAAGCGTTCGAGATGCACCATTACGCCCGCCGCGAACAGTGCTGCCAGTACGCCCAAGAACACATAATGGCGCGGGCTGCCGCCATACAGGGTGCGCAAAACGAATACCCACAAAACCGGAATAAACGCCAAATCAACGATGGCTACCATGCCCACCGGCAGCAGGGCGGAAAACCATATCGCGGCGCGGCCAAGGAGCCAAATTCCGGTGAGAACGGCCAGGGCTGTGCCTGCAACGGGTGGTTTTCCAGACCAGCTTGGCGACGCCGTCAACAGGAACCCGGCCAGCGCGGCGGCGGTGTAGCCGAACAGCATTTCGTGGGCGTGCCACAGGAACGGCGGGAAATCGGTTGCCAAGGGCGTGGCCGTGGCGGCTTCTCCCTGCAACCCGATCCAGGCTATCCACGCGGTCATGCCGATGACCGCGTAGAGTCCCGCTAACAGGAAAAACGGCCGGAAGCCGTAAGAGAAAAACATCGATATTCGTGAGGATTTGGGTTTGGTCATAGGCATTGTTTTGTTTTGTTGGCTTTCCTGTCGTGGGTCTATAAGTAATCTTTTCCGGGCTCAATACTAGGCGGTTCTTTTTCATGACCCTTGACATAAATCATCTGCGGCAATGGATCGGGCGCGGCGAAGAGGCCAGCGATGTGGTGACCGCGGCGCCACTGGCGGGGCTTCAGGCGACCCTCGACCGAAACGATCCTGCGCCCCAGCCCGGCGACGTTCTGCCGCCGTCCGCGCATTGGCTGTATTTTCTACCCGCCACCCGGCAATCGGACCTGGACGAAAACGGCCACGCCAAAAAAGGCGATTTCCTGCCGCCGGTATCTTTGGAACGGCGCATGTGGGCCGGCGGGCGCATCCAGTTTCTGGCGGACCTTCACATTGGGGACGCCATCACGCGGGCGTCTGAAATTCTCGATGTAAGTCTGAAAGAGGGCAAAAGCGGCCCCCTGGTGTTTGTCGTCGTGCGCCACCGGGTGACCGGCCCAAACGGTCTTGCTATCGAGGAAGAACACGACATCGTTTACCGGGGGGCGCTGCCGAAAGGTGCGCCGTCAACTTCGGGCCCTGTTGCTCCGGGCGAAGCCGCCTGGCAACGCACCATCGACCCGGACCCGGTTTTGTTGTTCCGCTATTCGGCGCTGATTTTCAACGGCCACCGCATTCATTATGACCGCGCATATGTGATGGAGGAAGAAGGCTATCCCGGCCTGATCGTGCACGGGCCGCTGATCGCGACGTTGTTGATGGACCTGTGTCGCCGCGAGACTCCAAACCGCCGATTGGTCCGTTTTGATTACCGCGCCCGCGGGCCGGTCTTCGACCTCGGCCCCTTTAGCGTCAACGGGCGGCCTGTGGGAAATGGCGCGGAGTTGTGGGCGCTCGACCATGAGGGGCGGCTGGCAATGACGGCAGAGGCGGAGTTCGAGGCTGCCGCCGAGGGATAGAACCTGCCCCTAACGCGCCCCCGCCCGTGCTGCGCTGGCGGCCATTGCGGTTGCGGACAGGCTGGACCGTTTGGCGGGCGAGAGGCGGGCCGAATTCAGCCCGTAGGCCGTGTCCCCCTGGCCGGCCACCCGCATGCGCCAACTTTTAAGCTGTTGGGTGCGGCGGAGGGCAAAGGTTTCGGCCTTGCCCGAGCCGCCGAGGCGGTCCATTTCTTTTTTCCGTTTCAGCTCAGTCTCGGCGCGCCGCATGGCCATCAGGTGGCTCATACCGAGCCCGCGGGACTGGGCGTTTCGCCATTCGTCCAATTGCTGGGCGGCGGTTGCTCTTAATGTGCCGCCTTTCGTTTGCGAGACACTTTGCTGCTCGGCGGCCCTGGTCTCGGCACGGGCGCGGAAGCTGTCGTTGAGGCGCGCCATGCGGATGTGGTCGACCTGGGCCGGCACCCAGGAATTGTCGATTGCGCCCGCCGCGGCTGCTGCGGCCGGTGCGGCCGGTGTGCCGCCTAGTCCGCGCCAGTAGGCGAGAACCTTGTCCTTGTAGGGACCATGCCGCCCCGGCGTCGTAGAATGGTAATTGCCCGCTGCCTCGGTCCAATCGCCGGTCGTCGAATACAGGTTTTTCAGGTAGCTCGCCGCGTAGGTCGCATTGGCGGCGGGGTCTAGGGCTTCGGCCAGGGTTTCGAAGGCATCGCCGTGGTAATGCAGGTTAACCTGCATACAGCCGACGTCGATGTTGCGCACCCCTTCGGTCATCAGAAACTCAACTTCGGCCAGGGCTTCGGCCTTAGTGTCGAAAAACCGCCCCTCACCGCCCGATGTAACGGTCCACGGCCAGGCAACATTTGCCCGGCGCGATTTATCCCAACGCCCCGATTCGGCCTTTGAGATAGCGGACAACAGATTGCGCGGAATTCCCGCCTGGCGTTCCACCTTCGCGGCCTGATGGGCGCAAATTTCCCATGTTTTTTCAACGGCTTGTATGTTAACGGCAAGCGCCGGTCCGGGCGCCGTCAACACCAATGTTGCGGCGCAGAATGAGATGATTCGCAACTGTTTCCTCACAATCAGTCTCCGCAATCCACGTCCATACCTTAAACCCGATATGGACAACGCAATGATTATGCCAGACGGCCCGGCCGTGGCCTTAAATCGGCGGTAATTATAAAAATTCCTTAAAAACAACAGGTTACAGAGATATTTCGGGAGCCACAGAGGGCTGAAAAATAACATATTCACAAAAGTGAAATTGTTATTGACCATAAAGGACCCATGGGTTATATTGTGCGTCGCAACATACGGAAGACTACGATTTTCCGACGTTGCGATTCTTGGATGTTTCCTCCCAATACTCGGGCCGCGTTTTCTAACGCGGCCCTTCTTTTTTGCCCAAATTCCGGCTGGTGGATTGCGGTTGTCAGGAACCCGGCAGGCTGGTGTCACCTTGGCCCAGGGCGCGTTGCATGGTCACCGAATCGACCCAGCGCCCGAACTTGAACCCGACCGACGGCTGCACGCCGATTGTCTCAAAACCGAGGTCGGCATGCAGGCCGATCGACGCCGCGTTGGCGGAATCGCCGATAATGGCGACCATCTGGCGGTACCCGAGCTCGCTACACCGTGTGATCAGGTCTTCGAGCAATCGCCGACCGATTCCCTGGCGATGCGCCGCATTCGACACATATACGGAATTCTCCACCGTATACAGATAGGCCGGGCGCGGACGGAAGGGGCCGGCATAGGCATAGCCCTGGACGCTGCCTTTAAACTCGGCAACCCGGTAGGGATATCCGGCGGCGAGGAGGGCGTCGCGGCGGCGCATCAATTCCGCTTTGTCGGGCGGCGTTTCCTCAAAACTGGCGAGCCCTTCGCGCACATGTTGGGCGTAAATGTCCTGAACAGCCGCCATATCGTCGTCGGTGGCGTCGCGGATCAGGATTTCGGGCGCGCCTGAATCAGATGCCATGATGGTGTGCTCAGCCCGGTTTCAGGATCGCCGCATCAATCCCGGCCAGGGCGGCGATCACCCGGGAAATGCGCCGCGTCAATTCCGCCATACCACTACCGCGCCGGACCAGTTCTTCATCCATGTACAGGCCCCGGTTGATTTCGATCTGCAACACATGAACGCCGTCTTCGGGGCGGCCATAATGGCGGGTCGTGTATCCACCGGCATAAGGCTTGTTGCAGGCCACGGTGAAATTGGCCGCTTCGAAAGCCGCGCGCGCCGCCTGGGTTATGCCGGGCGCACACGCGGTGGCGAAACAATCGCCCAACACCACATCGACCGCTTTGCCGCGCCGGCGCAAACCGGATGCGGCGCCGGACGGCATGGAATGGCAGTCGACCAAAAGACAGCCGCCGAAACGGGCTTTGGTGCCGTCGATCAGTTTTTGTAGCGCCTCGTGATACGGCCTGTGAAACGTGTCGATACGAAGCTGCGCGTCTTCGAAGTGTAGCGGCGCGCGGTAGATATCAACGCCGTTGGTGACGATTTTGGCGATGGTGCCAAGCCCGGCGGCAATGCGGGGCGACGACGTGTTGACGTAATCGGGCAGGGGGCCTGCGAACATGCCGGGGTCCAGCTCAAAAGCCTCGCGGTTGGCGTCGACATAGGCGCGGGGAAACTCGGCGCACAATAACGGCGCGCCGTACCCCGGCGCGGCGGCGAAGACCTCGTCGATGAAGGCGTCTTCCGACCGCCGCAGATTTACGATATCCAGGTTCGACGCGGCAACGAACTCGGGTGGATAGTCGCGCCCCGAATGGGGCGACGCGAACACCACCGGCACGGTCTGGCGTAGCGGGGCTTCAATGCGCACCGCCGGGCGCCGGGCGCACGCATCCGCAAACCCGTTTTCGAGGAAGCCGTCTTCCGCGAAATCGGCGGCCTCATCAAGGCGAAGGGCGCTGTCGGTGGGCGCGGTCACAGCGGTTTCCTTGTCTCAAATATTATTCCGCCGGGGCCGCCCTGGGGGCGGGCGCAAGCGAAAACAGGAAGCAACAGACTAACCGCCAATCCCCCGCCTTGCCAAGACCGCCTTCGGGAGGTAAAACGCCCAACCTGTGTCTCGCATGAGACGGCTAATCGGGCGCGTAGCTCAGCGGGAGAGCACCTCGTTGTCATCGAGGGGGTCACTGGTGCAATCCCAGTCGTGCCCACCATCAAGA
>JABMOG010000267.1 GCA_013204265.1 Rhodospirillales bacterium
CTCTACGCCTTTGTTTTAGACGCAAATTCGTCGTCGCGGATGATTCCATCCGCTCGGGATTTACTCTAATCCCTTTTGCCACTGACGGCGGCCTTTGCGAACGTCGCCATCCCGTTGTGACAAGCCACGGCCCCGCGCAGGATCGCGACGGCCAGCACCGCGCCGGAAGCCTCGCCAAGGCGCATGTTCAGGTCGAGAAGCGGCGTCATCCCCAGTTTGTCCAAAAGCCGCCGATGGCCCGGTTCGGTCGAGACATGGCCGGCCCGGCAATGGTCCAGCGCGCCGGGGCAGGCTGCTTCCAGCGGGGCCGCCGCGGCGGTCGATACGTACCCGTACAGCAACACCGGCACGCCGCGATAGCGCGCGGCTAAAACGGCACCGGCAATGGCGGCTAACTCCCGCCCACCGAGGCGGCAAAGAATTTGTAACGGCTCAGACGTCGCGCCGGTGTGACAGGCTACGGCTTTGGCGACGACGGCGGTTTTTCTGTCCAGCGCCGGGCCTTGAACGCCGGTCCCGGTGCCGGTCCACTCCTGAGCTTCGCCGCCGTAAAGCGCCATCGACAAGGCCGCCGCCGATGTCGTGTTGCCGATGCCCATTTCGCCCAGGCACAACACGTCGGTGCCGTCGACCACCGTGCCCATGCCGAAGACGAAGGCATCGACACATTCCGATTCCGTCATCGCCGGGGCATTCGTGAAATCCTCAGTCGGGCGGTCGAGCGCCAACGCATCTATGGTAAACCCGACGCCGAAGGCGTTGCAGAGCTGGTTGACGGCGCCGCCGCCGGCCTCAAAATTGGCCACCATCTGGGCTGTCACTTCGGCGGGATAAGCGGACACCCCTTGTTTGACGACGCCGTGATTGCCGGCAAAAATTTGGGCTCGGGGCGCGCCCATGGTCGGCGGGTGGCGGCCCTGCCAGCGGCACAGCCATTGGCTGATGTCCTCCAGGCGACCGAGAGACCCGGGCGGTTTGGTCAGTTGCGGTTCGCGTTCCGCCGCCTTGTTGGCGGTGTCTGCGTCACCGCCGGGCAGGGATTGCAAGGCTTGGTGAATGTCGTCCAGGTTTTGAATAACGGGCGGGAGCATGGGCGGCGTTTTTCCTTCGGTCCGGATGTTTCGTTTTGGTCTGCTGTAACCTATAACCGAAAACATAGGCAAAAGGTTTGGTCATGTACAAATGGGACGAAATTCGGGAGTTTGTTTCCGCCGAGCTGAATGGCTGGGGCCGCGATTGTGCGGTCGCCGGGATGTTTCTGACGCGGCTGCCATTCCCTTTGATCAAGGGGGCCGAGAAAAAAGGCCGTCTGGCGGCGGCAGCGCGCGCGTTTCCTGTCATCGGCGTCGTCGTCGGGGGGGGCGCCGGGGCGGCGTTGATGGTGGCCGCCGCCCTCGGTCTGCATCCGCTGGCCTGTGCCCTGATCGGGTTGGCTGCCTCAACCTGGGTGACGGGCGCGTTGCACGAAGATGGGCTGGCCGACGTGGCCGACGGGCTGGGCGGCGGCGACAGCGTGGAAAAAAAGCTGGGTATCATGCGCGATTCGCGCCTCGGCACTTTTGGTGTTTTGGCGGTTGTCTTCTCCGTCGGTATCCGCGCCGCCATTTTGGGCGGGGTGCCGGGGCCGGGCTTGGCCGCAGTTGCGCTGGTGGCGGCGGCAGCGTTATCGCGCGGCTTGTTGCCGGTGACCATGCACCTGTTGAAACCGGCGCGGAAATCCGGTCTCGGGGTACGGGCCGGGTCGCCCGATCAGGACGGTTGGGTTAAGGCCTGGCTGTTGGGGGCGTTGATCGGGTTTTTATTGCTCGGTCCCTGGGGCGGCTTGTTGGCGCTCTTCGGCGGTGTTGCGGCGGCGGGGTTTGTCGCCTGGTTGTGTCACCACCAGATCGGCGGCTATACCGGCGATGTGCTGGGTGCGCAGCAGCAGGCGGCGGAAATCGCCATTCTTATTGCCGCTGCGGCCGTGATATGAGCGGCTGTACCCGTTGGTGGTGGGTGCGCCATGCGCCGGTGGTCGGGGTTGAGGGTGTGATCTACGGCTCTAACGACGTGGAATGTGACGTCTCCAATGCAGCGGATTTCGGCGCCCTGGCGAAAACCCTTCCCAAGGACGCAGTCTGGGTCACCAGCCATTTGTCGCGCGCCATCAAAACGGCGCGGACCATTGCTGAGGCTGGCTTGGAGATGTCGGCCCCGATGATCGAGGAACAACTGGCGGAACAGAATTTCGGCGACTGGCAGGGCTTGTCCTGGGACACAATGGCCGAAACCGACCCCGAAAGTTATGCCGCATTCTGGGCCGACCCGACCCGCAATCGCCCGCCCGGCGGCGAAAGTTTTGCCGATGTCATCACCCGCACCGGCGACGTGATCGAACGCCTGAATGCGGAACACAAGGGCCGCGACATCGTCGCTGTGGTCCACGGCGGCACCATTCGCGCGGCGCTTTCGGTGG
This sequence comes from Rhodospirillales bacterium, assembly GCA_013204265.1. GTDB lineage: Bacteria > Pseudomonadota > Alphaproteobacteria > Rhodospirillales > Casp-alpha2 > Casp-alpha2. The sequence continues at coordinate 2,456 of JABMOG010000267.1, forward strand.
CGCTGGGTCTGAACCCTGTCCAGGGTATGTCGATCCGGGTCGATACGTTGTCTGTCAGCATCACGGAACACCTGTGCGAAGGCCTCCTGCAAGGCCGGGGCGGCGAATGGCGCGTGGTTGGCGTCAATCGGGTGGCGGGCTAAGGCATGGGCTCAGTATCACCCTTACCCCGCGTCACGCTGGTTCTGGGCGGCGCACGTTCGGGCAAAAGCCTGTATAGCGAAGGCCTGTTTGAGAATTCCGGCGGCGGGATATATCTGGCGACGGCCGAGGCCCGCCACGCCGACGATTTGGACGGCGAGATGGCGCGGCGCATCGCTGAGCATAAGAGCCGCCGGGGGCCTGGGTGGCAAACGGTAGAAGAACCCCTCGATCTCGCCGGCGCACTGATGGCCCACGCGGGCAGCGCGGTTCTGGTCGATTGCCTGACCCTGTGGCTATCGAATATTATGATGGCGGGCCGCGATGTAGAGGTGGAACTGGACGCCTTGGCCGGGTGCCTGCAAGGACTTGCCGGGCCGGTGGTTTTGGTGTCAAACGAGGTCGGCCAGGGAATAGTCCCTGACAATGCCCTGGCGCGATCCTATATGGACAATGCCGGGCGTATGAACCAGCGCCTCGCCGCCGCCGCCAACCGGGTTGTGTTTGTGCACGCCGGACTTCCGCAAATATTGAAAGACGCCCAATAATGAAGATTCCCGCGACCGTTATCACCGGCTTTTTAGGTGCCGGCAAGACGACCCTGATCCGGCATCTTCTGGGCAATGCGGATGGTGCCCGTTTGGCGCTGATCATCAACGAATTCGGCGATCTCGGGATCGATAAGGAACTGATTATCGGTTGCGGTTTTGAGGATTGTGACGACAGCCGTGTGATCGAGCTGGCCAACGGTTGCATCTGTTGCACCGTCGCCGACGACTTCCTGCCGACCATCGAAGCGCTTCTTGATCGGCCTGATCCGCCCGACCACATCATCATCGAAGCGTCGGGACTGGCTCTGCCGAAACCGTTGGTCAAGGCCTTCAACTGGCCCGAGGTGCGCTCGCGGGTCACCGTTGACGGGGTCGTCGCCGTGATCGATGCGCCCGCCGTCCGGGCCGGGCTGTTCGCCAGCGATGTCAGCGCCGTGCAGGACGCGCGCGAGTCTGATCCGATGCTGGACCACGACAAACCCCTGGCCGAGGTATTCGAAGACCAGTTGATGTGTGCCGACATGGTGTTGCTGAACAAAAGCGACCTGTTGGACGCCGGTGATCTGGAATCCGTTCGCGCTGACTTGGTTCGAAGTGTGCAGGCAGGCGTCAAAGTGGTGGTCACGCGGCACGGTGCGATCGATGCCCGCGTCGTGTTAGGGATCGGAGCGGCGGCGGAGGATCATATCGACACCCGCCCGTCCCATCACGACGGCGACGATGATCACGACCATGACGATTTCGAGAGCTTTGTGGTCGAGCTTGCCTGCGTTGACGACCCGCAATCGCTGCACGACAGCATCGCCCATGTGGTAAAGACCTTCGACGTTCTGCGCACCAAAGGTTTTGTTGAGGTCACCGGCAAGGATATGCGCCATGTGGTTCAGGCCGTCGGCCCGCGCATCGAGCGCTATTATGACCGGCCCTGGGGCCAGGGCGAAGATCGCCGCTCGGCCTTGGTGGTGATCGGCGAAACCGGTCTCGACCGCGCCGCCATCGAACGTACGCTCAAAGGTTAAAGGCATGCACCTTCTCGCCGCCCAACCCGGATCAATCGAAGACGGCAGCCAGGCCGTCGACCTGGGCCAGACGCCGGGCGACATCGTCGTGCTCACGGCGGCGGACACGGAATTATCCTTGCTGGCGCGCGCTTGTGGGCGGCTGGAAGGCGACGGGGGGCCATCTCTACGCCTCGCCTCGATCCTGCATCTTGGGCACAACATGTCGGTCGATTTTTATGTCGATACGGTAATTCGCCATGCCAAGCTGGTGGTCGTGCGATTGCTGGGCGGGCGCGGCTACTGGCCGTATGGGGTCGATGAAATCCTCCGCACCTGCCGGGATGAAAACATTCCGGTGGCCTTCCTTCCCGGCGACGATCAACCCGACGCGGAACTGGCGGGCTTAAGCAGTGTTTCCCCGGATGCCCAGCACCGTTTGTGGCAGTACGCCGTGCACGGCGGGCCGGACAACGCGCTCGATTTTCTTCGCTACGCCTGTTTCCTGTGTGGGTATGAGACGACCTGGCTGGAACCCCGGCCCCTGGTGCGGGCGGGGCTGTATTGGCCGGGCTGCGAGACTCCGGACCTGGCCGCCGTTCGGGCGGAATGGCGCGAGGGTTTGCCAATTGCGGCGGTGGTTTTTTACCGCGCCCTGGTCCAGGCGGGAAACCTCAAGGTCATCGATGCCCTTGTCGATGGCTTGCGGGATGCGGGGCTAAACCCCTTGCCGGTGTTCGCCGCCAGCCTCAAGGACCCGGTTGCGGCGGCGACGATCGGGGAAATATTCGAATCCGCCCCGCCCGACGTAATCCTTAATGCGACCGGCTTCTCCGTTTCTGTTCCCGGCGCAAAACGAAACCCGTCTCCCTTTGATGGTGCGCCCGGTGATCAATCCGGCCCGGTGGTCTTGCAGGCGGTATTTTCCGGTGGTGTTGAGGCCGATTGGCGCGGCGGCACCCGGGGTCTCGGCGCGCGCGACATCGCCATGAACGTCGCCCTGCCGGAAGTCGATGGGCGTGTGTTCAGCCGCGCGGTGTCGTTTAAAGGCACCAGGCGGCGCGACCTTCTCAGCGAAACCGATATCGTCGAGTATGAGCCGGTCGCCGACAGGGTCCATTTCGTCTGCGAAATGGCGTCCCGGTGGGCGCAGTTGCGCCAAAAACCCGCAAAAAACCGCCGCATCGCCATGATCCTGGCCAATTATCCCAATCGTGACGGGCGCATCGGCAACGGCGTCGGCCTCGACACCCCGGCGGGCGCGGTCAAGGTGTTGGAGGCGTTGAAAGACAATGGCTATCGGGTGGATGATATCCCTGCCGGTGGCGATGCGCTGATTGCGCGCATGATGGCTGGCCCGACCAATGATTTCAAGAAATTGGCAAGTCGTAACGTTACCGAAACACTATCTATGGCCGATTACCAAATTTTCCTGAGCAGCCTGCCGAAAGCCTTGCAGGACGCTGTATTTGAGCGTTGGAGCGCGCCCGAGGTCGATCCCTTTTTCCGCCCCGGCGAGGTCGATTGTGGTCACTTCGCCATCTCGGCGTTCCGGCTGGGCAATATCGCCGTCTGCCTGCAGCCGGCGCGTGGTTACAACATCGACCCGAAGGCGACTTATCACGACCCCGACCTGGTGCCGCCGCACAATTATCTCGCCTTTTATGCCTGGGTGCGGCGCGAATTTTCCGCTGACGCGGTCTGTCACTTGGGCAAACACGGCAATCTCGAATGGCTGCCGGGCAAGGCGTTGGCGTTGTCGGCGGAATGTTGGCCGGAAGCGGCTTTGGGCGCGCTGCCCAATATATATCCGTTCATCGTCAATGACCCCGGCGAAGGCACCCAGGCCAAGCGCCGCGCCGGGGCCGTCATCATCGATCACCTGACGCCGCCGCTGACGCGGGCGGAAAGTTATGGTCCGCTGCGCGACCTCGAACAACTGGTCGATGAATATTACGAGGCCTCGGGCGTCGACCCCCGGCGATTGGCAGTGTTGAGCCGCGATATTCTGGAACTGTGCAACACCACCGGTATTGACCGCGATTGCGCCATCACCGACACCGATGACGAGACCGCCTCGCTGGCCAAGCTCGACAATTACCTGTGCGAGTTAAAGGAAATGCAGATCAGGGACGGCTTGCATGTGTTCGGCGTAGCGCCCGAAGGCCGCTTGTTGACGGATTTGCTGGTCGCCCTGGTGCGGGTGCCACGGGGCTCGATCAATCCCGGCGACCAATCGTTGCACCGGGCCCTGGCCGAAGATTTAAACCTGGCTTTCGATCCACTCGACTGCCCCCTGGGCGATCCTTGGGTCGGTCCAGAACCGGAGGTGTTGACGGGCGCAGAGGCGTGGCGAACGATTGGCGATACGGTCGAACGCCTGGAAGAACTGGCCGCCCGGCTGGTCGGGGGCGAGATGATTGCCGATTCGGGCTGGACGGCGACGCTGGCGGTGCTGGAATGTCTCAATTCGACCATCCGCCCGGCGGTGGAAGCTTCTGGCCGCGCCGAAATCGCAGGCCTGCTGACCGGTTTTGGCGGCGGCTTCGTCGAACCGGGGCCCTCAGGCGCGCCGACGCGGGGCCGCCCCGACGTGTTGCCGACAGGGCGCAATTTCTATTCCGTCGACACCCGCATGGTGCCGACCCCGGCGGCTTGGCAACTCGGTTGGAAATCCGCCTCTCTGCTGGTCGAACGCCACATGCAGGACTTTGGTGCGTGGCCTCGCACCATGGCGCTCAGCGCCTGGGGCACGTCGAACATGCGCACCGGCGGCGATGA
>JABMOG010000268.1 GCA_013204265.1 Rhodospirillales bacterium
GTTCGATTCTCCCCGGGGGCACCATTTTCCCGGATAATTTTTCGGACCGCCAACGAAGTCAGTCTACCGCCAAGCCTGGCTCAGGGCGTCCCTCAGGTCCTGGTAACGTTCGTCACGGGTCTTTATCAACACAACCTGGCCCCGTGCGGGCTTGTTTTCGGTTCGCCGTGCTTTGGAAGGCGGCCTTGCGGGAGCATGCTGAGTGCGTTTTGAGGCAAGCCAGCAGAAGGCAACCGCCATAACTAAAAATAAACCGGGGATAAAAACCAACAGCCTTCCGCTGGATACGCCCAGGGTATGAACCGCCACCACCAGAAGCAGGAAAAACGGCAGCATCTGGAAACCCAGCGCGACGATCAGGATGCCGGTCCCCAGACAACGTCTTACAAATCCGAATGGTAACTGTCGCATGCCCAACAGGTTCCTTTTACCGTTGGACCCAGATTACCCGGATCAACCGATTTGCGCCACCCTTCTCACCCGCGTGATGCCCTGGCCTTTGCGCTCGACCATGCGCTCGATCACCATATCCAGCGAATGGGTGACCACCATCATGTCATGGCTGGAGGCGTGCAACAGTGCGCCTGAGCCGAGGTAAAGGCCGACGTGGCCGGGGAAGAATACGATGTCGGCGGGTTTCAGGTTTGAGAGGTCTTCGCCGAAGGGAATGTCTTCGCCGATTGCCGCCGCCTGTTGGTCGGAATCGCGCGGCACTGAAATTCCGGCCGCCGCCAGCGGTATCTGGATCAGGCCTGAGCAGTCTATGCCGTGACCGCCACGGCCGCCCCACACATAGGGCACCCGGTTGAACATTCCGGCGGTGGCGACGAAATCGGGCCGGGTTTCGCCCAACGCCGCGAGGTGACGCAGGAACATCCAGCCGCCGGACACCAGGCGGGCGTATTCACCGTCGATGGAATCAACCGCAACGCCGGCCATCATGGATACAGACATTACCGGCGGGTATTCGCCTTTTGCGTCCGGGAACACCATCGATCGCACGGCGCTGACCCAATGGGTGGGTTCCGCCAGGGTGCTGAAAAGGTCGGTCGATTTAACATATCCGACATAGCCATCCACACCGCATTGGCCCCACGCCCAGCCGCCTGTGTCCTCGAACACGGTAAACGCCTCGCCGAACAATAGTTCGCTGGCCTGCAGGATATTTTCATTGCCGGAGAAGATCGGCTTGCTCATTACCGGAGTAGACGGCGTACCGCAGCGTTTTTGTGTGCCCGCGGCGAACGCCTGCGATGGCACACGGCCTTCGAGAAAGTCGGCGGCGAGGTCATCGCGGTACGGATGCACTCTCGGGTCGAGGGCAATTTTGTCTTTGGATTGGCTCATCAATCGGTTCCCTCACACATAGGCGTCGATCCAAGGTTGAGAATACTCAGGTAATCCTTTAAAAACCCTTCCCAACAGTCGATGCAATGGTCAGGGCAATCTTTGGCCGGATATTTTAACGCTTTGAAGGGAACGTCCCTTGGATAAACTAGTTTTCACCGTTCACGAATTCATGGCCATTATGGGCTATCTGGACGAACAACTGGACGGCAAACCCGCGTCCGCGGCGTCCGTTTACAACGAATGGTATGATCAATGGAAGGCGCTGGACCAACGGCTGGAGGAATTGCCGATGATGGAACGCGCTGACATGCTGTTTGACGGCAAATTGACCATCAACGCCATTACCGAGCCCCACCTGAAAGAAGTCATCGGCGTCGTCGAAGCCCAGGTCGCCATGCACGAGCAACTGATCAAAGACGGCGACGAAGACGCCGACCCCGATGATCTGGAAATCTGGACAACTCGCAAGGCTGACTTGAAACAACTGCTGGGCTCGGACAACTGGCGCGACGACATTAGCTAAGGCTCAGGCTTTATTCCATCACTGCACGTCACAATAAATTGACGCCGCCATGATTTGCAAATTGGGGCTGGGCGTAGCTATGATATGCGCATGATGAAAATCCTTTTTGCACGGTTGACGTTTGCCACACTCCTCGCCTTGGTGCTGTTGGCGCCGGGGGGCGCTGTGTCTGCCGCCGGGGACACTGCCGGTACGGTGACGCGCCTCAAAGGAGCGGCCATCGCCATGCAGGACGCCCTGCCCCGTGCGTTGAAAGTCGGCGACAAAATTGAGCGCGGTGATGTCATTTCCACCGGTTCCGGTGCGCGGCTGGAAATGACAATGCTGGACGACGCGGTGATGACGCTGGGCGAGAAAACCATCTTTGTCGTTATCGACTACATCGCCGGTGGGGCCGAACCCAACGCCGCCATGCGCCTGATGCAGGGCGCATTCAGCGCCGTCAGCGGCAAAATGATGAAAACGGCGGGGGCAAAATTTGCGGTCCTGACCGAAACCGCAACCATCGGCATCCGCGGCACCACGTTTTGGGGCGGTATGCTTGATGGCGCGTTCCAGGTGGCAATGCTGGACGGCCATGCGGTGATTGTCGAAACCAAAGCCGGGCGCGTCGTTATCGACAGGGTCGGCGATGGCACGAAAATTACCGACGCCAACACCGCCCCGACGACCCCGAACAAATGGGGCGGCAACAAGCTGGACCGCGCCATCGCCACGGTCGCGTTCTAACCTAAATTCTCTAAAAATTCCGGTACGCCGCCTCGATAGCATCGGCATCGATACCGTAGGCGCGGTACAGGTCACCGACATCGCCGCACTGACCAAAACGGTCGACGCCAAGGGCATCTACCCGGTGTCCCATGACAGACCCGATCCACGATAACGCCGCTGGATGACCGTCCAGCACCGTCACCAGCCGGGCGCCGGGGCTTAGATTTGAGAGCAGCCGGGCGATATGGGATTTTTCGCCGTGCGCACGCCAGTCCCGGTATAGCCGGTCGGCCGACGTCACCGCCAACAACCCCGGCGTGGCGTCCTTTCCGCCTTGCCCGAACCGCGCCTGGGCACCGGCCGCCTCGCCCGCCAACGCGCCGGTGTAGAGGATCGCCCCTTTTGCTTTCTTGCCCGGTTTCACCCGCCAATAGGCACCGGACAGAATGTCCTTGCGTAATTTTGCGGTGATGGTCCGTTTCGGTTGCGCCAGCGGCAGCGTCGACAGGCGCAGGTACACGGCCCCGCCGTCGGTGGCCTGCATGTGGTCAAACCCCCAGCGCATGATTTCCGATAATTCGTCGGCGAAGGCCGGCTCGAAACTGGTCAGGCCCGGTTGGCCGATGCCGATCAACGGCGTCGCGATGGACTGGTGCGCGCCGCCTTCAGGCGCCAGCGACAGCCCCGATGGCGTCGCCACCAGCATAAACCGCGAATCCTGGTAACAGGCGTAATTCAGAGCATCCAGGCCGCGTTCTATGAACGGGTCATACAGCGTGCCGATGGGAAGCAACCTCTCGCCGAACAGCTCATGCGACAACCCCAACGCGCCCAACATCAAAAACAGGTTATTCTCGGCAATGCCCAGCTCATAGTGCTGCCCGGCATCGTCGGCGGCCCATTTCTGCACCGAAGCGACGTGTTGATCGCGGAAGGTGTCGGGTACCGTATCGCGCGCAAAAATGCCACGCCGGTTGACCCACCCACCCAAATTGGTCGATTGCGTCACGTCCGGCGAGGTGGTGACGATGCGCCGCGCCAGGTCCGTGTCGCCACCGGCGAGCTCAAACAGGATCTTGCCGAATGTCTCTTGAGTGCTTTGGATTTTGCCTTCGGGGCAGGGCAAACTCGGCGGCACCTGAACCAGGGCGGCCGATTTCCGGCGGCTCTGTCCCCCCGTGGCGTTAAAGGGGACATGGTCGAGAAACCTTTGTAATTCCACCGGCTCCGCCGCCAGCCCGGCAAAGGGGTCCCATTCGTGGTCGCCCGGGATATTCATCCGCCCCTGCAAGGTGGCCATCTGGTCGGCCGTCATGATACCGGCGTGGTTGTCCTTGTGCCCGGCCAGAGGTAGGCCGTGGCCTTTGATGGTGTAGGCGATGAAGCACACCGGTGCGTCGTCGGGAACCGAGGCGAAGGCTTCCAGAATGGTCTCGATGCAATGGCCGCCAAGGTTACCCATCAAGTCCTGCAATCCGTCGTCGTCGTAACCCGCCAGCAATTCTTTGATACCGTCCTCATTGCCGATGTCGGCCAAAATCTGTTTGCGCCAGTGTTTTCCACCCTGGAACGTTAACGCCGAATACAAATCGTTGGGGCAATCGTTGATCCAGCGTTTCAGGGTCCGCCCGCCGGGTTTGGCAAACGCCGCCATCATGCGCTTGCCGTATTTCAGGGTGATCACCGTCCAGCCGGTGCCGCGGAAGGTACGGTCGATCCAGCGGAACAATCGGTCCGACACCACGCCGTCTAGGCTTTGGCGGTTGTAGTCGATGATCCACCAGCAATTCCGAAGCTCGTGCTTCCAGCCTTCCAGCAAGGCCTCGTACATGTTGCCTTCGTCCATTTCGGCATCGCCGACAACGGCGATCATGCGGCCCGGCGGCGCCCCCGCCACGCTCGGCATGTGGCGGCGGAGATAATCCTGGGCCAGGGACGCAAACACGGTCATGGCAGGGCCGAGGCCGACCGACCCGGTGGAGATATCCACGTCGTCGGTGTCTTTGGTGCGCGACGGGTAGCTCTGCGCCCCACCAAAGGCGCGAAAATTCTTGAGCTTATCGAGTGTCTGGTTGCCCAGCAGGTATTGAATGGCGTGGAACACCGGGCTGGCGTGAGGCTTCACCGCGACCCGGTCCTCGGGGCGCAGGGTGTGGAAATACAACGCCGTCATCAACGCCGAGACCGAGGCGCACGACGCCTGATGGCCGCCGACCTTTAGCCCGCCGGAACCGGGTGATTTATCCCGCAACACATTGGCGTTGTGAACCATCCAGGAAGACAGCCACAGGACCTTTTTTTCCAGTTCGCGCAGAACCGACAGGGTGTCGGTGGCGGCGATGGCACCAGTGGCGGACGGGGTGGGATTATCAAGCGGGGACATAGAGAAACTTTAGGCCCGTTTGCGCCCGCATGTCCTTGCGATTTACGCCCTAAAATGTAATTGTATAACAATAAATATTACTTTTAATCATTTATTTTGGAACGAAATGCCAAATTTTGATCTAGACGCGATAGATCGTAGAATTTTGGAAACCCTGCAGAACGACGCTCGGCTCTCCAACGTTGACCTCGCCCGCACAGTTGGCCTATCGCCCAGCCCGTGCCTGCGGCGGGTCGCGCGATTGCAGGAAACCGGCGTCATCCGGGGCTATGCGACACTGGTTGATGCCGTGACCGTTGGCTTGCCGGTCAGTATCTTCGTCAGCGTCACCCTGGAAAAACAGATAGAAACGGCACTGCAAACTTTCGAGGCGGAAATCCGTGCGCGGCCCGAGGTCATGGAATGTTACCTGATGACCGGCGATGCCGATTATCTTTTGCGGGTGGTGGCCTCGGATTTAAGCGATTACGAACGCTTCCTGCTCGATCACCTGACCCGCATTCCCGGTGTGGCGTCGATCAAATCGTCGTTTGCATTGAAGCAGGTCGCCTACCGTACGGCGCTGCCAATCGCGGCGAGCTGAGACATATCCACGCAAACGTGATCGGGCGTTAATTTACAACCGCCTGAAACAATTTTATGCCTAGCCCATGAACTGGAAACATTTTTCCACCACCTTGTTGCGCCCGGCCAAATTCGCAGTGCTGGCAATTCCGCTTATGGGCTTCATGTTTTTCGAATCCGCGCTGGCGCCGAAGGCTGATTTATGGCCGCGCTGGATGACCTTCAACCCGGCCTCAAAGGAAACCATCGACCACACCCTCTGGGACCGGTTTCTCAAGGCCTCAGTCAAAAAAGACGGCAACGGCATCAACCGCGTCGACTATGGCCATATCGACAATACCCGAAAGGCAGCCCTTTCCGATTACCTGGACAAGATGGGGAAAACCCCAATCAGCCGTTATGGCCGCAACGAGCAGAGGGCGTATTGGATCAATTTCTATAACGCCTTGACGGTGCGCTTGATTGTCAAAGAATACCCCTTAGGCAGCATCCGTGATATCGAGATGCCTTGGGACCAAAAACTGGCGGAGGTTGAAGGCCAACCGCTCAGCCTCAACGATATAGAACACCGGATTTTGCGGCCAATCTGGAGCGACCCGCGGCTCCATTACGCCGTCAACTGCGCCTCTGTCGGATGCCCGAACCTGCTGCCGGTCGCCTTCACCGGGCGCAACACCAGCCAGCTTCTGGAACTCGCCGCCCACGGCTATATCAATCATCCGCGCGGCGTCCGTATCACCGACGATGGCTTGATCGTATCGAAAATTTACGGCTGGTTTTCCGAGGACTTCGGCGGCAACGATAAAAGCGTGATTGCCCATCTCCGGCAATATGCCGAACCGGCCCTGCTCGACGCGCTTCAGGGCCGCGACGCCATCAACGATTACGAATACGACTGGGGCCTCAACGACGCCGGATCTTGACGGGTCTCAGCGCCTTCCTGGCGGCGACGGGAATCATACAATCCGGCCAACCGGTCCGGGTGGACGCCGAGATAATACAGCGCATGAATCTTGACCCAGCCCCAGACGATGGCCGCGGGTCGTCGCCCCCGGAATCGCCGCGACGACGTCACCAGCGCCGGCGTTTTGATGCAAAGCGTTTTGCCCTGGGCTTCCATTTTGCGCGCCAGGTCATGGTCTTCCATCAGGGCGATGGGGCGGACGCCGCCGATGGCGTCGAGAATCCGGCGGCGGATGAATTGCCCCGAATCTCCATAATAAAACCCGCGCGCCCGAAGGAAGGCGTAAAACCCTTCCAGCCAGCGGCTGAAATTGTCATCGCCGTCAAACAACAGGCAGAAATTGCCGCCCGGCGCATCCGGGCTTTGTCTCAGCGCCGCCTCAATCGCCGCCAGGGCGCCTTGGGGAAATATTGTATCCGCATGCAGGAAAAATACGATTTCGCCGACGGCCTCCTCGGCCCCCGCCGCCAGTTGGCGGCCACGCCCCGGCTCGCATCGGACGACACGAACGCCGAAGTCTTTGGCCACGGATACCGTCTCGTCCGTGCTGCCGCCGTCGGCGACAATGATCTCGCAAGCCCCCGCCTCAAGTTTCAAACGCCCAAGCAACTCCGGTAAGTTTGCCGCCTCGTTCAAGGTTGGAATGATGACCGAGATCATGGCGGGGTCCCGTCAATTTGACGGGCCTCATTGATGTCAACGAGGCCGATACTGATAAGAATGTTCCGGTGATCCTGCCAGCCAGTTTCCACCCAGGATCGGCACCGCCGCCGCAACAAAAAATTGGGAAACCAGAAATGGTCCGCCATGCCGAAAGCCGTGTCCTGCCACAACCCACGAAGGCGGCGGTAAGCCTGGATCCTTTTTTTGGCACCCAGGCCTTCGAATTGCTGTTTGAGGTAAATCCGGCCGAACGCCAGATGGCGGGCTTCGTCCTTGCAAATGCGGGCATTGATACGCTGGAACTTCGGGCACCGGAGCCACCGGCCGAGATATTTCAGCGCGAACACGGCCTCAGCTTCCAAGATGATGGTGAAGGCCGCCACCATCAAACTGGGATCACCATCGCCCCAAGACAAGGCCGTCTCGTAAGCCGCCTTCAGGGTTGGGTGCATGGGCTGAAGCGGCGCGAATTCTTGCAAATAACGAGGTAGACTTCGGCGTGACGTTTCTCGTCAGCAATTTGCAATTCCACACAGCGCCGCGCCACCGGATCAGAGATGGCGCCCAGAAGTTTCCGGCACATCCGGATGGTCGCCAATTCCCCGTGGTAAAATTGGCTAATGACGGCGGCCTGGAATTTCCTCGGCAACCACCAGGGAAGAGAAATTTTTTCTTCCCACGCCAAAGTTTCAGCCGCCAACCATTGGCCGCGCTCAGCTTTGGCCGCCAGGGCCGCAATCCGGGGGTTGCCATAGGACAAAGAGGGCAAAGACGCATCCAGCATGGCCTCAGCCTAGCTTCGCCACGAGGTCCGGCCAAATCACAAAAACGTTAGGGTGCTCAGGAGTCGAGAACGATATTGGTCTTGGGAATCGCCGAGCAGATCAGCACTTGGTCGGCCTCGTCCGGCTCGAAAACATCGTCATTAATGTATTCGATTTCGCCTTCCATAAGCGTGCAGGCACACGTGTGACAGACCCCGGACCGGCAGCTAAAATCGGCATCGACGCCGTGCGCTTCGGCCAGTTCCAATAAGGTATCGGATGTCCCATCCCAGGGCACGGTCACTTCGGCCCACTTGAATGTCACCTCGATGCCGCTCGCGGCTTGAGTGCCATGGGGGGCGGGGTTTGCAGGAATATCGCCGGGGGCACCCTTCAGCACCGTCGCCGGGCCGAAGAATTCATAGAATATCCGGGTGTCATCGACACCCCAGTCCCGCAGCGCGGTATACAACGCCTGCATAAATGGCGGCGGACCGCAGAGATAATAATCAGCGCCCAACCCTGCGCCTATGCGTTCCAGCATTTCGATTGTGATGAACCCGGCATCGTCGAAGTCGCGGCCTTTGACGTCGCCAGGTCCCGGTTCGACATAAACAACATGAGCACGGACCGAAGCATGGGTTTCAGCCAATTGGCGCACATGTGGGCCAAAGGCATGTTCCGTGCCGTTCTGGACACCGTGGACAAACCAAACCGGGCGGGCTGCGCCCTGATCAACGAGATGGTTGAGCATTGAAATCATCGGTGTCAGGCCGACACCGCCGGATAGCAGCACTACGGGACCATCGCCGTCGGCCAGAAAAAAATCTCCGGTCGGCGCAATCACCTGCAAGGTCGAGCCGACCCCCACATGATCGTGAAAATAATTAGACGACGCCCCCGGGGGCACGTCGGGCATACCGCGAGGCGAAGGTTCGCGTTTGATCGACAACCGGTAGAGTTTTCCATCCTCAAGGCCGCCGGGGCTGTCGGACAGGGTGTAAGAGCGGACCACTTGTTTATCAAGGCCGGGGATATTCAACTGAAAAGTCAGGAATTGGCCCGGCTTGTATGCCGCCATCGGGCCACCGTCTTCGGGCCGCAGGTAGAAAGACGTGACGGTCTGGCTTTCCACTTCTTTCCTGTCGACCACGAAGGTCCGAGTGCCTTTCCAGTGGCCGGGATTGTCTATGGGCTCGCTCAACGCCGCTTTTTCCTTCCTTTAAAACCTTGCAAAACGCCGCATAAGTTGCCGCCATTAGGCCGCCAAAACAACCCTTTCCTTAATGGCGGCAATGCCACGCAGCCGCCATACCGGGATTGGCGAGCCCACCGGGGACTGATAGGCTGGTCTATGAACCCTGCATAAGGAATCTGCTGGCGGTGGTGAAAAAGAAGGTGATCAAAAAAAAGGCGACGAAAAAGACCGAAAACAACACGGACTGGCACGCCTTTGTTACCTGGTGCCAGGAACGTGGCCTGACGGCGATTCCAGCCAATCCCTGGACGCTATCGGCCTATGCCCATTGGGTTGAGCCGCAGCTGTCCCACAAGGATATTGTCAGCGCCTTTAAAACCATTTTCCGGGTCCATGCCACCAAGTCCCGCCGCCGCCCCGACCGCGACCCTTTGGTCATCAGCACGCTCGAGAAGATCGCTGAACGGGCGAAAGAAAAAAAAGCGCCTAAGGATAAAGCCGCCCCGTTATTCCCCGACGACGATATTCTGAAACCGGGCTCGCCCAAAAAGACCAAAAAAACCGCGCTCAAGGCAACCCCCGGCAAAACCGGAAAACGAAAAGTCCTGCCCGGTCTCAGCGCATCGCCCAAGCTGGTGAAGAAACGTAAGCTGAAAAAATAACCACCCCGACACCCTCTAGCGCAGATCGACTTCCCTGTTCGCCGATACCGTCACGGCCTTCGACGTTCCCCCCTGGCGGGTCAGAACGACCTCGCCTCGGTAAACCCCGGTCGGCCAAATGGTCGTTTTTCTTTTTTTGCCAACGAAATGGAAACGCCGTGCCTGGGTCTTTTCCACAGCAATATTTTTTTCCAGCAGCACCTGGCCATCGGGCGCGGTCAGGCGAAAGCGAATGTTATCGCCCGCCTTCGGCCAATACATATCGGCCCACAATACCAGGGCGGAACTCCGCCGCGACATCTGCCCGCCCGCCATCCGGCCGCTGCGCGCCATTTCCGGTTTCAGCGCCCCACTGGAAAACCCGGCGTTGAAAATCGCCGTACCCTCGATACTGAGCGCCGCCAAGGCGTCGTTTGTCCAAAGCGGCGCTGGGCCGGGGCCGCACCCACCGTTCCGCCCGAGCCCGGCAAAGGGGCTGACGACCTGTTTTTTGTGCCGCACGGACAAATGCAGATGCGGGAACTGGGCCAGTCCAGAATGACCGACCAGGCCCAGTTTCTGTCCGCGTTTGATGGTATCGCCCTTTTTGACGATGACCGAACCCCGGCGCATGTGGCAATACTGGGTTTCCCAACCCGCCCCGTGGCTGACGACCAAGCCATTGCCGCATTCCCGACCCTTGACCGACGCCTTACCTTTGAGCGTGACATCGACATCCGCCATGCCGTCGCGCGTGCCTAAGACGATACCGCCGGCTGAAGCCACGACATCGACGCCGTTTTTCATCGCCTCCAGATCGCGAATAGCGATATCGGTGCCCTTGTGGCCGTCATAAGACCGCTTGCCGCAGGTGTAATCCACCACGCCTGCGCCCGGGTCCAGATCGACAAGATTGACCAGCCAACAATCGCGGCCGGGGGCACAGCGGATAGGCAGGCTTAAACGTAGTGCGGCGGAGGGGATTTTTGCGCCCTTTTCCTGCGCCCACGTCGCCGCAATCGGCCACAACATCACGACGACAGCAAGGGCGGCGGTATTTCGGCGGAAAAACATCATGCCTTTGCATAGCAATTTCACTGGCAAATCACAAAACCACGCTTGCTGTAGATATCCGCAGGGGCTATATTGCAGTGCAATATTTAATTTTGCGGCGCACAATACGCTGCGCTTCATTTTAGAAGGAATTGTTGATGGACATGGAACAGGCCACAGAAGCCAAGCGGGTCAAGGAAGCCAACGCCAGGCTGCACGGATATTATTTCGAAGACCTGGAAGTCGGCATGGATGACGCCTACGCCAAGACCATTACCGACGCCGATGTCATTTCCTTCGCCGGCATTTCCGGCGACACCAACCCCGTTCACCTGAACCACGAATTCGCCAGCGAAACCATGTTCGAGGGACAAATCGCCCACGGCATGCTGACGGCCAGCTTTATTTCCACGGTTATCGGCACCAAACTGCCTGGCCCGGGATGCATCTACGTCACCCAAAACCTGCGCTTCAAGGCTCCGGTCAAGGTCGGCGACACGGTCACGGCGATATGCACGGTGACCAAAAAAATTGACCAAAAACACATGATCGAAATGACGACGGTCTGTTCCGTCGGTGGCAAGACGGTGCTCGAAGGAGAGGCCACGATCATGGTTCCGGTCAAGCCCCAACTCTTCGAAGACTAGGGACCAGCCGCAGCCTTTCCCCTTGACCAAACTGAGGGGCGCTGACACTTTCCCGCCATGCGGATTTTTCGACATTTCGATACCTTGGCGGACGACGCCCGAGGGGCGGCGGTCGCCATCGGTAATTTCGACGGCGTCCACCCCGGCCACCGGGCGGTTATCAACGAAGCCGGGCTGATCGCACGCGCCGAAGGCGTGCCGTGGGCGGTGCTGACGTTCGAGCCGCACCCCCGGCAATTGTTCCTGCCCAACCAGGCGCCGTTCCGGCTCACGCCGTTTCGCGCCAAGGCGCGCGCTATTGAGGCCATGGGTGTTGATCTGCTGATCGTGCAGCGATTCAACAAAGCCTTTTCCGAGATGGCCGCCGAAAATTTCGTCCGAAGCGCCCTGGTCCGTGGCCTCGGCGCGCACCATGTGGTTTCGGGATACGATTTCGTATTCGGCCACAATCGCGGCGGCCATTGTGACCTGTTGCTGGCCATGGGGGAAAAAGAAGGGTTCGGGTTTACCGCCACCACGGCCCTGGTCGACGACTCGGGCGAGCCTTATTCGTCGACCCGCGTACGCGAGCGGCTTAAAGCCGCCGACCCGGCGGGTGCGGCTAAAATCCTCGGTCGCGATTTTGAGCTGTCGGGCCGCATCGCCCATGGCGAGCGCCGCGGCCGGGATCTGGGTTTCCCCACCGCCAATATCCACCTCGGCCGCTACATCCGCCCGACCAACGGCGTCTATGCGGTGCGAGCGCAGATCGAGGGCGAGGAAAATCAACCCTGGCGGGACGGCGTCGCCAACATCGGCGTGCGCCCCACCTTCGGCGGCGACGGCATCGTGTTGGAGGTTTTTCTGTTCGACTTCGACCAGGATTTATACGGCAAACGGCTCCACGTACGGCTGATAGACTACCTGCGCGGCGAAAAGAAGTTTGACGGGCTGGACCCTTTGAAGGCACAAATCGCCCTGGATACGGTTAGTGCGCGAAAAATTCTCGCCGCAACAGGTGAAGACAACAAGAGGCGAGAAGCGGCAAAGCCGCGACAGGGATAAAACATGACCACCGATTACAAATCTACTGTTTTCCTTCCGAAAACGGATTTTCCGATGAAGGCCGGCCTGCCCCAGCGCGAGCCTGAAATTCTGGCGCGGTGGGAGGCTGCCGAAATCTATGCGCAACACCGCAAGGCCGGCGTGGGGCGGGAAAATTTCGTCCTGCACGACGGCCCGCCCTATGCCAACGGGCACCTGCACATCGGCCATGCCCTGAACAAAATCCTCAAGGACATCATCGTCCGTTCACAGCAGATGCTGGGCAAGAACGCCAATTACGTGCCCGGATGGGACTGCCACGGCCTGCCCATCGAATGGAAGATCGAGGAAAAGTACCGCAAAAAGAAAAAAGACAAAGATGAAGTTCCGGTCATCGAATTCCGCCGCGAATGCCGCGAATTCGCCGAGCAATGGGTCAACATCCAGCGCGAAGAATTTAAGCGGCTCGGTCTGGTCGGCGACTGGGACAACCCCTACCTGACCATGAGCTACCCGGCGGAAGCACAAATCGTCCGCGAACTGGGCAAGTTCCTGATGGATGGCTCGCTGTACCGGGGTGCCAAGCCGATTATGTGGTCGCCGGTCGAAAAAACTGCCCTGGCGGAAGCCGAAATCGAATACCACGACCACACTTCGACGACGATATTCGTTCGCTTTCCAGTGGCGAGCACCCCAATTCCGCAACTTGAAAATACCTCTATCGTCATCTGGACGACGACGCCATGGACCATGCCCGGCAACCGGGCCGTAGCCTTTGGCCCGGACATCAACTATTCGGTAATCGAAGTCACGTCCACGGGCGAGGCCAGCTTGGCCACACCGGGGGAAAAACTCATCATCGCCACGGCGCGACTGGAAGACACCTGCGCCCAAAGCGCCATTACCGGACATAATAATCTCGCCACCCTCAAGGGCTCGGCCCTAACCGGAACCATCTGCCACCATCCCCTGCACGGCCAAGGCTACGACTTTGACGTCCCGGCGCTGGCCGCCGCGTTCGCCACCACAGAAGAAGGCACCGGCTTCGTTCACATCGCACCGGGGCACGGTGCCGATGACTGGGAACTGGGCCGCGAGAACGGCTTGGTCATACCCGACACCGTTGGCGAAGACGGGTGTTTTCTGGACTCTGTCCCCCTGTTCGCCGGTCAGCACGTCTACAAGGTCAACGACCATGTCGCCGATACCCTGAATGATGCCGGGGCGCTTTTAGGGCGCGGCAAATTGGTCCACCGCTACCCCCATTCGTGGCGCTCGAAAGCACCGCTGATTTTTCGCAACACGACCCAGTGGTTCATTTCCATGGACACCACGAATCTGCGCAACAAGGCGCTGGCCGCCGTTGAAGACACCCGCTTTGTGCCATCCTCTGGAAAAAATCGCCTTCGCGGCATGATCGAAACCCGGCCCGACTGGTGTGTATCGCGCCAGCGTGCCTGGGGCGTGCCGATTACCGTGTTCGTCAACAAAAAAACCGGCGAACCCTTGCGCGA
>JABMOG010000269.1 GCA_013204265.1 Rhodospirillales bacterium
ATGCGGGCTTCGCCAAATACTGGATGCACAACGGGTATTTGTTGGCCGAGGGCGAGAAGATGTCGAAGTCGCTGGGCAACTTCTACACCGTGCATGATCTGCTGGAAGAATTCCCCGGCGAGGCGATCCGAATGGCGCTGCTGAAAACCCACTACCGCCAGCCGTTGGATTTTACCAAAAGCGGCATTGCAGAAGCCAAGCGGGAGTTGGACCGCTTATATCGCGCGTTAGACCAGTTGAAGGATGTGGAACCTACCCCGCCAGAGAACCCGTCGCCGATAGGTATACCCAATACTGTCCTGGGCGCGTTAATGGACGACCTGAATTCTCCTATGGCGATCTCTGTGTTGCACGAGTACGCCAAATACATTTTCAATCCGGAAAAGGCTCTCAGCTCCCCGACCGGCGCCTCCGTAGACGTTAATTTAGGCGAGGTAAAATTTGCCATCCAAGAGGGCGCCGAACTTTTGGGCATCCTCCAACAAGACCCGAACAACTGGTTCAAGGGCGATGCTTCGGAAGGCGGGCTGGATGATGCGGCCATCGACGCCTTGATCAACGAGCGTATCCAGGCCCGCACCGACAAGAATTTCCAGCGCGCCGACGAAATCCGCGATGAGCTGGCGGCAGAAGGTATTTTACTGGAGGACGGCGCGGCGGGCACGACGTGGAAACGGAGCTAACGCCTACCCGAACGCCCGGTAGCGCAGGTTGATTTCGGCCTCTTCCATGTCAGCCTCCAGCACCTTCATGGCTTCGAATTCAGCCTTAGTGTGCTTGACGCCTGACCACTTGGCATCGATTTCCGGCAAGGGGTCATCGGAGGTCGCAAAATGCGGCGCGAAGTCGGCGAATATTTTCAGCAGCAATTCGTAGGTCTTGATTTCCAGCTCCATAAACCGGGCTTTTTCCGGCATCGCGAACCATTCTGCGGCGACGATGGGGCCGCAATCGACCTTTTCTTCCATCACATGGGCCGTCGCCCCGAAATATTCGGCCCCCTCGTAAATGGCGAAACTGGCGGCATGGCTCCCGGGATAGGTCGGCGGTCCGGGATGAAAGTTGTAAGCCGTCATCGACAGTCCATCGAGAACGGCTTTGGGCACGATCACCGACGTAGAAAAAGCGATCAAGCGGCGCCCGCCCGCGGGAGCGGACCTCAGGCAGGCGGTCTCCAGCTCTTCACGGGTCTGGACATGCACGACCGCCAGGCCCGGATTCAGGTTTGTCAGCATGGCGCGAAAGTGAGGCCCTTCCACTTCGCCGGTCAGCAATAGAACTTCTTCTGGCATGGCAGGACGCTATCACGGGCCGCGCGAAAGCGATAGCCAAGAGGCAAAAAAAACGGTGGTATATAAGAGGGTTACGAATTTTCACGGCTGCAAATTCGCGTCAAAGCCGATAATAATCTAGGATACGGCACGATATTTCAGGACAATCAAAGAACTCGGTTGCAGATTGCTCTGATCAAGGCAGCGGGAAAAAATAGGCCACAATGGAAGACGACCAGAATACGGAACCGCTAGAGGCCGTGACGATCGAGCGACTGGAAGAGGCGCTTGAGCAGTTGGAATCGCTCGGTAACGCCAATCAGGCGCTGCTGAAAACGCTCAGCCATGACCTGCGCACCCCCTTAAACACCATCATCGGTTTTGCCGACATGATGGAACAAGAGGTTCTCGGCCCCATCAACGAGCCGCAATACCGAGGATACGCCAGCAACATTCACAAAGCCGGGCGCGCCATGCTCCAGATCGTTGATGACCTTCTCGACATGGGCCGGTTTGAGAATTTCAAGAATAGGGAAAAGGATTTCCGCCATCTGATTGAACTGGCCCCGGACCTGATCTGTGTCTGCCGTGGCGACAAAATCACAATGATCAACCCCGCCGGAGCCGACATGTTGGGTATGTGGCCGCCGGAGTCCCTGATCGGGCGAAAATTCTTCGATTTCGTTCATCCTGATTTCCACAGCATTTTCGACGGTCGCATCGAAAACCTTATGGCTAAGAAAATGCGGGTGCCGATGCTGTTCCAGTGGGCGGACGAGCGCACCGTTGAAGTCGAAATCGCGGCCATGCCCTACGATGACGAAAGCGGCGAGCGCGACAGCCAAGCCGTAATGTTGATGGCCCGGGACGTCAGCGAACGTAACCGGGCGCTGAAAACTGCCGCCGCGCGGGAAAACCATATACGCAAGATCATGGACACCGTCGTTGACGGCCTCATTACGTTTGACCGGCGCGGTGCCATCGAAACCGCCAATCCGGCGGCGGAGAAGATTTTCGGCTATGACCCGGGGGAGCTGATCGGTCGGAACGTCCGTATGCTCATGGACATACCTCTGGGCGAAAACACATCGGGATTAATTGCCGTTGATGATGCCGCCGCCGCAAACCGTTCCCGCCTTCTCGGCGGCGACTATCAGGTCGAAGGCCGCCGCCAGGATGGTTCCAAATTTCCGGTCGAAGTCGCGCTCGGCATGTTGAAGGAAGGCCAACGGCACATTTTTATCGGCGCGCTAAGAGATGTTACCCGACGCAAGGAGCAGGAAGAACGCCTGCGTTATCTTGCCACCCGCGACCCGTTGACCCGCATGCCCAACCGGCGGCTGTTTACCGAATTGCTGGAAGAAGCCATCCGACAGGCCGACGAGAACAGCAGCAAGTTTGCGGTTCTTTTCATCGACCTGGATCATTTTAAAAATATCAATGACGCCTTGGGCCACGTGACCGGCGACATGGTCCTGCAATCGGTCGGCAAACGGCTACAGGATTGTTTGGGGGAAGACGATTCCGTGGCCCATTTGAGCGGCGATGAATTTCCCATCTTGCTGAACAACATCCGGGATCAGGCCACAGCGGAAGCCAAGGCCCAGGATATCCTGCTGCAAATCGCCAAGCCTTTTATAATCGACGGCAAGGAAATTTATACCACCGGGTCCGTCGGCATCGTGCTGTATCCGGACAGTGCATCGACCATTGGCGATTTGATGCGCAACGTCGACACCGCCGCCTATAATGCCAAGGAACAGGGCCGCAATACCTTTCAATTCTATTCAGAACGCCTCAGCGCCGCGGTCCAGCGCCGCCTGGAAATCGAAACAGGGCTCCGGCGCGCCCTGGAATCCGACGAATTGAAGCTGGTCTACCAGCCCAAGATTGACTTAGGCAGCCGGTCCATTTCCGGTGCCGAAGCTTTGTTGCGATGGGAATCGCCGGAACTGGGGAGTGTATCTCCGGAAGAATTCATCCCCGTTGCCGAAGAAACCGGCCTGATCGTACCCATCGGTGACTGGGTGCTCCGCACCGCGTGCAAAGAAGCCGCCGCCTGGAGGAAACTGATCGCCGACCCGGTACATGTCGGCGTCAACCTGTCTTCGGTGCAGTTTCTGCAAGGAGACCTGTTCAATAAAGTTGAAAATGCGCTTGCTGAATCAGGCCTGCCTGCCGGGTTGCTGGATTTGGAACTGACGGAAAGCATCCTGGTTGCCAACCCAGAAGAAACCATCAACACCCTGAAACGCCTGAAGGACATGGGCGCCGGTGTTTCCATTGATGATTTCGGCACCGGATATTCGTCCCTCAGCTATCTCACCCGGTTCCCGCTCGACAACCTGAAAATTGACCGCGCCTTCGTCACCAATCTGCCCGACGACGACAACGCCGTCGCCATCGTCCGGGCCATTATTTCCATGGCCAAGAGCCTGAACCTGACAATCATTGCCGAAGGGGTCGAGACCGAGAACCAAGTCAGCTTCCTGCACGCCCTGGGCTGTCAGGTTGGGCAGGGCTACTTGTTTTCCAGACCGGTTGAGTCGGCGCAATTCGTCAAGCTGCTGACCCAAGACCGGGGACTGTTCCTGGCCGCCGAGAGGGCCTAGTGGATAGAATCTAACAAATGGTACCCATACGATCGAGTTTCCGGCTTCCTCGGCAGGAAGGTGCGCGCAGGCGATGCCGTAGCATCGGCAAGTGTGCCTGACGCCCCGAGGGAGCCGGAAACTCGACCCGAAGGGCGGTCTTGCGAGCCCACCGGCTGCGTTGCGCGGCGCTTGTGATACGGTGGCATCACGGCGCACCACGCGCCTAACCGGGTGAGCTCGCAAGACCGTCGTAAGGGTGCCATTTGTTAGATTCTATCCACTAGTCCCCCAGCAAGGTGTCGATTTCCGATTGGTCCATGGTCTTGGCGCTGCCGTGAATGATCGCCGACGCCATGTCCATCAGGCGTTGAATTAACGTCGACAGATTTACCACATTCGCCCTCAGCACATCCGTGGCACCATCTGTAACGTTCTGTTCCAGGCGCTGGATTGCGGACGCCATCATGGCGTTGATTTGGTCGATGGTTTGCTCGAACGGCTCACGATAAATCGCAGGCACATGCTCATAGGCCTCGATCGCCAGATCCTTTTCAACGATGGTGCTGTCGCGGAAATGATCCTGATAGGATTTCGGCTGCCATTCCTTAACATCGTCCAGCATTTCCGGCATGTCTGGAACCATTTCCAGCAACATTACGATTTCATTGAAATGGTTAAGGTAATCGGTCGCCAGAAGGGTTGTGGCGTCGATGTTCGAACCCTTGATCTTTTCCTGCATGGCCAAATACCCGGCGTCATTGCCGCCGGGGTCCATGGGTTTGTCTGCAGGTTGGCTCATTTCATTATCCAAGGTCGGGCCGAATGACCGAAAGCGCCCCAGCCGTGCATGCCGTCACAATAGCGCTTGCAGCCTGGGCGAATTACATACCATCGTATTTTAACCTTTTCGACAATAGGGCTTCAAACCCTTGTCGCCAAGGTTGCGAGAGGGGTCTATTAACGATTACTACCTATAAAACATCGTAAATTCTTGAGGAAAGGTCATAAATTCGGCATTGTCCCGCCTCCTGAAGGATAACCGAACCCGTAAAACCATGAACGATAAACACGTCTATTTATACGATTCCACCCTGCGCGACGGCGCACAGACCCAAGGCGTCGATTTCAATCCCGCCGACAAGGCGTTGATCGCCCTGGAACTGGACGCCATCGGAATCGATTACATCGAAGGCGGTTGGCCCGGCGCCAACGCCACCGACGATGCCTTTTTCGCCGATCCGCCAGCGCTGAAACGGTCCCGGCTGACCGCCTTCGGAATGACCCGGCGGGCCGGGCGCAGCGCCGACAATGACCCGACCCTGACAGCCATCCTGACGACAGCGGCGAAAACCGTCTGCATTTTCGGCAAGACCTGGGATTTTCAGGTCGAAACCGCGCTGGGCGTCGACCTTGACGAAAACATCCGGATGATCGCCGACAGCATCAAACACGCAACGACAAAAACTGACGAGGTGTTGTTCGACGCCGAACATTTCTTCGATGGCTACAAGGCCGACCCCGAATTCGCCATCAACTGCCTGACAGCCGCCCTTGATGCGGGCGCCCGATGGGTGGTGTTGTGCGACACCAACGGCGGCACCCTGCCCCACGAGGTTGAGGAAATCGTCATCCAGGTCACCAAACACATCCCCGGCAGCCATCTCGGCATCCACGCCCACGACGACACCGGCAACGCCGTCGCCAACAGCCTGGCCGCCGTGCGCGCCGGAGCGCGGCAGGTTCAGGGCTCGCTGAACGGGTTGGGGGAAAGGTGTGGCAACGCAAACCTGATTTCGATCATCCCGACACTGGTGTTGAAAATGGGTTACCAGACCAGCGTCACCGAGCACGATATGACCAAATTGACGCATCTGTCGCGCCTGCTCGACGAGCGGCTTAACCGGCAACCGAACCGGGGTGCGCCGTACGTCGGGGAGTCCGCTTTCGCCCACAAGGGCGGCGTGCATGCCTCGGCGGTGGAAAAAGACCCGTCCACGTACGAGCACATCGACCCCGGCACCGTCGGCAATCGCCGCCATGTTGTGGTTTCGGATCAATCGGGCAGGTCCAACATAGTCGCGCGTTTCCGCGAAGTCGGCATCGACATCGACCCCAAGGACCCAAAGCTCACCAAGTTGTTGGAAACGGTCAAGGACCTGGAATACAAGGGCTATGCCTTCGACGGCGCGGAAGCCAGTTTCGAACTTCTCGCCCGACGCGCACTCGGCACGGTGCCCAAATATTTCCATTGCACCAGCTTCAAGGTGCTCGATGAGCGCCATTGGGATTCCGCTGGCGAACTGGTGACCTCGTCCGAAGCAACGGTGAAGCTGGATGTCTCGGGCCAGTCCCACATGACGGTGGCCGAGGGCAACGGCCCGGTCAACG
>JABMOG010000031.1 GCA_013204265.1 Rhodospirillales bacterium
ACTTCTTCCTTGTCGCGGTACTTCGCCGGGTCGGACATCGAATGGCCGCGGTAGCGATAGGTTATCATTTCCAGAATAAACGGCCCGTTACCGTCGCGGCACCACTTGGCGGCTTTCTCACCGGCTTGGCGAACCGCCAGCACGTCCATACCGTCGACCTGGGCACCGGGAATGCCGAAACTGTCGCCGCGTCTGTATAACTCAGTGGTTGCCGACGCCCGCTCGATTGAGGTTCCCATGCCGTAGCGGTTGTTTTCGATGACGTAAATCACCGGCAACTTCCACAATTGGGCCATGTTGTAGGATTCATAAATCTGGCCCTGGTTGATGGCACCGTCGCCGCAATAGGCCTGATTGACGCCGCCGTCACCCTTGTATTTGTGGGCAAACGCCAGCCCGGTGCCGAGCGGAATTTGCGCCCCGACGATGCCGTGGCCGCCGTAGAAATTCTTTTCGCGGCTGAACATGTGCATCGAGCCGCCCTTGCCTTTGGAATAGCCGCCCCGGCGTCCGGTCAATTCCGCCATCACGCCCTTGGGGTCCATGTCGCAGGCCAGCATGTGGCCGTGGTCGCGGTACGACGTGATAACGGAATCCTGAGGTTGTGAAGCCGCCATCATGCCGATGACGACGGCTTCCTGTCCGATATACAGGTGGCAAAAACCGCCGATCAGACCCATGCCGTACAACTGGCCGGCCTTTTCTTCGAAGCGGCGGATCATCAGCATCTGGCGATAGAAATGCAGAAGCTCATCATTGGACGCCATCGGCGATTTTCTTGCGGCCTTGGGTTTGGCCTTGGATTTGGTCACTTTGGCAGACTTCGCCATGTTGGGGGATCCTCCCGGTCGCCGTTTTACCGCCAAGGCTGGTTAAGTCCGCCCGGTCGAAGCAATCTCAGGATTATAAAATAGTCCACCAACCCCGTCTTTTCAAGCAAACAGGATTGCGAAAAGCCATTGAAATGGCGAATAAAATTACACTTAACTCAAGTTTGGTTAAGGTGTGTTGTTAAACACCGGTTTTAAAGCCAGAGTGCCTGTTCAGGCGACACTGCGCGCGGCGGTTTCCCATTTGACTTCGCGTTCTTCCCGCAACCACGGCCACAGACACCCGGTGTTAGACAACAAGTCGTCCAGTGCGGGGGCGCCGGGGGCCGTCCAGCCTTTGGCCTTTTCCGTCCAGTGCGAAAGCGAGCCGTAGGAATTCCAGTAACACACGGCGACGGTGCGCCCCTCGGCGGCGAAATCGGTCTCGAAACCGAGGTATCCCGGTTCCGTCGCCGCCATCGCCACCAGCATCGACGCGGTCTCGCTGAACCCCGTTCCGACATAGTCTTTCGGTGGTGAGGTATAGACCGCGGCGAAATAGAACGGGATTTCGGTTTTCTGCAAGATACTCATGACATAAACCCCGTCAGGCTACTGAACGCCGCGGCTACGAAGGCATTCAACCCCCTGATGGCGCGGCGGTCGTTTCGTTCGAAGGTAGCTTTTTCGATCAGAGAGATTTCGATGCCGCAGGTTTCGGCGAGGCCGATCCCGAAGCGATTGTTTATTTTTTCGTCGCCGGCGGTAATCCATCCTTCGATGGCGTCGACATCCTTCCAATAGGAAACTGTTATGTGTTTGCCTTTTTGATCGTGCGAACTTTCCAGGCCTAGGAAACCCGGTTGACGTGTCGCTAAAGTCACCATTTCATCGGTGGGTGCGACGTGGTTTTGGTCTTTTATATCCCCCTGGCGTTCGTTCAGGGTGGCCGCGTAGTATGGTGGGGTCAGGTTTTCTGCCAAACTTTCCATCACTTTCTCCTTTTGTGGTCTTCTAGAATCACAATGTCATCGACATGGCCGTAATTGAGCATCAGCCGGGCGCGTTCCTCGAGCATGTCGGGGTCGAGGGAGCCCGGTTCCATAAGGCTGACGCGGTGCTCAATGGTTTTGCGCTCAGCGCGCGATATTCCCAGGGCCTGCTTAGCGGAAGCGACCCGTTGTTTGATATTCCACCACGCGATCAGACCCCGGTCGCCGTGAACAACGTGGTAGCCGAAATACCCGACCGCCAGGATGCCCAGCAAAGGACCGACAACGTGCCGCGACCGAGCGCGGAATTCCTGTAACAAATTCATGGACTGTGAGCCCTGGTGTCCGTTTCGTTTATTTATTCACAGTCCCAACCCGCATACATACTCGCTCAGCAATCGTTAACAACCGGTTAGCGGGGCGCCGGAATGGTCACGATTCCACTATGGGATTCAAAAGGTTGGGTAATTTAGGTAAAATATTTCAAAATGTGTCCGCAACCCGGTAGGCTGTGCGGAGGTTCGCACCACTCACTTGGTGCAGTCATGAAATATATTGTGCTGATGCTGTCCGTCCTGATTTTCCCATCCGTCCTTTTCGCGGCGGAAGAGGCGCGGCAGCCGATTACTATGGAGCAAATCCTGCAAGACCTGCGCGATCTGGATTCCAGCATGGATAGGATGGGCGATCATGTGGTCGGCGAGGAAATGTGCTGAACCCCTGCCCCGGCTGACGCTTTACCTCAGGTAAATAGCGCCCTGAAAGCCCGTATCGGCCGGCCATCAATAGCTGCGAGCCCACCGCCGATCAGCGCCATGCCGATGAAGTGCTTCGGCTCCAACACCTCCCCCAGAACAATAACCCCGAGCAAAATCGCGCTGACGGGGATGAGGAACGTCACCAGCAGAAGATTGGTCGCACCGGCTGCCGCGAGAATTCGAAAGTAAAGTACATACGCAAGCGCCGTCGATAAGGTGGCAATACCGACAAGTGCGCCGATGGTTGCCAGGCTTGGGACCGGCAGCGTCCACGGCGCGTCTACGGCGAGCATGATCGGCACAAGCATCAGGCTCGATGCCGTAACCTGACCGGTTGCGGCGGCCATTGGGGAAATACCCAATCCTTGAAAGCGGCGACCGAACACGCCGGCAAAAGCATAGGACATCGACGCTATCAAAATTGCGATCTGTGCCAGGATATTGACACCCAATAATTGCAGCGCGTCCACGCCTATCATGAAGGCGACGCCGACCAATCCGACAAAGACTCCGATCAGACGGGCGCCCGTCATTTTCTCGTCACTGGTGAGAAAATGCGCGACGATGACCGTGAACAGAGGCGTCGTGGCATTGAGGATTGAAGCGACGCCGGAGGCGATATGCGACTGCCCCCAAACGATAAGGCTGAAGGGGATCACGTTGTTGATAAATCCCATTACGAAAAACGCGCCCCAGACCCGGCGCGACGTTGGCATCTTCTGGCCGATGAATTTCATCACCACCCACAGGGTCAGGGCGGCAAAAGACACCCGGCATACGACAATGGTGAAGGTCGGAAGTTCTTTGACCGCGACGCCGGTGAAGAAGAAGGAACCGCCCCACAGGAGCGACAGGGCCACAAGCAGCCCCCACTCAAACGGGCTCATAACTTTGTTGACTGGGTGATTAGACGCCATTTTCGCTCTGTAGTGATTTGCCGGGATTGGTGCAAAGGAGGTTCGGGCCTCAGGGCAGCGAGCGCAACCCGTTTCTTGCGATGGGAATTATTTTTTAATACGAGAATTTATTGACTTTATAGTAAAAATATCCTATATAGAGTCTGTGCTTTTATCATACGAAAAACGCTCTTTGACGTGGTGAATTGGGTTTGCGACCGATCGGTTAAGGTTGGGGCGGGCCGGACAAACGTTTCCCCGCCATTTCCCTTGTGGCGGCTCCGTTGTTAATGCTTAAGGTGCTGAAAATAAATATGAATTCGGAAAATGTAGACAAATGTAGACGTTTGCGGCCTTTTTCCATAGCCCGGCAAGCAAAAATCGAATTAGTTACAATAAGTTATGCGTGAAAAATGGCGTTTAGTCGTCGCCTGTCCCTGCCCCCGGTGTGTATCCAGGCCTGAACTGCGGCGGGCCTACTTGAAAATACCGCGCCCGGCGTAGTGTGCCGCCGCGCCCAGTTCGTCCTCGATGCGAATCAGCTGGTTGTATTTGGC
>JABMOG010000270.1 GCA_013204265.1 Rhodospirillales bacterium
AGCGTGCCTGGGGCGTGCCGATTACCGTGTTCGTCAACAAAAAAACCGGCGAGCCGTTGCGCGACCAAGCCATCCTCGACCGGGTTGCCGAGGCCGTCGAGCTTGAGGGCGCAGACGCCTGGTTTACCTCAGAGCCTTCGCGGTTCTTAGGCTCCGATTATGATGCTGCGGATTTCGATCAAGTCACTGACATTCTCGACGTGTGGTTTGATTCCGGCTGCACCCATGCGTTCACCCTGGAAGCCCGCGACGATTTACAATGGCCGGCGGACCTGTACCTGGAAGGCACCGACCAGCACCGGGGATGGTTCCAGTCCTCGCTGCTGGAAAGCTGCGGCACGCGCGGGCGTGCGCCCTATAAGGCGGTGCTGACGCATGGCTTTATCCTCAATGAGAAAGCCGAAAAAATGTCGAAATCGGCAGGTAACTCGCTCTCGCCTGAGGACGTGTTCCAGCAGTTCGGCGCTGATATCCTGCGTCTCTGGGTGGTAGGCACCGATTACACCGAAGATCCCGTGTTCGGGCCCGAGACGCTGAAGCAGATGGCGGACATGTACCGTCGGCTGCGCAATACGCTCCGTTACAGTCTTGGCAATCTGGACGGTTTCGACGAAAGCGAACGTCTCGACATTGCAGAAATGCCGGAACTGGAACGTTGGGTGCTGCACCGGCTGTGGCAGTTGGACGGGCAGTTACGCCAAGCCTGTAATGATTTCAGTTTCCACTCTGTTTTCGCAGAATTGCACAATTTCTGCACCATTGACCTGTCGGCATTTTATTTCGACGTACGCAAGGATTCGCTATATTGCGACCGCATCGACAGTATCAAGCGCCGCGCCGCGAGAACGGTTCTCAATGAAGTTTTCAACTGCCTGACGGCGTGGCTGGCGCCGTTCATCTGCTTCACCGCAGAAGAAGCCTGGCTCGCCCGCCATCCCGACGACAGCCCATCCAATAGCGTCCATTTGCGCACCTTCCCGGTCATACCCGAGAGTTGGAAGCTGCCCGACGAAAAAGTTGAAAATTGGAAAACGGTGCGTGACGTAAGAAAGGTCGTTACTGGCGCTATTGAGCTTGATCGCAAGGAAAAGAAGATCGGCTCTAGTCTCCAGGCACATCCGGAAATTTATGGTGACCCCGAACACCAAGATGCCTTCGAGCAACTCAACCTGGATGCGGCGGAGTTATGTATTACCTCTGGCGCACAATTTGGGAAAGGCGATCACCCACCCGACATGTTTTCGCTTGAAGACGTGCCCGGCGTCTGGGTCAATTCGAAGCAGGCCGAAGGCGAAAAGTGCGAGCGGTGCTGGAAGGTATTGCCCGATATCGGTAAAGACCCCGACCATCCAAGCGTCTGCGGCCGGTGCACTGACGCAGTTCGTCACTCGGCCCCATGACATTTTCCAGACATTTCCGCAACGGCTTGGCCGTCTCGGCGGCAGTTCTTGCAATCGACCAATTGACAAAATGGTGGATTGTTTTCACCATTATGCAGCCGCCCCGGGTAATCGAGGTGACGCCCTTTTTCAATTTGGTCATGGGATGGAACTACGGCGTCAGCTTCGGCATGTTGAATTCCATTCCGGAGTTGAGCAAATGGTTGTTGCCGGGCGCCGTGGTGGCGATCACCGCGGTTCTGGTGATCTGGCTGTACCGGGCCGACCGGCTTCGTCCCGCTGTCGGGCTCGGCCTGATCATCGGCGGCGCGCTCGGAAACCTGATCGACCGGCTGCGATTCGGGGCGGTCGCGGACTTTCTAGACGTCCACGCCTGGGGGTATCACTGGCCGGCTTTCAACGTGGCGGACAGCGCAATTTCCATCGGTGCCGTGGTGTTGATCCTAGATTCCTTGTTTACAGAGGACAAAAAGTCGTAGAATTAAGCCCAAGGATGACACAGATGCGAAAATTACCTGTTTTTCTTTGCCTTGTCGGCGCCATTGCCCTGCTTTCAGGGTGCGAGTCCGCACGCAAAGCCTTCAGCGCGGATAAAACCGCCCCGGATGAATTTGCCGTGTTTTCCCGCCCGCCCCTTAGCCTGCCGCCACAATACACGCTGCGCCCGCCGTTACCGGGCAGGGGCAAACTACGTGGCGAGGAAACTTCAAATATCGCCAAACGCGCCGTTCTCAGTCAGGCCGTGAAAACGTCGGTGCCGCAAAAAGCGCCCCAGGGAAGTCCTGGCGTAATCGCGTTGCTGCGCGATACCGGCGGTTTGAGGGCAACACCCGATATCCGTACCACCATCAACGAAGAAACCTCGATCCTAAGCGCCCAGGACACCCGATTCGTCGACAAACTGATCTTCTGGGTCGATGATCAGGAAGCGGGCGGCACCGTTGTTGACGCCAAGAAAGAACAAAAACGAATCCAGAAAACACAAGCCCTTGGCAAGCCCATCACCGAAGGCGAAACGCCGGATGTGAAAATCAAACGTGCAAAAAAAGGGCTTTTGAACTTCTGATTGCCCCACGGCATTGCGCCTTGTTATTGCCATTTTTCCTGACCATAACCTAAATCTTCTAAATAACGCGTTCGTGAAACGCGAACCGCGGTGTTCATGCTATACCCGGTAGCGTGCTTTAAAATCCAACTTATGCGAATTGAACCCAAGGACTGACGGGCAAATGACAATAGGGCGCTCCTCAATTAAATATGGTTTTCTAACCTTGGCCTTTGCCACGTTTTTAGGCGTTGCCGCGCTCAGCGTTCCGGCCCAGGCCGCTGTTTTCAAACCGGATACCTTCAAGCTTTCAAACGGCATGCGGGTGGTCCTTATCCAAAATCACCGGGTGCCCGTGGTCACCCATATGGTGTGGTACGGCGTCGGCGCCGCCGACGAAGGCCCTGGCGAATCCGGTATCGCGCATTTTCTCGAACACCTGATGTTCAAAGGCACCAAAAAACGTGCGCCCGGAGAATTTTCCCGCATTCTGGCCCGCAACGGTGGCCAGGAAAATGCCTTCACGTCGAGCGACTACACCGCCTATTTTCAAACCGTCGCAGTGGACCGCCTGGAAATGGTGATGGAGATGGAAGCCGACCGGATGACCAATATGGTGTTGACGGAAAAGGGTGTGGAAACGGAAAAAGCCGTGGTCCTGGAAGAACGGCGTTCGCGCACCGACAACAACCCCGCATCAAGGTTGTCCGAACAGGTCAACGCCGCGTTGTATCTGAACCATCCATACCGGCGCCCGGTAATCGGCTGGGCGCATGAGATCCAGTCGCTGAACCTGGAAAGCGTCATGGCGTTCTATAAAAAATGGTATGACCCAAGCAACGCCATTTTAGTGGTCGGCGGTGATATCACCCCTTCGATACTGAAACCGCTGGCGGAAAAATATTACGGCTCCATTCCGGCGGCGCCCCCGACGCCCCGCGTGCGGCCGACGGAACCGCCGCAAAGCGCCAAGCGCACGGTTACCCTGAAAGACGCGCGCGTGCGTCAGCCGGCGTGGGGGCGTAGCTATCTGGCGCCCAGTCTGTTGACTGGCGAAACCCAGCACGCTTACGCCCTTGAAGTGCTGGCCAATATCCTCGGCAACGGCGCCACCAGCCGCCTGTACCAGTCGCTGGTGGTTGAACAGAAACTCGCCCTGTCGGCGGGGGCCTATTATGGGGCCAACGACCGTGGACCGAGCACTTTCGGGCTCTACGCCAGCCCTAAACCCGGCGTTTCCATGCAAACCCTGGAAAATAAAATCGGCGAAGAACTGGCCAAGCTGCTTGAAGGCGGCGTCACCGCGTCCGAACTTGCGCGCGCAAAAAAACGCATGCAGGCGCAAGCTATCTTTGCCCGCGATTCCCTGTCCGCCGGAGCCCGGACCTTAGGCGCGGCGCTGGCTATCGGGCTAACAGTGGAAGACGTGGAATCCTGGCCCGAACGCATCGGGGCGGTCACGGGCGAGCAAATTAGTGCCGCCGCCAAGGCGGTCCTGAGGGACAGTCACTCCGTGACGTCTTATTTGCTCGGCAAGGCAACCGGCTAAGGATGATTTTTCCCATGACGCGCATATTTCAGTCTTTGCTGGTCGCTATCATTCTGGCCGCCGGTATGGTTGCCTCCGGCCCGGCCCAAGCGGTCAAAATTGATCGCGTCGTTTCTCCGGGCGGCATCACAGCATGGCTGGTGCGCGACCACACCAACCCGATCATTTCCATGCGTTTCTCGTTTCGCGGCGGCGCCGGGCTTGACCCTACGGGGCGCACCGGCCTCACCAACATGGTCGCGTCGTTGCTCGACGAAGGGGCCGGCGATCTCGACAGCACAACCTTTCAACAAACTCTCGATGACCAGTCCATCACCCTTCGTTTCAGCGCCGGGCGCGATGCTTTCTCCGGCCAGATGGTCACTCTGACCGGTAACCGCGACACCGCCTTCAACATGCTGTCCCTGGCGCTGACCAAGCCCCGGTTTGATGCTCAACCGGTAGAAAGAATCCGTAGTCAGTTGCTCGCCCAAATCCGCCAGAACACCGAAGAACCCGGCACCCTTGCCGGAGAAACCCTGTTCAAGACACTGTTCCCCAGTCACCCCTACGGTCGCACCACGATTGGGCTAAAGGGCGATGTCGAGGCCATTGGGCGCGCCGACCTGGCGTCCTTTGTTGCCGAGCGTCTGGCCAAAGACAATCTGATCATCGGCGCCGTCGGCGACATAACACCGGACACCCTGGCGGCACTTTTAGACTCCACCTTCGGCAGCCTGCCGCCTAAGGCCAAGGCCTGGGTGTTGCCGGAGGTTGAACCCCAAGGGGCAGGGCGCACCATTGTCGTCAAAAAGTCCGTCCCGCAAAGTTCCATCGTGTTCGCCGAAAAAGGGTTGAAGCGCAATCACCCCGATTTCTACGCCGCTTACGTCATGAATTATGCGTTCGGCGGCGGCGGCTTTACCTCCAGGCTGTATTCCACCATCCGTGAAAAACACGGACTGGCCTATTCCGTCTATACCGGGCTGCACCCCTTGGACCGGGCCGGCTTGATATTCGGTTCTGCCGGCACCGCCAACGCCAACGTCTCCGAAACGATCCAATTGCTGCGCCAGGAATGGAAAAAGATGGCCGACACAGGCATGACCGATACGGAACTGGCCGACGCCAAGACCTATTTGACGGGGTCATACCCGCTGCGGTTTACCTCCAGCGGCTCAGTCGCCGGAATGCTGGTCGGAATCCAAAGGGAAAATCTCGGCATTGATTACATGGACCGCCGCAACAGCCTCATCGAAGCGGTCAGCCTGGCCGACGTCAACCGGGCGGCGAAGACGCTGCTGCGCGCGGACGCATTGACCGTGGTCGTCGTCGGCATGCCCAAGGGCGTGGAAAATACCCCCTGAACGCCCTGTTCCGCGCCTGCGTTGTTTGCTAATCTGCCGGTTCTGCCCCGTGTGTCCCGAAACCGGCTAATACTTTTGATATGGCATCCTTGAAAAAATCCCCCGCCTGGAAGGCCCTGGATGCCCATCACCGGCAAACGGCACACCAGCACATGCGCGATCTGTTCGCTGAGGACGAGAATCGGTTCGAGCGGTTTTCCTTACGTCTCGGCGGCCTGTTTCTCGATTATTCCAAAAACCGCATCACGGCGCAGACCATGGACCTGCTGGTGGAACTGGCGCGCGCCCGTGACGTCGAAGGATGGCGCGACCGCATGTTCGCCGGTGAGGCCATCAACACCACCGAGGACCGCGCAGCCCTGCATGTGGCGCTGCGCATGCCGCCGGGCGGGGAGGTCGGCCCCATTGACGTCGATGGTGAAGATGTCTTGAAAATCGTCCGGGTCATGCGCGAAAAAATGCGCGCCTTGTCTGACGCCGTGCGTTCCGGCGACTGGACCGGGGCGACCGGAAAGGCGATCGAGACCGTCGTCCACATCGGCACCGGCGGCTCACACCTCGGACCGGAAATGGTCTACCAGTCACAAGGCTTCGTGCGGCCATCCGGGCCGGACATAGTTTTCCTGTCCAACGTCGACGGGGTTCAGATATTCGACGCGCTGGGCAGGCTGTCGCCGGAAACGACCCTGTTCATTGTTGCCTCGAAAACCTTCACCACGGAAGAAACCATCACCAACGCCCGCACCGCCCGCGACTGGCTGGTCGAGGCCCTCGGCCTGAAAGCCATACACAGGCATTTCATTGCGGTTTCCGGCAATGCCAGCGCGGTTGCCGAGTTCGGCATCCCGGCGGACAACGCCTTCGACTTGTGGGACTGGGTCGGCGGGCGGTACTCCATATGGTCCGCCATCGGGCTGCCGATTGCTATCGCGCTGGGCATGGATCGCTTCGAAGACATGCTGGCTGGCGCCCACGACATGGACCGCCATTTCCAGACCGCGCCCCTAGGCGCCAACCTGCCCGTTATCTTAGGCCTGATTGGACTGTGGAATATCGATTTTCTGGGTGCCCAGGGGTTGGCGATCCTGCCCTATGACGAAGGTCTGCGTGGACTTCCCAACTATCTCCGTCAATTGGAAATGGAAAGCAACGGCAAGGCGCTCGACCGCCTCGGCCAACCGGTCGAAGCGGGCACCGCGACGATGGTCTTCGGCGACCCCGGCACCCGCGGCCAGCATTCCTTTTTCCAGGCCCTGCATCAGGGTCGCCAACTCATCGCCTGTGATTTTATCGCGCCGATGGAAAGCCGCCACGCCATCGGCAGCCACCACGATCGATTGTTGGCCAATTTCTTCGCGCAGACCGAGGCCCTGATGAAAGGCCGGGAAATTGACAAGTCCGAAGACGTCATGTTGCGGCGCGACGTGCCAGGTGCGATGCGCGACCTGCAACGGCCGCACCGGGTATTCGAAGGCAACCGGCCGACCAATTCCATTTTGCTTGAGCAGGTCGATCCCTTCACGCTGGGCCAGTTGATTGCACTCTATGAACACAAGGTCTTCGTTCAAGCCGTGTTATGGGGTATCAACCCGTTCGACCAGTGGGGCGTCGAATGGGGCAAAGAACTGGCGACGCAGATACTTCATACCCTTGAGGACACCACCGCCGACTTCGATGGCTGTTCCTCGACCCTGGGACTGATCGACCGCTACAAGGCTCACAAAGCCAAGAAAACTTCATGACCATTCGCCGCCTGCCGGAAAACGTCATCAACCGTATCGCCGCCGGCGAGGTGGTCGAACGTCCGGCCTCGGTGGTCAAAGAACTGGTGGAAAACGCCATCGACGCCGGGGCGGGGCACATTGATGTAGTTGTGCGCGACGGCGGCCAGACGGAAATTTCCGTCACCGACGACGGACGCGGCATGACGCCCGACGATCTCGCGCTGGCTATTGAGCGCCATGCCACTTCCAAGCTGCCCGACGACGATCTGCTGGAAATCCACTCCCTCGGGTTCCGGGGCGAAGCCCTGCCATCCATTGGTTCCGTCGCACGCCTGGCTATCACCAGCCGCGCCACCGGCGCCGATCAGGCCTGGATCATTTCTGTTAACGGCGGCGACGTCACCCCGCCCCAGCCAGCAGCCCACGGCCCCGGCACCCGGATCGAGGTGCGCGATCTTTTTTTCGCCACCCCGGCACGGCTGAAATTCCTGAAAACACCAAAAACCGAACAGACCCACGCCGTCGACGCCATCAAACGGCTGGCCATGGCCCATCCGGGCATCGGATTTTCCTTAAGCGATGGTCACCGGGACCTGGTAAAACTGCCTGGCGTCGTTCAACGCACCGACGGC
The DNA here is from genome assembly GCA_013204265.1 of Rhodospirillales bacterium. GTDB lineage: Bacteria > Pseudomonadota > Alphaproteobacteria > Rhodospirillales > Casp-alpha2 > Casp-alpha2. The sequence goes on from JABMOG010000270.1 coordinate 7,697, forward strand.
GCAGATCCCCGGTTGGACCGCCTAAGCGCGATTATGGGACGGGATTTTTCAGGCAATGCCATGGCCATCGACGCCGCGCGCGAGGGCGCCGTTCTCACCGGGTATGCCGGGTTGCCGACACTCAACCGGGGCAACGCACAGATGCAGTTTTTGTTCGTCAACGGTCGCCCGGTTCGGGACAAGCTGTTGTATGGCGCGCTCAGGGGGGCTTACCGGGAATTTCTCAGCCACGATCGCTATCCGCTGGTGGCGCTGTTTCTCGACCTGCCGTCTGATGCCGTCGACGTCAACGTTCACCCGGCCAAGGCCGAAGTCCGCTTTCGCGACGCCGGCATGGTGCGCGGCCTGATCGTCGGCGCCTTGAAACGCGCCCTGGCTGACGCCGGGCACCGGGCATCGACCACCGTCGCAGGCACCGCCCTGGGCTCGGTCCGGCCCGGCGTATTTAGCGGCGGCGGTGGTTACAACCCACGCGGCGGCGGGGCGTACACCAGCGCCGGCATGAACGAGCGCGCCGGGGCCTTCCACAGCCCGTTGCCCGGCCTCGACACCCGGCCCTCAGCCCCCGGCGCCGACTTAACCGATGGCGGGACCGAGGAAGACCTCGGCGATTACCCCCTGGGCGTTGCCCGCGCCCAGGTCCATGAAACCTACGTGGTAGCGCAGACTGCTGACGGGATCGTCATCGTTGACCAACACGCCGCCCACGAACGGCTGGTTCAGGAACGCATCAAAAAAGCCCTCGCAACCGGCGGTGTTCAGCGCCAGGGTTTATTGATTCCAGAAGTCGTCGAGCTGGACGAAGGCGCGGTTAATCGCCTTTTGGAGCGCGCCGATGAATTGGCGGAATTGGGCCTCGTGATCGACGCCTTCGGCGACGGCGCGGTGGTCGTTCGCGAAACACCGGCGCTGCTTGGCGAGACCGATATCCAGGGATTGGTTCGCGATCTGGCCGACGATCTGGCCGAATGGGACGAAGGGCTGGCGTTGAGTAAACGACTAGGCGACGTGTGTGCGACCATGGCGTGCCACGGCAGCGTGCGCGCCGGGCGGCGGCTCAACGGGCCGGAAATGAATGCGCTGCTGCGTGAAATGGAAGCCACACCGCACAGCGGCCAGTGCGCCCACGGCCGCCCCACCTATGTGGAACTGAAGCTCAGCGATATCGAGAAACTGTTCGGCAGGCGTTAAGCCCATGCTCGCCGAATGGCTCACCCATTTAACAACCCCCTGCCCTGAGCCCTATCGGGAACTCGGTTACTTACGCGAATTGATCGCCATCAAATACCGTTACCAACGGTGCAAAGCCGCATGGGCACCCCATTTGGCAAATTGCAAAGCTCTTATTTCCGAAGAGGTCCATAAGGCATTTACCAATAAATCCGCTGTCGTTTTAGGGTCCGGATTACTGCTCGACATACCTATCGATAAATTGGCGACCCATTTCGAAACGGTTTATCTGGTTGATATCTGCCACCTTCGCGAAACCCGCAACAAAACCAGAGCCTATCCGAACGTTCGATTTATTGAAGCCGATATCTGTGGGGTTCTCGCGTCACTCATGGACTGGAAACGGGGAAGCGAGCTAACAAACCCTCTTCCCTATTTAGAGCTTCTGAATGATGCAAATTACGTTGTATCCGCCAATTTACTGGCACAGCTCCCC
>JABMOG010000271.1 GCA_013204265.1 Rhodospirillales bacterium
ACCGGCCTGACGGTGACGCCGGCTGCGGATTCAGACGCCGACTTCGCCCTGACGGTGACGGCGACCTCGACCGACGGCGCCGACACGGCGACCTCTACCAGCACCATTAATGTCACGGTTGACGCGGTGGCCGATGCGCCGACGCTGAACACGGCCGACGCGGCGGGCGCGGAAGACACGGCGATTGCGCTGGATATCTCATCGGCGCTGACCGACACCGATGGTTCGGAAACCTTGTCCGTGACCATCGCGGGCGTTCCGGCTGGCGCGACGTTGTCGGCGGGTACATTGAATACCGATGGCACCTGGACGTTAAGCCCGGATCAGTTGACCGGCCTGACGGTGACGCCGGCTGCGGATTCAGACGCCGACTTCGCCCTGACGGTGACGGCGACCTCGACCGACGGCGCCGACACGGCGACCTCTACCAGCACCATTAATGTCACGGTTGATGCGGTGGCCGATGCGCCGACGCTGGACCTGAACGCTAGTGTTGCAGGCGATCAGTCTGCCGGTGCGGTGACGGGCGATGCGGACACTACCATCGCGCTGGATATTTCGTCGGCGTTAACCGACACCGACGGCTCGGAAAGTTTGAGTGTAACCATTAGTGGTGTTCCTGCCGGTGCGACATTGTCGTCGGGCACGTTGAATACCGATGGTACCTGGACGCTTGATCCCGCTAACGGTGATCTGAACAATCTGTCAATGACACCGCCTCTGGGCTTCAGCGGCGCCATCGCGCTTGCGGTGGTGGCGACAGCCCTGGACGGTACGTCAACGGCTTTGGCTTCGGGCAGCATCGACGTGACAGTGACGCCTGCAGTAGTCGAAGATACCACGGCTGAAGATCCGACCCTGACGGTGGGCCCCGTCGCCGGATTAGAAGACACAGCCATCGCGCTGGATATTTCGGCGGCCCTGACCGACACGGATGGCTCCGAGACCCTGTCCGTGACCATTGCGGGCGTGCCCACCGGCGCGGTTCTTTCGGCCGGTACGGTTAACGAGGACGGCTCGTGGACCATCGACGGGGCCGATGTTGCTGGCTTGACCATCACGCCGCCCGACGATTCCAACGTTGATTTCGATCTCACAGTGACGGCAACCTCCACCGAAAGCGCAAGCGGAGATACGGCCACTACGACGGCCACGGTCACTGTTGATCTGACAGGTGTTGCTGATGCGCCGACGGTGTTTGCCGAGATAGGCAACGAAGTCACCAATGACGTAAGCTATCAGGACCTGATCACCCAACATGAACCCGTTGCTTATTTCCGGATGAATGAGGTTGATGATGAAACCGTGGTGGATTCCACTAACACCCTGACCGCCACTTACGAACGTGGTGCGGAATCCAAGAGCGACAAGCACGGCATCGGTGAGGGCGCCGGCGATTTCGACGGCAGCAACGACCATATAGATGTCGATCATTCAGACAGCCTTGAACTCCCCAGCGGATCGATCACGTTGTGGATTAATTCCGACGATGTGGATGATCGCCAAGGCCTGTTTTCCAAGGATTCGTCAGGCTATGACGACGGCGGGCATCTGACGGGCTACATCGATGATGGTGAAGTCAAGATCCGCCTGCAAAGCGGCGAAGACAGCTTCTGGGTCGATGGCGGGTCGCTATCGGACAATACCTGGCACCAAATCACCTTCAACTTTGGCGAAGGCGGCATGGAACTTTACGTGGATGGCGAGTTAGTCGATACCAACGACTATACGGGCGGTATCGAGAACAATACCGAACCGATGGTGATCGGCGCCAATGCCTGGTCCAGCAGTGACGGTGAATCCGATCACCTGCAAAATTATTTCGATGGCCAGATTGACGAATTCGCCATCATGAGCGAGCCGTTAAGCGCGAACGACGTGTCGAGCCTGTACACCACGGGAGGCCAGGCCATTATCGAAAACGGCGGCAATGTCGGCGGTAACGTCAGTACCGAGACGACCGGCACCTCTTTTGAGTTACAGATTGGCGGTGCGCTGGGTGATACGGACGGTTCGGAAACGCTGGCTATTGTCGTAAGCGACGTGCCGTCCGGGGCCAGCCTGTCGGCGGGCATCGACAACGGCGACGGCACCTGGACTTTGATGCCAGAAGACCTCAGCGGCCTGATCCTGAATACGGATCATACCGTAATTGAAAACTTCGAATTGACGGTGACGGCGGTTGCCAGTGAAAACGACGGTGATACGGCGACTGCGATTACCACGGTTCCGGTGATAGTCGATGATACTATTGATGCTGCAGTCTCCATAACCGGTTCCAGCAGTGACGATCTTTTAGTCGGCGGTACCGGTGACGACATCCTCAAGGGCCGGGGCGGTGACGACGAACTGCTTGGCGGAGCAGGCAATGATGAGCTGTTCGGTTCCAGCGGTGACGATACTCTGGACGGCGGCAGCGGTGACGACACCCTGTTCGGCTCCAGCGGCAAGGATGACCTGAAAGGCGGCGAGGGCAACGATTACCTCGACGGCGGTAGTAGCAACGATGTCATTGACGGCGGTGCCGGCGACGACTTCATCAAGGGCGGTAAGGGTGACGACATCATTACGGGCGGTGCTGGCAACGATCAATTGGAGGGCGGCGAAGGCGCTGATACCTTCAATTTCGATAATGCGAGTGGTAATGACATCATTACCGATATCCTGGAACAAGATGTGCTGGTCTTTGAAGGACAGGAATTCCACATGGATGATCTGGTCCTCAGCGAAAACAATGATGGCGATGTAGTCGTGACCTTCGGCGGTGTTGAAGATACCTCAGTGACCCTTGATGGCGTCAGCCTGAACGATCTTGACCAGAACCACGACGGCGATCCCAGCGATGGGTATACGGTGTCTGATGACGGAAGTGGCGTGACCATTGTCATCGACAACGTCGGCTAGCCTCACAAGCAAACCATTTGAGCGCGGCGGTCCCTTCGGGGGCCGTCGTTCGTTTAGGTTTAGGCTTATGCATTCCTCATTTTGGGTTTTTTGTTTAATCTGTAATTCGAAATGACTAAGAAATTGCCTGACCACCAACCATCCAACCAGAAAAAGAAAGTCTCCGCCGTGCCCACGGCCAAGGGGCGGGCAATGCTGTCGATAATTCACCAGTACGGAATTATCGAAAAGTGGTCACCGGAAAAAATTCTCGCCGGTCAGTTTCAAAAAATTGGTAAATTGCTGGCTCACGCATCAAAAACCGTACCGTATTTCCAAGCCCTGCTGGAAGAGCACGCGATAGCCGATCCCGCAAATGTTACCCCTGATGAATGGAGGACACTGCCGTTACTTGATCGCCAGGGCATTCAGGCAGCCGGGACGAATTTGCACAGCACCTCTCTGCCGCCGGGCCATGGCCGGATCACCGCTATCCATACGTCCGGTACCACGGGCCGTCCGGTCCGGGTTCTCAGAACGGAATTGAGTAACCTGTACTGGTGCGCGACGACCTTGCGCGACCACCTTTGGCACCGCCGGAATTTTCGTGGCACACTTGCGGTGATGCGCAATGCAGAAAAGGGAAAGGATGCATACCCGGACGGCTCAAAATCCCGTAGTTGGGGCGCCAGCAGCAACGTTTTTAAAACCGGCCCGGCGGTCAGCCTCAACCTCAACTGTACGCCTGCCGAGCAAGTTGACTGGTTGCGGCGTGTGAACCCGACCTATTTGATGACCCACCCGACCAATATGTACAGGTTGGCGAACTACTGCCTGGATAACGGCATTCGCCTGGAAAGCCTCAAGCAAACGATGACGCTTTCTGAAATGCTGCGCCCTGAGGTCCGGGACGCCTGCCAGGCAGCCTGGAGGGTAGGGGTGTCGGATATCTATTCTGGACGTGATGTCGGCTATGTAGCTCTACAGTGTCCGGAACACGATCACTATCATGTCCAGGCGGAAGGGCTGTATCTGGAAGTTTTGGACGAGGATGGCAATCCCTGCCAGCCAGGAGAAATTGGCCGTGTGGTCGTCACCCCGCTGGACAATTTCGCCATGCCGTTGATTCGCTATGACATTGGTGATTTTGCCGAAGTGGGTGGGCCGTGTCCTTGTGGCCGGGGATTGCTGGTACTGAAACGAATTGTCGGACGGGTTCAGGACATGGTGATCCTGCCTGGCGGGGAACGGCGGTGGACATTGTTGAGTGCCGGTAATATCGAATCCTTTCTCGCCATCGGGCCGATCCGCCAATACCAATTCGTGCAAAAAGACCTGCAAATTATCGAGGTTCGCCTAGTCGTGGACAGGGACCTGACAAGCCCCGAAAAAGACGCCATTCGCGATTGGGTCACTGCCCGACTGGACCATCCCTTTTCGGTTACGTTTGTCTTTGTTGACGATATTGAGAGGACGTCGTCGGGAAAATACCGGGATTTCATTTCAGAGGTGGATGCCCCACCGGAACCGCTTAGTCGTTCAGAGGTCTGAGGGAGTTTATCCCTGGGTTTCTTCTGGTGCTTCGCAGAAGTGGGCCCAGAGCTGGTTGCCACCGCGGTTTTCCAGAAAATTCACCAGCGCCGTGACGGCCTTTCGGTCGTAGCGAACGCCATTTTCCTCCATCAGGATGTCGGCGACCTTTTGAAACGGCATGGCGGCGCGATAGGCGCGTGGCGTGACCATGCCGACAAAGGTGTTGGCAAGGGCCAGAATACGCGCAGTAACCAGGATTTCTTCTTCCTTCAGGCCCAACGGACCGCTACCGTCCCAGGTTTCGCCCAGTTGGCGGATGGTTTCGACCACCGGACCTTCGAAGGTTACGTTTTTGAGGAGTTCAACGGTAACCATATAAGCGTTGCCGAGGGTCGCACGCTCGTCAGGCGTGAGATCGCTGGTTTTGGTTAAAAGCTCGGTCGAAATGAATATCTTGCCCAGGTTCATCAGGCTGCCAGCGATATCCACGGTTTTACAACTGCTTTCATCAAGGCCCATTTCGGAGGCAATGGAACTGGCGACTTCGGCGACCCTTGACGAGTGATTGGCGGAAAACGGATCGCGCCGGTCAACGACGCCGACCAGGGTATTGATTAACCCGCGTAACATCTTTTCACTGCGCCGCCTTTCGTGGGTCAATTCGGTTATGTCGTTGAGAACCATCAATACGGCGGGTGGAAAATCCCGATCGCCCCTCAGCGGAACGAAGTCTCCCTGGACCATTTGGAAAGCGTCCGGGCCTTCGGTGTCCAGGGCATCCTCATCCCCGAAAACAAGGGTTTGGGAATGGGCCTCGAAATTTTTTAGCACCTCTTTGTTTACGGCGGCATAGGCCTGGGCTTTGATTGGGCCGAGGATCGAAGACATGGCTTTACCCATCATATCCTCAACCGGAATTCCGGCCTCTTTCGCCGCTGTTTCATTGGCAAATGTGTAAGTGGTTTCGCCATCGACGGCGATGATGACGTTGCGTTGGCTGTTGGTGACAACGCGCATAAATTTTGACAGGTTCTCGAACCTTTCAAGCGCCACTTTCATGGTTGCAGCCGCTTGGGTCGCGCGCATTGAGCTTCCGTGCCGCCAAACGGCAACAATGGACACCGTTATGCCGACGATCAGCAGAATAAACACCACCAGCATGGTGGTAAGCCGCGTATCAGTAGCGTTAAGGGCCTCGGTGCGAGAAATTTTGCGGATCAAAACCCACGGGACGCCTGCGATGGTTCGGGAAGCGGCCAGGACCTCCGTGCCTGCATAGTCAAACTTGATGGCGAACCCGCCCGGTTTTTTCAATGCATGGGCGGCAGCCAGATCAGGGGTGTCCGCCGACATGGTGCGTTTCAACGGCGCCGTTCCGTCGGCCAGCGGGGTCAGATACTCCACTGCCGAACCGCGCACCCGAACCATATAAGTTTCCGTTGTCTCGGCAATTTCGCCGGGCTGTTTCAGACGATCATATAGATCCTTGCCGATAGTCCGAACACCAACGACGGCACCGATGCCTTTGGCGCCATCCGAGTCTTGCTGAATGCCGAAGATGGGTAATACAAAGCCCATCGTCGGCAGGCCGCTGGCGCCTAAGTAAACGTCAATCACCGCCGGCTCCCCATCCAGTGCCTGGGCTACGGCGGCGCGGATTTTAGACGTCAATGGCGGCATGTCAGGTGTGCTGACCAGTGACTTGCCTTCTTTGTCGACAAGGCCGATGCCGGCGACGCCGGCCCGTTCAACATTTGCGGTTACTTCACCGATTGGGGGTGGGGCCTTGAATCCGGTACGTTCCGCCGTTGCTACCAGCAAATTCCTTAGATACCCGGCAGAGGCGGCTTCCTCTTCTGCCTCGGCTTTGCCGGTGGGTTTTTTGTTTTTGTCGCCAAGTTCGTCCTCACTCCCACCATCGGCCAGTTCGGACAGGTACAATTGCAAGGAGGCGTTTTCTGACAATTCCCGCACATAGGAAAAGTTTTGTGCGACCCATTCTCCGACCGCAGCGGCGCGACTGTCGGCGACAATTCCCAATTGGATCTGCCATTGCTGGACCTCACGCTGGCGTTCGCTCTCGATAAACTGGAAGCTGCCCCAAATTGCGGCTGCGACGGCCACCACCATGCCGGTGCCGATCGCCAGCGCCATTCGGTTCACCTGGCGTTTGGCATTTTTTTTCTGAGTCTCACCCGTGCTGCCACCGTCCGACGGTTCATCATCGGTCTTCGTTTCGGACTCTGGACCCCCTGCCTCGGCCATGACCTGCCCCTGTAAAAACAATAGGTTTTCCAGTATCCTAGAGCCTTGGAAAAGGGACGCAAGGGGGAAATACCTTAGCTCGACCGCTCCGGCCATCCCGAGGTCCGGGTTGCCTTCAAGTGTTTGTAAACATTATTATCGAGCCAACCGGAGCGATTTGATGTGTGACAATCGTCACTGACTCGCCGGACCTAGCTGTTTATAATAACTGCTATGACGAAGGCTGACCTGATTGCATCCATTAAACGATTCGCCGCTTTGATAATCGTGCTGGCGGCGTCCTTTGGCGTTTTGGTGCCGATTCCAGCGGGCGCCAAGAGTAAAGCCCAGCCGAGTTTCTTTAATAGCGTCGAAGTTCGCTCGTCAAACCTTAAGCCCTTCAAAAAATGGCGCGCCGCGTTGCAGCGCTACACCTTGGAAAAAACTAAAAAACAGAAGAAAAAATCCTGTTCGTCGAACAACCTCGGTATTTGTGATTACGGGGAATGGGAAAAATTTTTGAAAAGCCTTCAGGGGAAAGACAAGCTGACCCAGGTCCGGGCCGTCAACTTCCGCATGAATAAGGCCAAGTACATTACCGACAAGAATAACTGGGGCCGCAAGGATTACTGGGCGACCCCGGCGGAGTTTATGGCTAATTTCGGTGATTGCGAAGATTACGCGATCATCAAATTTTTGTCGCTGAAATTGCTTGGCTTCAAGGATGAGGAATTAAGGGTCGTTGCCGTCAAGGATTTGAACCTGAAGGTTGGGCACGCCGTTCTGGTCGTGTCCTGGAAAAATCCGAAATCAGGGAAGATGCATAATCTTCTACTGGACAACCAGATCAAGAAGGTCGTCGATGCGCGGAAGGTGCGGCATTACCAGCCGGTTTTTTCCATTAACAGCAAAAATTGGTGGCGCCACCGCTCATAAGATATCCGCGGAACGCCCCCCTCATCGGGGATTTTAGTTTTCAGATAATTGAGCACAGTCAAAACAGGTCGGCGTCGTCGGGTTGTTTTCCACCCGTTTTTGTTCGATGTCGATTCCGCAGCTGGCACAGTAGCCGAATTCACCTTTTTCCAGACGTTTAAGCGCGGAATTGATACGTATAATTTCCATTGATCGTCGGCGTTCCGTTTCCAGTTGCATGGCTTGGGTCTGAAGGGCATCCATGCGCGACAACCGCCCAACCGCGCTCTGGTCCAGTTCAACGGGCTGGCGGGCTTCTTCGGTGGCTTGGGATATTTCCTCGACCTCTTTGCGCATTTGATTTAGGCGTTTTTTTACCGCCTTAATGTCGATTTTGGGTTTTTTGACCATGTAAATCCCATACATCCAATACAGCAATAACACTGACAGGGTCTTGTGTCCGTGGTCAACCCCGGCATAGCGCGCCATTGGGTTATGACGTGCGGGTTGATTGAGGCTTGCCCGTAAAGTATCAACGGCTCGGATAAGGGGATGCCTTCCCCATTTTTTCTGATCGGTCCTGAATTTAATGAATCTGTATCAACACTTCCGCGCCGAGATCGTCCGCATCGTTACAGAACTTGCCGCCGAAGGGCTTGTCCCCGATGGTCTTGAGACCGTGCGCGTTTCCGTGGAACCTCCGCGCGATGCTTCCCACGGTGACATCACCACAAATGCGGCGATGGTTCTGGCCAAGGCGGCAGGGATGGCGCCTAAGGACTTGGCGGTGATGCTGACGGACCGGTTGGGCGGCGTCGAATGGATTTTGGAGACCGATATAGCCGGTCCGGGGTTTGTCAATATGCGGCTCAAACCCGAATTTTGGTACGAGCGTTTGAAGGAAATTCTCTTGGCTGGAGTGCCTTACGGGGATTCCACGCTGGGTGGTGGCATTGCGGTCAACGTCGAATTTGTCTCGGCCAATCCAACGGGGCCATTGCATGTTGCCCATGCCCGCGGCGCCGTCGTCGGCGACGCACTGGCGGCGTTGCTGGACAAAGCCGGTTTCGAAGTCACGCGCGAATATTACATCAATGATGCCGGCACCCAGGTCGATACCCTGGCGCGCTCAGCCTATCTTCGCTACCGCGAAGCTTTGGGCGAGGATATCGGTGTTATTCCCGAAGGCTTTTATCCGGGTGAGTACCTTAAACCCGTGGGTGAGGCTTTGGCCCAACAACTTGGCGACAAATGGCTCGGTGCCGACGAAGACGTCTGGCTTGGGGAAATCCGGACCTTGGCTATATCCATGATGATGGATTCAATTCGTGAAGACCTGGAAAGCTTAGGCATCCATTTTGATGTTTTCTCTTCCGAGAACGCCCTGGTCGAAAAAGGCGCCGTTGATCAGGCGCTCGACCAACTGGATCAAATGGGTCTGATTTACACCGGTGTCCTGGAGCCGCCCAAGGGCAAAACCCCTGACGATTGGGAACCCCGACCGCAAACGTTGTTCAAGGCCAGCCAGTTCGGCGATGAAGTTGACCGGGCGGTCAAGAAGTCTGACGGTTCGTGGACTTATTTTGCTACCGACATGGCTTATCATCAGGATAAGTACCGTCGCGGCTTCAAAACCATGGTCGATGTATGGGGCGCCGATCACGGCGGGTACGTTAAACGCATGAATGCAGCCGTCGGGGCGGTGACCGGCGGCGAGGGCAAACTGGACGTGAAGATCTGCCAGATGGTTAATCTTAAAAAGGGCGGCGAGGCGCTGAAGATGTCGAAGCGCGCCGGTACCTTTGTGACGCTAGCCGATTTGATCGGCGAAGTCGGCCGCGATGTTGTCCGTTTCATGATGCTGACCCGCAAGAATGACAGCCAGATGGAATTCGACCTCGAAAAGGCACTGGAACAGTCTCGGGACAATCCGGTGTTTTATGTCCATTACGCCCATGCCCGTTGCCGTTCGGTCCTGCGCAGCGCGGCGGAACAATGGGGTGAAGCTAAAACAACGCCCGGCGCATTGGCCGAAGCCGACACCCACCTTCTTGTCGATGCGGAGGAACTGGATGTCATTAAGATCATGGCTTCCTGGCCCCGCCTGGTCGAAAGCGCCGCCGAGGCGCACGAGCCGCACCGTGTCGCCTATTACCTGAATGATCTGGCGACGGCGTTCCATGCGTTGTGGAATAAAGGCAACGATGACGCCAGCCTGCGGTTCATTGTCGCCGAGGATCAACCCCTGACGTTGGCCCGCCTCGCCCTGGTCCAGGGCGTGGCAACACTGATCGCTTCGGGACTTGGGGTGATGGGTGTTGCTCCGGTCGAGGAACTTTAAGGCCCGCCATGGGCAAGCTGAATCCCGGGATCAAGGCGTTGATCGACAGGGACGAGGACCTGGCCCGAGCCTTTAAGACGGCAGGCGTGCCGGCTTCGCGAAAACGACCGCCGGGGTTTGCCAGTCTGCTCAGGATCATTATTAACCAGCAAGTTTCGGTGGCGGCGGGCCGGGCGATTTGGGGGTCCGTGGAAAGCGGCCTTAAGACGGTCACGCCAAAAGCGGTTCTGGCGGTTTCCGATACGGACCTTAGGGGGTTTGGGTTGAGCCGCTCCAAGGCTGTGTATGCCCAGGAACTGGCCGGCGCTATCGCCGGCGGTAGCCTCGATCTGGACGGGTTGAAGCGGCTGGACGATGGGGCGGCGATGCAGCAACTGACCCGGATCAAAGGTATAGGCCGGTGGACAGCGGAAATATATCTGATGTTCGCCCTCGGCCGACCGGACATCTGGCCAGCGGGAGACTTGGCGCTGGCCGTGGCGGTGGAAAGGCTGTTGAGCCTGGCGGAAAGACCCAAGCCAAAGACTCTTGATGGCATCGCCGAGAGATGGCGGCCCTGGCGGTCATCGGCATCGGTCCTGTTGTGGAATTTCTACAATCACGCGGGGCCGTTAGAGGCGGCGAAAAAGTGATCTGCAAAAGTGACGTGGATTTTTCATGCAAATACCTATATACAATGGATAAAATTATTGCTTGAGGATAAAAATACCCAGGAGGGCCTAAACGATGCCTTGCTTTAACACTATCCGTGCTGGAGGTCGGCTGTTTTTGTCGGCCGGATTGGGTTTGTTCCTTGTCACCGGTTCCGCCTTGGCCGATGAAAAAACACCACCGCCGACCGAAGGCCAGCTAAAGACCAACGACCCTTTTGAAGCGATAAACCGGGTGACCTCGGGGTTTAATTCCGTTGTGCGCGGCATGGTAATTGACCCGATCGTCGATGGCTATCAAGCCGTTGCGCCGAAACCTGTTCAGAAAGCCGTCTCTAATGCGGTCTCGAACCTCAGCGAACCGGTGACTGCGGTCAGCAGCCTGCTCCAGTGGGATACGGAAAACGCCGGGATGGCGACCAAACGGTTCTTCGTTAATACGACGGTAGGGGTCGGCGGGTTGTCGGACCCGGCGACCGAGATGGGCTATGAAAAACGCGATGAAGATCTTGGTCAAGCCCTAGGCGCGGGCGGCATGGCTCCCGGCCCGCACATCGTTCTGCCGATCATCGGCCCATCCAACATGCGGGACCTGACCGGTGATGTGCTGACGGCTTTGTCTAATCCCCTACCTTTGGCGGCCAAGGCGGCCAGCGGCGGCATTGGCTATTCAAACAACCAGGATGATATCAAAGCCCTGACTTCGGGCGCGCTAGACCCATATGTTGTGGAACGCGACAGCTACGAACAAAATCGCAGCTACGATATTAACAACGGTGTCGTCCCGTTGACCGATTTGCCGCAGTTTGTTGAAGAAGAAGAGGCAAAGCCGGCGGCAAAATAACGCCAGAAAATTGCATCCTATGGTTTAGGTATTGGCTGATTTAAATTAATCCGCTAGTAGCTAACGTGCCTATATCTAAAGGAATACCCTGAGAAAACCGAGATTTTTGCGGTTTTCTTTTGCCCTTTTGGCGTTAAAGTCTTTAAGATAATAAAGGTCAAATAGGAAGGATGCTTGGCATGGAACTCGAGAATGGTGAGAATCGACGAACAAATCAACGGTTCGATATTGAGCGTACCCTGCGGGCTGTGGCCAATGGAGAATTCCGATTGGGCCGGGTGGCTGAATTGTCGGCTACCAGTGCTGCTATCCATCTCGACAAAGAGCTCGACGAAGGCACCGAAATCACCCTCGATATCGAGGACCTGGGAACATTTTCGGGCTATGTGTCGGGGCCACCACGGGACGGTTTGGTGCCGGTGAAATTCAACCTTGATGAAAAAGAAGAAGACCACTTGATCGCTGAAATTATGCGAATTTACAATAAGGTGGAGTTGGACAAAACAAACCCTTGAGGGGTTAAGGCCGACAAGTTTTTCCCTGGATTGGTTTTCCGTTACCTGTGGTCCTGAAGCATTTTTCGCTTCAGGATTTTTACTATCATATCATTGACGCTTACTTTGCGGGTGTCTTTCAGGCTTTGGCGAACTGCTGCCTTGCGTAGCTTCGCCAACAGATCCTCTGGGATGGTAACGTAAGTTCTACCAAGGTCTTTGACTCCGGATATTCTTTGCGTGGCCAGAGGTGGGCCAGCCTTTCCCGCATCGGGCGTCCCGGCAGCGGTGGAAAAATTGGCCAGGTCACTTTCACTGGCGTCCTCGCGCTCGGCCAGGCAGGCGACGATCGATAAGCGCTGCGTTGAGACCTTGATGTACTTGGCCAGTTGTTTACCCGCAATCCGAACCTTGCGCCCTTGGCGTTTGATAATGGCGCCTTTCCCCCGATCTTGAATGTTGGCCAGGGTCTCGTACTGACGTTGCAGCTGGTTGAGGTAGGCGACCCAGTCACCGGCATGGGTTTTTGCAACATAACGGCTAACGGATTCATGTGTCATTTCCCCCCAGAACTCGACCTTGGGGAAAACGGGGCAATCGCGCGCGCCCGATTGGGCGTGTCCTGGGATGGGTACGGCCAGCGCCGCCGCGAAACATGCCACGGCAAGGACTTTTCGGAATGAGGTCGGTAGGTGTGTCACAAGGGGCCTCGTTTATTATTCTTGTTTGCAGGGGCGGACATACCACCCGTATTTTGAGGATTAGTATGCAGTCTGTGGTCTTAAAAAAGGGTTACGAGGCACGGAGGACGTAAAATATTATGCATTATATCATATGCAGCCCCGTTTATCATGCCCGGCAGTGTGCCGGTGCGACCACAAAACGGCTAATTTTTTGGCTAAGCCTTTAAAACAATTAGCAAATTATGCGTTATGGCCTGGAGAAAAAGCCACAAACATCTACATTAATCGACATTTGTCTACATTTTCCAAAATTCCGCTTTCTTTTCAGCCCCTTAAACAGCGACAACCAGCCCCGCTTTTAGGCAGGCGGCGAAGGGTATCTCTACGGTCCGGCCCAACCTGATCAGATCGGTCCAAACCCCATTTACAATGTCAAAGAGCGGTTTTGGACGCTTGGAATATTAAGATAAATATAGGATATTTTTCTTTTAATGTCAAGAAAAATAGGACTAATTAATCAGTATCGTCGTCATTCCCGTGCATGGAGGGTGACTGAGATTTACGTCTGCCACGCCCCCGAAACCAGCCCTGCTCGATTGGCAGTTAAGGTTCCGAACGAGAGATAATTTTACTCAATCAAGATGTAAATTTTGCCACTGTCTCAAGGAAGAGGGGAGCATCAATCGGCTTGCTTAATACCTCGGCGCAACCCGCAGCAAATATTCTCTCGAGGCCGCCCTCCAGGTTAAAAGCGGTCACTGCAATTACGGGAATGTCTTTCAGGTCTTCGTCCAGCTTTAACCTCAGGG
>JABMOG010000272.1 GCA_013204265.1 Rhodospirillales bacterium
CCAGAAATCCTCTCTTATGCAATACCGCTAAGTTGTTCCATAGGCGCTGACGTTAGACAATCGGTCAAATGGCGGTCGAGTCGCCGGGGGCATGCGTCAAAAAGATGCTGTTGTGCGTTGCTGGGCGGCGCGCTACGGTCCCGGCTATGAACGAACAAACACATGAACGCAACGGCCCGCTCTCGCGATTTACCGTCCTTGACCTGACCCGAGTACGCTCCGGCCCGACGGCGGTGCGCCAGTTCGCGGATTGGGGCGCCAACGTCATCAAGATCGAGGCCCCGGAAAGCCTCGATGCCTCCAAGGGCATGGGCGGTCTTCGTGACGGGCCTGATTATCAGAACATTCACCGCAACAAACGCGGTATGACCCTCAACATGAAAGACCCCGATGGCGTTGCCGTGTTCAAGCGTCTGGTTTCCCAGGCCGATGTTGTCGTGGAAAATTTCCGCCCTGGCGTCATTGAGCGTCTCGGCATCGATTATGAAAGCCTTAAGGCGGTCAACCCGGCCATCGTGCTGACCAGCATTTCCGGTTTCGGTCAGGATGGCCCCTACGCCAAACGCCCCGGTTTCGATCAGATCGCCCAGGGCATGGGCGGGCTGATGTCGATTACCGGGCTGCCGGGTCAAGGCCCGGTGCGCGCCGGTATTCCCATCGCCGACCTGACCGCAGGGTTGTATGCCGCCCTGGGCACCATGGTGGCGTTGCTGGAACGCGAACAGTCGGGCGTTGGCCAATGGGTGCAGACGTCCCTGTTGGCGGCGCAGATATCGATGCTTGATTTTCAGGCCGCCCGTTGGTTGATGAAGGGCGAGGTCGCAGGCCAAGCCGGCAACAACCACCCGACGTCTATTCCGACCGGCGTGTTTAAAACCACCGACGGGCATATCAATATCGCCGCCACCGGTGACGCCATCTGGGTGCGCCTGTGCAATGTTCTGGATATGCCCGAGATCGCAGACCGGGACGGCTTTTCAACGGGTCCGGAACGGTCCGAAAATCGTGATGCGGTCAACGCCGAGATTGAAGCGCGCACGTCTTTGGAAACCAGCGCCGGGCTGATCGAAAAACTGAACGATGCCGGCATTCCCTGCGGGCCGATCTATTCCATAGACCAGATGTTCGACGACCCCCAGGTCAAACACATAGGCATGGAACACCCGGTGGACCATCCCGATTTGGGGGCTTTCAATGTTGTCGGCCAGGCGGTGCGTATGAACCGCTCACAACCACGAACCGGCGTGCCGACCCCTGAGCGAGGCCAGCACACGCAAGAGGTTCTGGCCGAATTCGGTTTCACGGCGGAAGAAATCACTGATCTTCGCAAACGGGATGTTCTGTGACTACCAAGGATGACAAAACACTTCCTGACCTGACCGATGCCGCGACGTTCCGGCATTGGACTCCGGTTAGCTTGCGGTTTTCCGATCAAGACAGCCTGGGCCACATCAACAATGTCGCTTATGCCGCGTATGTGGAGCAGGGGCGCGTCGCCCTTATCGACAAGTTGTTACGCACCCGCGGCGACGGGATCGATTATATTTTGGCCAGCGTGCAGATTGATTACCGCCGCGAGATGCATTTCCCTGGCACCGTGGATATTGGGGGCCGTTTGCTGCGGATCGGCAATAAGTCCATCTCCACCGGGTACGGCCTGTTCAAAGATGGCGTGAATGTTGCCACGGCCAGCAGCGTCAACGTCTTTTTCGATCCCGCGACCCGCAAGACCATCACCATTCCGGACAACCTCCGGCGTGTCCTGGAAGAAGAACTGACCTAATCTGTTTCGGCGGCTTTGCGAAGGTCGGTGGCGAGAACTGCCATCCGGTCCAAATCTCCTGAAACGTCTGTTCCAGCTTCGATCAGGGAAGAACACAACGCTTCGAGGTCTCCGGCGACGTCGCTAACGGCGGCAAGGCCGAAGGTGCCGGCGGACCCGGTTAGCTTGTGCACCAGCGCCAGCAGGGCGTGCAGTTCCTCGCCGTTGGCGCCGCCCGCGTCCCGAAGGGTATCGAGAGCGGCATCAATTTCGTCCAGTCGAGTTCCAAGATTAGCCTTATAGGTGTCTTGCAACGCCTTGATTTTCGCCTGGAGTTCTTCGTCTGCGGCGGTCATCGGGGAAGCCTCCATTTTTCATCTGGACGGTTCGTGTGCTCACGATGACATACTGCGGTTACCGATTAACCGGGGTCAAGACTATCGCGTGACATTCCATTGTATGGTGCCCAGGTTAAGTTGCCGCATTTGAACAATCGTCAGTTGCGGCAGCGATAATTGTTTAGGGGTGCCCATGGAACACGGGTCCAACGTAATCGATTTGGTTGTGCTGGTTGTTGTGTTGCTGTTTGTTGCCGGTGCGGTACGGGCCTTTTCCAAATGGGTAAAATTGCCGTTTACCGTGGTTTTGGTGGTCGTAGGCTTTGGTCTGCGGCAACTGGCGGAATGGGGGTCGGGGATTTTTCGCCCCTTTGCCGAGAATGAAATTTCTCCGGACGTCATCCTGTTCGTCTTCCTGCCGACACTAATTTTTGAATCGGCCTTTAACCTGGACCCCCGCCAACTCAAGCAGAATTTGTTGCCTGTCCTGACCCTGGCGGTCCCCGGGCTTGTCCTGTCCACGGGAATAATCGGCGCCATCGTCTGGGCGGCAACGCCCTTCAGCCTGGCCGAAGCCTTGTTGCTGGGCTCGATCCTCAGCGCCACTGATCCGGTAGCGGTGATCGCGTTGTTCCGGAATTTGGGCGTGCCCATGCGTTTGAATATTTTGGTCGAAGGCGAAAGCCTGTTCAACGATGCCACCGCCATTGTGGTGTCGCGTATCCTGGTCGGCGTGGTCGCCGGGGGCTATGTGCTGACACCCGAGGCGGCGTTCGGCAGTGCGGTGGAATTCCTGTTCGTCTTTGTCGGCGGCGCCGTGGTCGGCTGGCTGGCGGCGCTGGTGTTCGGCTGGGTTCTGGGACGGGTCGAAAGCGACCCTTATATCGAAGTGTCGTTGACCACGGTTCTGGCGTATTTGTCGTTTTTCCTGGCCGAACACTTCCTGCATGTCTCCGGCGTGATGGCGACGGTGGCCGCCGGGCTGACCATGGGCAGTTGGGGGCGGGCCAAGATATCCGGGTCGGTGGCCGGCTTCATCGAGCATTTCTGGGAATTTATGGCGTTCTTGGCCAATGCGCTTATTTTTTTGATGGTCGGCCTTCGCGTTGATCTGGGGGCGTTGATCGGGTCGCTGGATAAACTGGCCTGGGTCGTCGCCGCCATGCTGATTTCGCGCGCCGTGGTCATCTATACCTTGGTGCCCCTGGTTGGCCGGCTGCCAAGGTCGATGCCGGTGGGGCGCGCGTATCAGGCGGTGATGTACTGGGGGGGCCTAAGAGGCGCTATCGCGCTCGCCATCGTTCTCAGCCTGAAGGACCTTGAGCAGGCCGAAACATTTGTCGCCCTGGTCATGGGGGCGGTGTTGTTCACCTTGTTGGTGCAAGGCTTGAGCATTGAGGCTCTGGTCCGTCGGTTGGGACTGGACAAACCGCCCCTGGTGGATCAGGTGGCCCGGGCCGAAGGGTTGCTGTCGGCCAAGCACCGTGCCTACGAGAGAATCCCAGACCTTCAGGAAGGCGGCCTGTTTTCGCCCCGCATCTCCGAGACCCTCGAGGTCGAGCTGGGGGCGGAAATGAAGACGCTGCGTTCCGAGGTCGAGGAACTGCGCCATCGGGAACTGGATTCCGAGGACGAACGGGTGTTGCTTTATTCCCGCGTCTTTGCCGCCGAAAAGGCTATTTACTACGAGTTGTTAACTCGGGGCCACATTCTCGAACGCGTCTATCGGGATTTGCACCATGCCGTTGACCATGAGGCGGACGCCCTTCGCCACGGTCATACTTTGTCGCGCGACCCGCTGCATTTCCGGCTGGACCGGCCGGTCAGCGATGCCCTGTATAAGGCCTTTGATGTCATCCTCGGGTTTACCGGATTGCCGGAACGCAGGCGACTGTCCCATGTTTTGCGGGAATACGAGGAAGCCTGGGGCCGTTATCAGGGATGCACCCGTATCCTGGGCGACCTGGACAAGCTGGTGTTCGCGGAATCGGCGCGGCCAGGCATCGTCGCCGAAATCCGCAAACGTTACCGGAACTGGCAGGCAACGGCCCAGGATCATATCGATGCCATGGCCGAACAATTTCCGGAATTTGTGGGTGCGGTGCAGGAACGTCTGGCACGGCGATTATTGGTCCATGCCGAGGCGGAAATTGTCGAGGCCGAGGCCCGTGTCGGTTCTATTCCCGTCGGCGTGCGCGACATGGTGCTGGAAAAACTGAACAAGGACATTCGCCACCTCAGGGGCGAGAGCATTGCCGAACTTCGCCTCGACCCCAGCGAATTGCTGCGAAAAGTGCCGTTTTTCCACGACATGGCCGAAGACAATTTCGCCCGGGTCGCGGCCCGTCTGGTCCAGCGCACGATTCCCGCCGGAAAGACCATTATTCGCCAAGACGAAAAAGGCGACACCCTTTTTCTGATCGCGCGCGGCGTCGTTCGCGTGTCGCAACGCTCAAACGGCGAAGACCGGGACCTCGCCACCCTGATCGCCGGCGATTTTTTCGGCGAGATGGCGTTGTTGCATCATGACCCGCGTATCGCCACCTGCCGCGCCGTATTGCCGACAGCGGTTTTTGCCCTTCGCCGCAAGGATTTCGACGAGGTCTGTGAGGTCTGCCCCGGCATTAAGGTAGCGTTGGAAAAAGCCGACCGGGACCGCAAGAAAGAATTTGAGGAACTGCCCAAAGACACCTAATGCAAGCGGGGCGCTTTGTGGTAATTTTCGCGGCTGGCCGAGGGAATAATGATTTCCAGGAGCGAACGGTCGCGGAAGAGCACCAGAGGCACCTCGACACCGGCTTCGCCCAAATCCCAAATCCGGCGCAGCATATCGGCCATTCCGGTTACCGGTGTGGCGTCGACCTCTAACACCAGATCACCGATTTCCACGCCGGCAGTTTCCGCCGGGCCGCCGTCCCACAAACCGGCGACGACAACCTTGTTTGCTGCTTCGGCGGTGAACAGGCCGAGCCATGGCCGCCGGGGCCGGTTGGAACGCCCGGATGTTGCAAGATCACCAAGAATGGGTTCCAGAAGGTCAATTGGCACGACCATGTTGCCGTCTCGGGCTTGGCCGTCCTGCATCGAATCCTGGACGAATAATGATCCAATTCCACGCAGCGTGCCGTCCGATCCAATTAGCGCACCACCGCCCCAAAACGGATGCGGCGGCGATGTGAAAAGTGCTCGGTCCAAAAGATATTCCCAATACCCGGCAAATTCCCGGATTGAGACAACCTCGGTTTTGAGGGCTTGGGCGCGCCCGCCTGAACCGGCAAAGATCACCGGCTCTCCTTCGACGAGTTCACTTGAGCGCCCGATAATCATCGGCTTGAGCCCCACGGGGTCCAGTGCCTGGATCAGCCCGAACCCGGTTTCCTGATCGTATCCGGCGACGGTGCCGGCGATGGCGCGTCCCGAACAATCGATCAGCCACACCTGCGTCGCCTCGACAATAAGGTAGCCGATGGTCAACACCAGCCCGCCGTCGGTAATAACGACGCCGTGGCCGCGGCGATCGGTGCCCAACGAGGCGGCGGTAAAGGCATCGTCCGGAATTTCCGAGCGCACCGAGACCACGGAAGACAGCACCTGATCGAGGTCGAAGGAAAACTCTGACGCCTTTGGCCGTAGCGCGGAGGGAATTTCAGGGGGCTGTTCGTTGGTCGCCATTCTGGATCAACCCTATTTCGGGAAAACCATGGGAAAGACCTGTTCGGCGACAGTGTAGTCCTGGTAGCCAAGCCGCGCCAGTGGTCGGATGCGGGCAATATCGATCTTGCCGTGCGTCATGAATTCGTCACGAATGTGAACCCCGATAACATGGCCGATGCACAGCGCGTTGCGCCCACCTTCGATATCGCAGGGTAATTCCACCGTCGTGTGGTACAGGCATTCCAGATGCACGGGCGAGGCCTTGACCCGGGGCGGCTTGACCAGTTCCGAGGGTTCGGTCTCCAGGCCCGCCAACTCGAATTCGTCGATCTCGGGCCGTTCTGGGGCGCTGGTCGCGTTCATGGAATCGCGCAAATCCCATGTCGCCATGGAACAGACGAATTCTCCGGTGGCCTCAATATTGGTCAAACTGTCCTTGGGGCCGAAGGGTTGCTTGCCGTTGGTCGAAAACATCACCATCGGCGGCTCAGACGCAATGGCGTTGAAGAAACTGTAAGGCGCCAGATTAACGGTGCCGCCGGAACTTAAGGAGGAAATCCATCCGATAGGTCTGGGCACGACGCAGCTTTTGAAAGGGTCGTGGGGTAGCCCGTGGGGCGTTCCGATTTTATAAAACATACAGTTGGTCCAATGTGTCAGGCGTCGACGTAATTTTCGAGATACCAGTTGTAGGTCTGGCGCAGGCCGTCTTCCAGGGTCGTGCCCGCCGTCCAGCCCATGTCTGTCAATCGGTCGACGTTGAGAAGTTTTCTGGGGGCACCGTCGGGCATCGAAGTATCAAATGCCAAGTCCCCGGAATACCCGACAACCCGGCAGACCATTTCGGCGACTTCAGCGATGGCGATATCACGGCCGGTGCCGACATTGATTTGGAGGTCGCCGGAATAATTTTTCATCAGGTGGACCAGCGCGTCGGCGAGATCGTCGGCAAACAGAAATTCGCGTTTCGACGTGCCGCTACCCCACACTTCCATGCTAGGCGCGCCATCGGTTTTGGCCCGATGGGCCTTGGCCAGCAACGCTGGCAGAACGTGGCTGGATTGCAGGTCAAAATTGTCGCCAATGCCGTACAAGTTGGTGGGCTGGGCGGAAATGAAATCACAGCCATGCTGCTGACGGAAGGCCTGGCACAACATGATGCCGGCGATCTTGGCGATGGCGTACCACTGGTTGGTCGGCTCCAGCGGCCCACCCAACAGGTCTTCTTCGCGCATCGGCTGTGGCGCCAGTTTGGGGTAAATGCACGACGTGCCCAAAAACATCAGTTTGCCGACGCCGTTGGTGAAGGCGGCATGGATAATGTTGGTCTCGATGCTCAGGTTATTGTAGATGAAATCGGCAGGGCGCGAGCGGTTGGCGTGAATGCCGCCGACCGTCGCCGCGGCCAGGAATACGGCGTCCGGTTTTTCTTTTCCCACCCAGGCATTGACGGCGGCTTGATCGCACAGGTCGAGTTGATCGCGCGTGGCCGACAAGACCTCACAATCCTCACCCTCTAGCCGGCGCACAATGGCCGAGCCGACCATGCCGCGGTGGCCGGCGACCCAGACCCGCTTGGCCCTCAGGGAATACAGTTCGGTTGCGGTTTCAGGCATTTTCTTCCGGGTGGTTTTTGAAGTGTTCGAAATCGTTGGCAACCATGTCGGCAACCAGTTGTGTAAAAGTAATTTTCGGTTTCCAGCCCAGTTTTTCGTGCGCCTTGCTGGCGTCACCGCGCAGATGATCGACTTCGGTCGGGCGGAAATAGCGGGGGTCAACCTGGATAATGGTGTTGCCGGTGGCGGCATCCATGCCAATTTCATCAACGCCGCTTCCTTGCCACGTAATCGCAATATCCAGCGCGGCGAAGGCGTGTTCGGCGAATTCCCGCACCGTGTGGCTTTCGCCGGTGGCCAGCACAAAATTTTCCGCCGTGTCCTGTTGCAGCATCATCCACATGCCTTCGACGAAATCGCGGGCATCGCCCCAATCGCGTGCGGCGTCCAGATTGCCGAGATACAGGCAGTCCTGGCGTCCGAGTTTGATGGCCGCCGCGGCGCGGGTAATTTTCCGGGTGACGAAGGTTTCGCCACGGGTCGGGCCTTCGTGGTTAAACAGGATGCCGTTGCAGGCGAAGATGCCATAGGCTTCGCGGTAATTGTCGGTGATCGAATAGGCGTACAACTTGGCCGAGGCATAAGGGCTGCGCGGCGCAAAGCGGGTTAATTCGTTCTGTGGCGCCGGCACGTTGCCGTACAATTCGGACGTGGAGGCCTGATAAAATCTGGTCTTATCCTCAAGTTTGAGGATACGGATGGCCTCCAATAGCCTGAGCGGGCCCAGGGCATCGGCGTTCGCGGTGTATTCGGCAGTCTCGAAACTGACATGGACATGGCTTTGCGCAGCCAGATTGTAAATTTCGTCGGGTTGGGTTTCCTGAACGATGCGGATCAGGTTGGTGGCGTCGGTCATGTCGCCGAAATGCAGGTGGAAGGGCACCCCCTGTTGATGCGGATCAGTGTACAGGTGGTCGATGCGCCCGGTGTTGAACGACGACGAGCGGCGTTTGACGCCATGTACCTCGTAGCCCTTGCCCAGAAGCAATTCCGCCAACAAGGCGCCGTCCTGGCCGGTGACGCCGGTTATCAATGCTGTTTTTTTGGCCACGAAATGGTCTCTCCCGCTTGTCTGGTTTTGCCAGTATCCGATTTTAGAGGCCGCATTTCCAGCGATGAAAGGACCACCCCGTAGCGCGCCTAAGGGTTATGCCTTATTCAGCATTTGATGCAAGCTTGCAATATTGAAGGTGGCGCGGACGGGTGACGGCGAAATGCCCCTTTATGCCTATAACTCTTTGAAATTATAAACGTTATTGTGCTTATGCCCTGGTAAAAAAGCCGCAAACGTCTACATCCGTCTACATTTGTCTACATTTTCCGAATTTCTTATTAATTTCAGAGTCTTAAAAAGCGACGTATGGCACCGCCACCAGGCAGGCGGCGGGTGATATTTCTCCGGTTCGGCCCAATCACGGCGGATCGACCGCAGACCCAGTTCACGACGTCAAAGAGCGTTTATTGTAATGTGGATAGATAAGAACAAATATAGAACATATTTGGTTTTGAGTCAAGAGGCCATCGGTGATTTGTGGTAGTCTTGGAGGATAGGCAATTTCCCCATGGAGGAAAGTTCGTGAACTTCCTGATTATGCTTCTCGTTGCGGCGGTCCTGTATTTTTTATCCGACAGGGTTCTCAAGCAGATTGAGCAATCCCGCGGCGCCCGCTTCAAAGAGCGCAGCGTGGTCTTCTTCGGGATATTTCTCAGTTCCATGCTTGTCATTTTCCTGATTCTCGGAAAACTGTTCGATGTGGAACCATGATTCGGTAGGGAGGGGATCCCCTCCGCGCCCTCCGCCCCACATGGAGCAAGAATTAGAACGGTATTTTAAAATTACTCTAGTCTAATGCCGGTTTTTGCCTCAAGATTGAAAAAATAAAAAATTGATACGCCTCTTTGGGAGAGTTTTCGTGGGAAGCGGCAATCTTGAAATTGCTCAACCTGAATCCCTTCTCTCCGGCCTGTCCGACCTTCTAGGCTGGAGGTTCTGGGTTTTTCCTGTCGTGATGGCAGTGTTTTTGATTGTCGTTGCCCAGTACGATTTTCTCATCTTTCACACGTTGGCCGAACTGTTTGCCATCATCATCGCTTTTATCCTGTTCGCCCTGGCATGGAAGACGAGTGAGTATTCTGCCAACAGTTTTCTGATTTTTCTGGCCTGCGGATATTTCTGGATCGGTTCTCTCGATCTTATGCACACCCTTCTTTACAAGGGAATGAATTTGCTTCCCATGGGTGGGGCGAACTCCAGTTCCCAGTTCTGGATCGCGACACGATATTTTGAAGCGATGCTCCTGTTGGCAGCACCTTTTATAACAAAATCGGAAATCAATAAAAATTTGATGCTTGGAATTTTTGGCATCGTTGCCGGGTTGCTGATGGCGCTTATCATTTTTGAATATTTTCCAATGACATTCGTCGACGGGACCGGGCTCACCACATTCAAGGTGCTTAGCGAATACGTCATTATCGCGTTCCTGATTGCCGCGATATATTTTCTTCATCACAACAGAGAGGGGCTGTCTTCGGAAGAAGTGTCCCTGATCATCGTTTCCATTATTCTGACGATAGGGGCGGAACTGGCATTCACGTTTTATGTCAGCGTCTACGGCCTGTCGAACATGGTCGGGCATATCTTCAAGCTGTTTTCCTACTGGTTTATTTTTCAGGCCATTGTTTCCGGGAACCTGAAAAAGCCCTATCTGGCCTTGTTCCAAAGCGAAGCATATAACCGCCGGATTTTTGATACCTCCCCGATTGGCCTGGTACTTTGCCGAATGGATGGCGGACTGATCGACATCAATCCTGCTTTCTCTACCATTGTTGGCCTCTCGATGGATGAAGCGAAGGGCTTAACTCAATGGCAGATTACACCCGAGAAATACGCCGCAGATGAGAAAAGCCAGAGGGAGAAACTTGAAAAGACAGGCGCCTGCGGACCCTATGAAAAAGAATACATCCACAAGGACGGCCACTTGGTACCGGTTCGGCTTCACGGTTCGGCTTTCGAAAAGGATGGGGAAAAGCTTGTCTTGTCGAGCGTCGAGGACATTTCCGATCGAAAGAAAACAGAAACAGCCTACGCCGCCGCCGAATTAAAATTGACGGAAATCGAGAAGAAATTCGAGGCCATTCTCGATAGTACGCCGGCGGGCGTCACGCTGAAGGACACTCAGGGAAAATACCTGTTCGTCAATAAAACCTACGCCTCCTGGGTCAACCTTCAACCCGATGAGGTCGTCGGAAAAAAATCTCATGATTTCTTCCCCGAGGACGAGTTTGTTCATATTGAGGACAGTGACAAGAACGTCATTGAAAACGGTACGCTGAACACGAGAGAAGTGTTGCGATCATTTTCCGATGGTCAGACGCGGGCGCTGGTCGTCAACAAGTGTCCGATAAGGTCTATTAGTGGGGAGGTCGTTGCAGTCGGCACCATCCTCACGGAGATCACCGAGATGAAAAAGGCCGAGGAACAACTTCGCCAATCCCAGAAGGTGGAAGTGTTGGGCCAATTGACCGGAGGCATCGGTCACGATTTCAACAATCTGCTGCAAATCATATCCGGCAACATCGAACTGATGCGGTTTCTGGATACTATTGACGGTGAAGCTGAAAAATTTCTTGATAAGTTGGAAGATGCAACCAAACGCGGCAGTTCGTTGACGCATCGGTTGTTGGCGTTCTCGCGAAAGCAGGCGTTATCTCCGTCGCCTACGGATGTTAACGGCCAAATTGTCGGACTTGAGGATATGTTGCGCAGAACCTTGGGCGAAACCGTTGAATTAAAGACAGTTCTCAATGCCGACCTGTGGGTGGCGATGATTGATTCGGATCAGTTTGAGCATGCGCTTATAAATCTTGCGGTCAATGCCAGGGACGCCATGCCGACCGGAGGCAGCCTTGTTATTGAGACGGCCAACATTACCCTGGATAAAGCCTACGCCGAGCATCACGAGGAAGTAATGCCAGGGGATTACGTTCAGGTCGCGGTGACGGACAGCGGTGAAGGAATTGAAGCCGGGGTTATGGGCCGTGTGTTCGAGCCCTTTTTCACGACCAAGGAAGTCGGCAAAGGCAGCGGCCTCGGCTTGAGCATGGTATTCGGTTTCGTCAAGCAATCCAAAGGCCATATTGCAATTTACAGCGAAGTCGGAATTGGAACGACGGTAAAGGTGTTCCTTCCCCGGACAGGACAGGTGGTTAATGAAATCGCCAACGGGAAAGGGGATGCCGAGGAACATCAGCGGGGCAAGGAGCGAGTTCTCCTCGTTGAAGACGACCCCATGGTTCGGGAAGTTTCCGTGGCGATATTGGAAAGACAGGGTTATGAGATTATCCAGGCGGCAGACGGGCGCGAAGCCCTTCGGTACTTACAGGTTGGTCCGGCGTTCGATCTGCTGTTTACCGACGTCGTTCTGCCGGGAGGGATGAACGGAAAGCAGATTGCCGATGAGGCGAAGCGTATTCAGCCGAATATCCGCGTTCTCTTTTCCACCGGCTACTCGGAAAATGCCATCATCCACAACGGCCAGCTGGAAAAAGGGGTGACGTTAGTCAACAAGCCCTATCAGCGGGACGAATTGCTAGAAAAAGTCCGGGCCGTACTCGACGCCGACCCCCAGTAGTTAGCCTTTGATCCGGTGATAAAGATTGCGGGGCGCCGTTATTCGATGGCCAGAACGTAGGTCTTTTCCGTTTTTGCTGCGATATCGAACTCGGTACGACCGGTGAAGTTGATATGTTTGCCGTAGGTATGGAGTGACAAGCTCACGGCGTCGGTCTTGTTCCAGACGGTATGGATATCTTCCGGCATGACGCACGAGGTCTGACCAGGGTCAACTGCGTGTTCCGTTTGCAGTTCGAGTTCGGCAAAACCGGGTGTGGAGCCGTCATCCTTGCGCTGCCACCAGGTTTCCCACTCCTGGCCTTCCATGCCGACAACGACACCCCAGGTCTTGTGATTGTGGGCCTGGGTGCCGTGGTCCGGCAGCCAGGCAATCACGAACACGGCGTTACCGTGGTCTTCATCCTCGTGCAGCAGGTGCAAGCTATACCCTTGCTCGACATTGCAGGCGTAGTATTCGTCCTTAATGAGGCCGGGGGAGGCCGCGAATTTCTTGGCCAGCGGCGAGACGCGCTGCAAAATAACCTTATTGTCGGTTTCTTCGCTGGTAATTGTGCGCAGGTCTTCGACATATTGCGCCAAGTCATAGTCTTGATCAGACATGGATTGTTCCTTTCGGGTTGCGGTCCCTTTGTTATTTTTTGCCGCCGTCGCGGTGCATCTGGCGCAGACTGTCATTCCAATGCTGGCCGAGTATCGACATCGCCCTGAGCCCTTCCTGGGTGCCTGGCTGGCTGGCCAGGTTCATCATCGCGAAGAGACCGCCTTTGGCCGGCGGGGCGGTCGCCAGTTCCCGGCTCATCTCGCCCAGCGCATCGGCCAGGCTTTTGAGAAGGTACTGGCTCTCCGGGCGATCCAGAACCTGGAGCAACTGCATCAATCCTTCGTTGCGCGTCAGACGGTCGAGAAGAACAATGCCCTCGCTGAAAGCCGAGGACAGCCGGTTGACCATCTCGTCGGACAGCGCATCCTTGGCAGCCGTAACGAGAGTGGCCAGTTCGTACAACTGGGCAAGATCGGTGGAGGGGTCGAATTGACCCTCGGGGGCGGGCGTTTTTTCTGTTGGGGTAGTCATGGCGTGCTCCTCAGAGTAGACCGCGTACTGTGGTCCAGTACATCTGGTTATAGGATACCTTGAACCAGTGCATCGACTGATTCGGCTCCTTCAGGTCCGGTGGGTTGAGGTAATCGAACATGGCGTAGGTCGCACGATCATGGCCAGCCTCAATGAAACAGTACACCTTGCCGTCGTAGTCGCGCACCGGGGTTCC
The DNA here is from genome assembly GCA_013204265.1 of Rhodospirillales bacterium. Taxonomy (GTDB): domain Bacteria; phylum Pseudomonadota; class Alphaproteobacteria; order Rhodospirillales; family Casp-alpha2; genus Casp-alpha2. Next base: position 13,272 of record JABMOG010000272.1, read on the forward strand.
GATCTTAATGGTCGCGGCGATGTTTTCGGCGACCACCTCGGCCTGGAAGTGTGCGGCCGAGCCGGTCTTGCTGACCGGCAGGTTGGTGGTGTCGCCCAGCACGTAGACATTGTCATGACCTTCCATGAGGAGCGAGTGACGGTCGGTTGGTATCCAGCCGCGCGGTGCGAGATCATTGGTCTCGATCACTTCCATGCCGCGGTGCTCGGGGATAGAAATGAGCAGGTCGTACTCGGCCTCGGTGTCTTCCTCGGTCCTGATGATTTTTTTTACCGGATCGACTTCCTTGACGTTGAACAGTGTCTCGCACTCGATGCCGAGGCGGTCGAATTCGGGCTTGGCCCATTTGGCAACGTTCTCGATGCTGTGGATGCGGTTGATCGGGTAGTGGTACTTCATCTGTACCTTGTCGCGGATGCCGCGCGCCTTGAAATAATCGTGCAGGGAAAACGTCACCTCGATCGGGGCTATCGGGCATTTGTGCGGGACGCCGACGGTGATGGCGAGCTTTCCGCCCTGGAATTCGCGCAGGGCCTTGAACATCTTAATGGCCGATTCTTCGGTGTAAAAGGTCTCGGACCCCTCGACCAATCCGGGGATTTCCTCGGGCACCATGCGCGAACCGGTGGCGATCACGAGGATATCGTACTCGTGGACTTTGCCGCCAACGGTCCTTACCTGATTTTTGTCTAGCTCGAATTCTTCGACCGGGTCGACGTGAAAATCGATAGTAGGTTCGAGTAGGCCCCTTTGGTCGCGATAAAGCTCGTCGGGCATCATCTGTCCGAACGCGACGTACAGCAGGCCAGGCTGGTACATGTGCTGATCAGAGGCCGACAGCATCGTGATCCGGGCCTTGTGGTTGCGTATCTCGCCAGCCAGGCGTCGCGCGAGATTGTTGGCCACAATGGTACCGGCTGTGCCACCACCAACGACTAAGATTCTCATCACATCCTCCCGATTAAATTTACCTGGGCGTTCCTTGCCGCCGATACTACGAATATCAACTTATCCAAAATCGTATTATTTGGCCTTGCGAACCGAGATATGCCAAATTTCTCCGACTTTCTCGGTGCCAACCATCTCGTGCCCGCACTTGTTGACCCATTCCGGGACATCGTCGGCCGAGCCTTGGTCAGTCGACAGCAGTTCGATTGTATCGCCCACTTCGACCTGTTTCATGTGGGTAATGAGTTCCATGAGCGGCCCGGGGCAGTAGGTGTTGCACGCATCGACGATTTTGGTCTCACTCATTTAAAAAGTCTCCTGTTGAATTTTTATTCGATACGTCGCGGTTAGAAATTGAGTAACTGTCCACCCTCGGCGTCACTTAAAAAGCGCGTTAGCCCCGTCGGTGGACCAAATTCCGGCTCCAGGTCGTCTTGACTGACCCCTAGTAAATCGATTGCCATCGAGCACGGCAGCAACTTCGCGTCGCCGAGTTCGGCTGCCTGCTGGAATAGCTGCCTGAATGGCGGCACACCCTTTTGCTCCATCAGCGTCCCGAATTCGCCTTCAACCGGTGCGTCATCGGTGTTGCCCTTGACGAAAAACGCCAAGGCATTCATCGAGAAGAACACCGTAACCTCGTCGCCACACGCGGCGGCAACGGATGCGATCATCGCCGCCATTTGCAGTTTTTCACGCGTACCGGAAACGCATACAATGTTGATTTGACTAGACATTTCAGTGTTTTTTCCTAGTTCGGTTCAGTGTCAAGCGAGCAACACCGTCTGTCAGCGGCACTTTCGCGCCCCATGGTCTGGCAACCGATTATTGAATTACTTCGAAAACTTAAAACTTAGTATTCAGTGACAGGGGAAGCCCAGAGCGTGGCGAACGTCATGGGTCGCGTTATGCGCCGCCGACGTTTGCGCGAGGCCAGCGCCATACAAGAGCAAGATTCCCAACAGAAAGGCCGACGCCAATTGCACAGGTTTCGAGATTGTCGTTGAAATAGCTGCGGCAGGCATGGCGGCAACAGTTGACGTTTTATTTTGCATAGTCATTTCTCCTTCTAAGTTAATCCGAGGGCTCCACGAAGCGCCGTACCGTCCAGACCGACGAAAGTCCCAGCGCCAGCCATAGCACGGCGGTGGCGACCGCAGTTGCGGCAATGAACTGTCGGGCTAGATCCGTCAGCTCGGCGGCCGCATCGGGTGGCTGACCCGCGAACATGGCCGTAGATGGATGTGGGGCGCCCACCAGGTGGGGCACTACTAACAACACGAGGGCTGCCCAGCGCCAGTAAGATTTTCCGAACGCTGCACCGGCGAGCCCTGTAGCCGTACACACCACGGCGAACAGCCACCATAGCTGGCGACCTTCCAAGGGAGCAGCCGCCGCGCCCGGAATTTCGGGCGGAAGGCCCAGCGCCGGGGCCAGAAAGAACACGGTGTACCCGGCGGCTCCCCAGAGTACCCCGTGCCGCCAGTTAAGGCTGGTCGGTGGGTTGGCCTTAAGTGAGGCCACCATGGCCGCTATTACCACCAGGGCCAAACCGGCGGCGGTCAACACGTTGGTCAAGAGTGTGAAGCCGGTACGTTCGATTCCGTCCGCCGGTGCCCATGGTTCGGTCGGGTGTTCGTGTGTCGCATGGTCATGGGACGGTGCCGACGCAGGCTCGCCCTCAAAACGCTCCGCGCTCTGGAGGATTGGCATGACTTGCCAGAGTTGAACTGCGGTAAGCAATAACCCGGAAAGCCCCCCAACCAGAAGCGCGGAAAATACGATACGACGAAAGAACACAGCACCAACCCTTAGTTTTTAGTGACAGGGAAAGCCCATAGCGTGGCGCACGTCATGGGTCGCGTTATGCGCCGCCGACGTTTGCGCCAAACCAGCGCCATACAGGAGCAGGATTCCCAACAGAAAGGCCGACGCCAGTTGCACAGGCTTCGAGACTGTCGTCGAAATTGTTGTCGAAGACAGGGCCGCAGCGGTTGAAGTTTGGTTTTGCATTTTCATTTCCCCTTTGGTTGAACAATATTAATTAAATATAACTGATTCAGTGGCTGCGCCTCAAGCTGAACGGATGTAGCCGTAACGCTTGATAAGCAAGACGCAGGTACTGTCGAGTATGTAGCCGAAAATCCCGATGACGAGGACCATCGCCGTGAGATGGTCGTAGGATAACGTTTCGCGCGCATCCGCAATGGAATAACCAAGGCCGGAGGTCACGCCGAGAAATTCCGCCGGCACCAGCACGATCCAAGCGACGCCCAGAGCCAAGCGAATACCGGTTAGAACGTCGAAAGCAATCGCCGGCAGGATAATCTGGGTTAGCAAATGCCAAGGCTTGGCACCGAGATTGCGCGCAACTTTGAACCAGGCCGGGTCGACCTTGGCCAGGCCAGCGGCGGTTGCGAAAACCACCGGCCAGACCGAAGCAATCGCCAAAAGAAAGATGATTGCCTGGTTCCACGTCACAAACACAATCACCGCGATCGGCTCCCAGGAGAGGGGGCTGATCATCCGTAGCAACTGGAACGGAGAATTGCTCAGTTCACGAAACGTCTTGCTGCGGCCAAGCAGGATGCCGATTGGTATGCCGCACAGGATGGCGATGGAAAGCCCGACGGCCAGCCGATAGCTACTGGACGCAATGGCAGCCTGGATCGTACCCTCTCCCCACAATACCGGGAACGCTTTGAGCGTCGGGATAGGCCCGAAGTCCGCAAAGTTCGTCGTGTCGGGGTTAATGAAGAGAAGGTATCCTCCGAGCCACCAAAAAGCGAAAAGCACCGCAAGACCCGCAGCCCAGTTAAACAGGCTCCGTCCCATAGACTTCAGGCGTGGATTATTGGCCACTTGGGCGATTGCGGCGCCATCGTTCATAGTTCAAAGACTTCCGTGCGGGTGTAGGGATCGCCCGAAGTCGGGACGCTGGCATCGTTTTTCCACTTGGGATTTGCTTCCAGCGCCTTCCTGACGAACTCGTAATTGACGAGGTCTTTGTTGACGTGCGCCGGCGTCAGCTTGTCGAGGAAGCCCGCGTCGCCTGTGAGCACGGTTTCCTTGAGGTCGTTTACGACAAGCTCGGTGGCTGACGGGTATGGCCAGCCCTGGAAGTTGATGCGGTCCTGATCCCAATTCGCATGTTTGATCGCCTGCGGATTTTTGTAGTAAGCGGGGTCGTAGAACATCATTGCCCGCTTGATCACCTCTTTCGGGAACGGCAGATATTTTTTGCCGTCGCGAGACAACATTTCCGACATCGACTCTCTGTTCTCGGCGAGATGAATCTGCGCCGCGACGATGGCGTTGTGCACGCCTTGCGCCCAGGCCGCGCGGGCGGGGTCCATGGCGTCTTGTTCGTGCATGACAACGACGCAGCAGGGATGCCCCTTCCAAACGTCGCCGGTGAAGCGCAGAACCTTGCCGCCGGCCTTGAGTTCGCCCAAGGCGTTGAACGGTTCGGCCACGCAATACCCGTCGATAGACCCGGCCGCGAGTGCGGGCGGCATGGACGGGGGCGGCAAAACGATGAAATTGCACTCGTCGGGCGCCAGTTTGGCGGTTTGCGGCCTGATCACCGGTTTGATCCCGGCAGCCTTCATGATCTTTTGAGTGACAATGTTGTGGATCGAATACCAGTACGGCACGGCGAACTGTTTGCCACCGAAATCCCTAGGCGAACTAATGCCACTGTTCTTGCCGACGAGGATGGCCGAGCCATTGGTATGGTCCCAAGCGGTGATCTTCAACGGGTACTTGTTGCCGTAGCGCATCCAAATCGGAATTGGAATCAGCATGTGCGTGAGGTTAAACCGATGCGAGGCAAAGCCTTCGACCAGTGGCGACCAGCCACGAATGAGGGTCGGGCGAACGGAATCGATGCCCTCTTTCTTGAAGAAGCCCAATTCATGCGCGACGAGCAATGCTGCGGCGTCGGTAATGGGGATGTAGCCGATGCGGACCACCGGGTCCCATTCTTTTTCTTTAGCGAAAGTGACCGAAGGCAGCGCACTGCCCAAGGCTGCCATGCCGCCTACTTCGAGAAATTCGCGCCGGTTGACACCGGAGCCCAGAATACTTTTGAAAGTCGGGTCATACTCCACAGTAAGATTTGGATCTTGGATGCCGTCCCCGTGCTGCTTGTAGATTTTTTTCATCTCGGCATTCTCCTCTGGTTGGTCGGGCCTGAACTAATGTTCAGACATGCTGATTGATGCTGACAACTTCGGTTTCGGACAACACGTCATCAATTTTCGAGCCGGAGCCATCCGTTTGCGAGTGTGTTGCATCGTGGAAAATTTGCATCAGGTTTGCGCGCATGGCCTGAACGGCCGGGTCTTGGCGTTCGCGTGGATCGTCGAGATCAACCGCTAATTCGTGAACGATCTTGCCGGGCGCCCCGGCCATGACCAGCGTGCGGTCGGCCATCAACACCGCTTCGTCAATGTCGTGGGTGGCCATCACCAGGTTGATTCCCAAGCGCTTGGCGATGGAACGGACATCTTTTTGCAGGCTGGTGCGGGTAAAAGTATCAAGCGCCGAGAAGGGCTCATCGAGAAGAAGCAATTCGGGCTCCATCACCAGAGAGCGGGCAAGGGCGACGCGCTGTTGCTGGCCACCGGAAAGGTCCTGGACGTTGCTGTCGGCATAGTCTTCTAGATGGACAAGGCCAAGGACTTCGGTGACGCGTTCTTTGATTTCTTTTTTTGGCCAATGGGCGAAGTGGAGGCCAATACCGACATTGTGCTCGACCGTCATCCAGGGAAAGAGATGGGGCGCCTGGAACATCATCACCCAACGCGGCGACGGTGCTTTAACCAGTTCGCCATTGAGTGAAACCGTGCCGCCCGTAGGGCGCATCAGGCCAGCCAAAACATGGAGAAGGGTGGATTTGCCACAACCGGAACGACCGATGATGACGAGGGACTCGCCCTGAGGCGAATCTATATTAACACGATGGAATGTTATCGGGCTCTTCGAGGTGTAACGGTGGTTAAGATCATTGATCTTTATGTGAACGCCGCGGATAGCCATTAATAAATCCTATCTACAGGATGGAACGCCAGCCCCCGATGGACGGTAGATGCGCTCAAATCCCCCTAAACCATATTGAGGCGTTTCTCGACCAGTGTCATACGCTTCGCAAGCTCGTCCTCATCCACCAGACCGCGCCGGATCATTGAGTGCGCCAACGCCAGCAGTTGTCGCTCCGGGAAAGGGACATCCGCGTACAAACTCTCCGAGAGTTCGTCTTCTTCCCAGCGGCGCTCAAGAACGGGAATTGCACAAGACACTTCAGACAGCACATCACAAGTAGCATCAAGCGTGATCTTCCACGGGGGGTCGGGATTATCCACACCGTACTGTTCGCACAGTTCTTCCCAGACCCTCCCTTCTTTCTTGACTTTATCAAGCAGCGAAATAGGAGACGAATCCAAATTTCGGCTGGTCATCTCCTTATCGAGGTCGATCTTCTCTGGATTGATATCGGTCATGAGACTTCCTAATGATGGTCCACTGGATGAACTGCCGGGTGGATCGGACGTACGTCATTTGTAGTCTTGCCGGGTTTTGGTACTGCCGTACCGATCATGCAATCGCGGGTCACGATCTCGGTCAGTTGTTCCTCGCTCCAGCCTTCGGTGCCTTCAGGGCGTACCGGCAGCACGATGAACCGGGACTTCTGGTTCGAGTCTTCAACCCTGACTTCCACATCCTCGGGGATCAGAAGACCGAACTCCGCGAGCACCTGCCGGGGCCAGCGAACCAGCCGGCGACGGTAGTTCGGGGTCCGGTACCATTCCGGTGATTGGCCGAGGATCGGTCGCGGATAGCACGAGCACAGCGTGCACACGACCACATGCTTCAGCTTGGGTGTGTCTTCTAGAACGCGCAGGTTGCAGTAGTCACTCGGCGTGCCAAATTTTGTCGGCATGGTGTTGATCCAGTCGATCCCAACCTCCAGACTGGCCTTGACGCCATCGGCCACCGCGAGTTTCTTGAACTCGGGGTCCAGCCATGCCTTGGCGACAAGGCGCGCCGCGGGCAGCGGGCCGAGGGTGTGCATGTACTCAGTCCAGGTCTGATGGTCTTCAGCGGTAAAAAGACCTTTTTCAATAGCCAACTCACGAACGGCGATTTCAAGTATCTCGAACTCGCTGACTTCATCAACCATCGGTGCGGGCGGGTTATGCGCATGCCCATGCCCATCATCTTTTTTTGACATCTGTTCTTAACTCCCTGCTCTGTTCTTTATCCGTTAACTCAAGTTACGCCGATTCCAGCCAGCGTTCGGGCAACTCGGTCTCCAATGTGTCTTTTGCGAACGCGTCGGGATAATCCGGCCAGATATCCTTCTGCTTGAAAACCAGGCTGTAGAACCATTCGGGGTTATCGCAGTTATCCCAAGCCTCATCTTCCGGAGCCGGGCTTTCATAAACCAGCTCAACGACCGTAGCGAGTACGCCCCGCGTATAGACCTGACAGCGGTTGTAAAAAATATCCGGCAAATCCTTGACTCGTACTGTATCCCCAATTTTGAACTTGGCCTTGCCAGCCTCGCCCTTGAAACACTGGGGATCGCCAATTCCAGTGGCTTTCTTGATGTGATGCTCAATGTCGTAATGTGGTTTACTCATAGCGTTTTTTAACCTCCGCGATTTTGTCGGACAGCTCACTGCCGGTAACGTACTGCTTGTCGACCAAAATCCTGGCCGCGGTAAGTAACCACCGACCGTAATAAGGCAGGCCCAGGTATTGGGTTTGTCCGACATCGACATTCTGTCGGCGGCGCCGTTCCTCGGCGTTCCAGATGCCGCGCCAAGCCAGAACCTCGCAGGTCACAAAGGTATTGTGCTCCCACTGCTCTTCTTCTTTTTCTTCCCACGTTATCGGCACATCCGGTTCGCCACCGACATCATGCGACATTCGCGTATACGCTCTGTAATGGGCGTTATCGACTAAATCGGGATATGGCGCATGCTGAGGCAGATGCAGGGCTGGCTGTAGGTGACCGACAACATCAAGATGCCGCATCACTTTGTCTCTGGTAGTCGATGACATGGTCTGGGACTCCCCCGTCAATTATTGTCTAACAAGCCGTCTTTAGCCTTGCGTTAATTAAGGCGTTTTACAAAGGGTGAAAAACGCCTTATTTGCGGGCTATTTTGCGTACTTGACGAAAACCTTAGAGGAAGGGATATTATTAGTCCAAGATTTTATTTTTATGAAACCCATAGGATTTACCTATGCAACGACGGGTCATTTTTCCGCGCTCTCTGCAATACCTGCTCGCCATTGCAGAATTCGGCAGCTACACGAAAGCGGCTGAGGCGTTGCATGTTTCCCAGCCGACCTTGTCGCAACAAATCAAGCGGTTGGAGGAGTCATTGCAGTCACCGCTATTGGACAGGTCCGGACGGGGGGGCGTGCGGTTGACCGATGCCGGCGAAGTCTATTTGCGCCATGCCCTTCGCGCCCGGGGGGAATTGGACGCGGGAAGGCGGGCCATCAACGACGTGAAAAACCTGAGCCGTGGTTCGCTCCGCTTGGGCTGGAACCCGATCACCGATTACCTGACCTGCCCCTTGCTGGAAGACTTTATCAGCCGCTTCCCTGGGATCACCTTGAGCACTTTGGAAATGCCCCAGGACGACATTGAGGCCGCCGTGGCTGAAGACCGTATCGATGCCGGTATTGCTTTTGGCAAACTGGTTTCGGGTGTGGAGCCATCGAGTGAGATCGAGACGAAGTTGCTTTTTGAAGAAAACCTCTGCCTGGCCGTCGGCAATGCGCACCCCCTGGCCGGACAAAAGACACCAATGAGCGCGCAGGAATTCGGGCAAGAATCGCTGGCGCTGCTCAATACCGATTTTGCGCTGCGAAGCCACATAGACCAGTATTGTCTGGATAACCGCATCGCCCCGCGCATCCCCATGGAATCCAACTCGCTCAGCGTGATTATAGAAATGATTCAGGTCGGCCGGCTCGCCACCATACTTCCCAACAGCATTGTTCACACCCAGTGCGGGTTGTATTCAATTCAGCTGTCGCCGGAATTACCCCGTAAGGCAATCACGCTTTTTTACCGCAAAAGCGGTTACAAGAGTCCGGCCTGTCAGGCATTTTCAGAGGTGGCGTCGGAATGGGCCGTTCGGCGGCTCGAGGAAACACCCATTCGAAAGCGCAGACCATGCCCCATGTTGGAGCCGTCTTTCCAGAACCAAAACCCGTAAAACATTCTTAAGTTCCAGGCACCGGGCTTGCGGGTGGCTTATCATTCCACCTGTTCGCTGCAATAAAAACGCCGGTTGCGGCGGAGTAGTCGCCCATTGCCGTTGAGTTTTGCAAGGCGGTTTGAAATAAAATAAATCACCGTGTAATAGTGGGTGCCGCTTCTTAAAAAATTACTTTCAAGTGAGGATGCAAAATGACCAAAGAAGAAATGACCGATCTCATCGTCGCCTCGAAAAAAGCCAAAGGCCTGACATGGGAAGCCATTGCCGCCAAGATTAAAATGGGTGAGACGTTTGTTGCGTCGGCCTGCCTTGGCATGAACACCATGCCCAAGAAGGCCGCGAAAGATCTGTGCAAAATCCTTAAACTCAAAGAGGACGTTTGCACGGCATTGCAGGAATTCCCCCACAAATCCTGGGAAAAGACAGTGCCGCAAGACCCCGTGGTCTACCGCCTGTACGAAATCGTCGGTGTCTATGGCGATACTATTAAAGAGATCATTAACGAAAAATTTGGCGATGGAATTATGAGCGCCATCGACTTTTCCATGGATATCGACAAAGAGAAAAACCCCGCTGGCGACCGCGTCGTCGTCACCCTGAACGGTAAATTCCTGCCGTATAAGACCTGGTAATTGCCGGCCATTGAACAGGCCCTGATTTCTTTTTTTGAGCAGGTCGCTCAAAAAGATAAGGCCCTGTTGGAAACACTGGTGCGCGAGCCATGCTTCAGCATCGACCTCGCGCGCTGGTGTTTCACACTGCCGGACCTGCATCGATTCCTGCAACAGCGGGGCGACGTTTTCAGCGCCCTGGATTACCAACAATTTCGAAAATTGATTTTCAACAATCCGATCAATTCGGCCGTTAAGGTGCATGGCGCCGAAATCACCATCGCCGACAACCAGACCAACGTAGACAAATCAACCTATGCCCTGGTGTGGCCGGCATCCCCAACCGTGTCACGGTGAAGAAGTCCCCTCTATCCTAGATGCTGACCATTCTCCGGTTGAGGAATTCTTTAAAACGCCCCCTGTTCTCCACGCCTCAAACGCTGCAATGAAGAAGTTTTCCATCTCCTGAACTGTTTCAAGGCGTTCGAAAAGTGTGTCGATATTTGCTTTTATGTCGGCTTGCATTTGGCTTTTAAAGTCAGCGTCCTGGGCAAGGCGTAAGGCCAGTTGCAGGTAAGATTCGGCATCTGTTGCGATCAAACCGCTGAGTCCCATTTGTTTGTAAAAGGCGGCTGTTACGCGGCCCCGCATGAATTCCTGTGGCCAGGTTGCGATTGGCACGCCCATGGACAACGCTTCGAGGGAAGAATTGCCGCCCGAGAAAGTCGGAATGTCGATCAGTGCATCGGCCAGAAGGAGGAGCCCCAGGAATTTCTCGCGGGGCATTTTCGGAACAAAAAGGACGCGCTCGACGACATCGGGGAACACCTGGGAAAATCGCTCGAGAAGAAGCTTCTGCCAGTTTCCGCCCGCCTGGTCATTGATCAGCACCAGGCATCCCTGGGGGTCACGGCGCAGCAATTCGCCTAGAACAGTGTCGAATTGCGGGTGAAATTTGAAAAGCGACTGGGGGCAAACATACAGCCTGATGTCTTCCGGCAATCCGAAATCACCGGCAGGGTACTTGGTTTCCGGAAGGTCGGGATAAATGTAATACGTCGGCACATTTCGCAATTTTATCAGGCGTTCGGAATAATGATCCAATGGGTCCGAAATTTCGAGAAGCTCGGATGAAATAAAATAGTCAACATTGGGGATTCCGGTTGTATCGGGATGGCCCCACGTAACAGCCTGAATGGGCGCAAGGCGGGCGAAGGCAAGGCAGTAGGGATAGTGCGACATGCCGATGTCAGGATAGAAAAGAATATCCAGCCTTTCAGCCTCGATAGTATGGTGGTCCCTTTTCAGGTTGCCGCTCAAGGGGACAACCTTATCGGCGGTCTGTTCCATGGCCTCGGAAATTTTGTCTTTTTTCCTGGGCGGGCGGAAAAGGATAACTTCGAACCGGTCCCTCGAAAGATGTTGAATGAACCCGCGTGTGAGTAATCCAATGGTGTGATCGAATAAGAAGGTCGACAGAATTCCAATGCGAAGAATGTCTTTTTTGTCTCGGTCTTTCCGGCCTTCAGGCCGGCAGTGTTCCGCCTCGTACGTCAGGCTGGGGCATGCCGCAGCGTACAGTCTGGCGATATCTTCCTGGATTTCCCGGTTGTTTTGATTGTGATAGGCCAGATAAAAGTTGGTTACACCAACCTCAACGCTGGGGTTTTCCAAGGTCAGGTTTTGTTTGAGCAAGTCCTGAATGGCCTTTTGCAGGGTTTCCCGGTGGCGCTGAATTTCTTCTTGTGAAGAGGGGACTATGGGTAAAAGTAGCGCTTTGCGAATAAGCCAACCGGCGTTTTCCGGTTTAAAGGAGAGCGCCAAATCAATTTGCTTGGCCGCTTCGTCAACTTTTCCCTGTTCTCTATATGCCAGTTCAAGATTGCTATGGGCCTCGGCGTAATCGGGCTTGATGGTCAGGGCATCGTGGTAACAAGTGATGGCTTCATCCAAATTCCCCAGTTCCTGGAACGTATTGCCAAGGTTGTTATGCGCCTCGGCGAAGTCGGGCTTGAGGGTGATCGCTTTTTGATAACAGCCGGCGGCCTCATCCGGCTTGCCTAGTTCTCTGAGCGCATTGCCAAGGGTACTGTGTGCCTCGGCGTAATCGGGATGGAGACTCAGCGCCTTTTGGCAACTGGCGACAGCCTCATCGAGCCGCCCCAGGTCTTTCAGTGCGGTGCTAAGATTGTTATGCGCATCGGCAAGGTCGGGCTTTAGGCTAAGGGCCGTGTGATAGCTGGCGACGGCCTCATCCAGGCGTCCCTGTTTTGTCAAAGCGTTTCCCAGATTGTTATGGGCCTCGGCGTAATCGGGCTTGAGGCTAAGCGCCCTTTGGTAGCTATCGACGGCCTGATCCAGCTTTCCCAGTGCTTTGAGCGCATTGCCGAGGTTGTTGTGCGCCACGACAAAATCGGGATTTTCGATCAGGGCCTTGTGCAGGCTGGCAATGGCCTCATCCAGCCGCCCCAGCTCCAGAAGCGTATTTCCAAGGTTGTTATGAGCCATGGCGTAATCGGGCTTGAGGTTAAGCGACTTTTGGTAGCTGGAGGCG
>JABMOG010000273.1 GCA_013204265.1 Rhodospirillales bacterium
CGCCCAAGCAGTTGAAGGAAACCACCATGGACCCGGCAACCCGAACCCTGCTGCGGGTCACTGTGCCGCTGCGTCATTCCGACGAGGAAATTCTCGAAGCCAAGGAAACATCGAAACTGGTGGAAAGCCTGATGGGCAGGAAGCCCGAACTGCGCTTCGATTTCATTCAGGAACACGCCCGATTCGTCGAGCAGATTGATATTTAAACGCGCCAGGGGGTGGCCTTACTTTCCTTTCGGGTATCCGTGCTGCCAATGCGCCTGTTCAAGCTTGGCCAGGCCATCGTCTGAAAAATCGAACCAGGGCAGCATGCCTCCCGCCCAAACATGATCAACGGGCTCCACGGCCGCCGGGTTATCCAGGCTTGCCGCCGTCACGTCCACTTCCTCGGGGTGCGCCTCGGCCCTGAACAGAAGGCTGGTGCCGCAATCGCCGCAGAAATGCCGTTCCACACCGGGCGACGAGCCGTAAATCGCCGGTTCGCCCAATGTGTAGGCGAAACCCGCAGACGGTATCGTCATCCAGGTCAGGAAAGCGGCGCCCGAGGCGCGACGGCAAAACGTGCAATGGCAGTGCGATACCGCCATCGGGTCCATCGTCACCCGGTAGCGAACCGCGCCGCAAAGACATCCGCCCGTTTCGTCCATATCCCATTATCCTTCTTTTAAGACTCCCCATTTAAAATACCAACTGCAATTTGGGGGATTGCTTAGTATACATTTCTTTCAAATCCTTCAAAAAATATGCTTATATTCAACCACCTATTGCGATTGGGGGGGGCCCGTGCCTGAATTTATTTCATCGAGAACGTTTTCCGCCGGCGAGGAAATCTTCCGCATCGGCGACCGTGGGCGCCATGCCTATTTCATCGAAAGCGGTGAAGTCGAGGTTTCCATCCCGAATAATGAGGAAATCATTGTCATTGCCGAACTCGGCGCCGGTGAAATCTTTGGCGAAATGTCGATGATCGACGACGCCCCCCGTTCGGCGACGGTGACCGCAAAAGTCGATACCGAAGTCATCGAAATCCAGCGCTCCCGGTTTATTCAACCGCTGAGATCGCAAGACCCGATGATGGACCTGTTGTTAAGGATCGTCCTGGCGCGGTTTCGCAGCGCTCAGAACCAGTTGTCCGGCATGCGGAGCACACCGGACGGTGTTGATTTGTCCTTGGAAAAAATCCGCGCCCTCGCCTTTGAGAGAATTCATAGCGAACGTGACTTGCGCCGGGGCTTGGGCGCCGGGGAATTCGAAATGCATTACCAACCCATCGTCTCCCTGGACGGCGGACACATCGCCGGCTTCGAAGCCCTGATGCGGTGGAAAAAAGACGGCGGTTATGTCTCGCCGGTGGATTTTATCCCGCTGGCCGAAGCAACCGGTTTGATCATCGAACTCGGTCGTTTGGCCCTGGAAGACGCCCTTCAGGCCCAGAAACGGTTTTTCGACAGCTTTACCAAAGCCTTTCCCGACCTGCCTCCGCCGTTCATGAGCGTCAATGTCTCGGGCCTGCAGCTGGCCGACCTGGATGAAATCGTTCTGCTGGCCAGTATTATCAAACAAAGCGGCGCGGATCCCGCGACGGTCAAGCTGGAAATTACCGAATCCCTGATGATGGAGGACCCGGACCATGCGGCAAACGCCCTGAAAAAACTTAAAGCCCTCGGCATTTTGCTGGCCATTGACGATTTCGGCACCGGTTATTCCAGCCTCAGCTATCTGCACCAGTTCCCGCTGGACACCCTGAAAATCGACCGCTCCTTCGTCGTCAACATGGATAAATCGGATTCCAGCAGCCGGATCGTCCGTTCTATCGCGCAACTGGCGCTGGCCTTGGAGATGGACATTATCGCCGAAGGCATCGAAGAAAAAACGCAGATGGACGATTTACGGGAACTCGGTTGCCAGTATGGTCAGGGCTATTATATGTCCAGACCAATGCCCGCCGATCAGGTTATCGAATTGATCGACACCCGGCCCACCTGGTAAAGGGATTACCGAATTCCAATGGACGAACGTGCACAGCGCATCGAAAAAAACGAGGCCCTGGCCTTCGCCGATCTGGGCGACGCCGCCCTGGGCGATGCGCAGCATTCCTATCACAACATTCAATGGGCCGGGTTCGAAGAAACCTACCTCAGGGACAATTACGTCCTCGGATAGATTTTTTTAACGCAAATGCGTCGTCGTGGATGTTCCATCCGCTCGGGATTTGCTTTTTTTAACGCAAATGCGTCGTCGCGGATATTCCATCCGCTCGGGATTTGCTTAGTGCAGAACGCCCTCTTCATCCGAGACCTCATCAGTCTCCACGGCGACCGGCTCCCCATCCCGGTCGAGAAAGGCGAAATCTCCAATATCGCCGACCAGGACTTTCTCGCGCATATCAGCCAAAAACGCCTTGGCCTGGTCTTCGCTCGGCAGGGTGGCGTCGGAATTTTTGGCAATGCCGACAACGACGAAATTCCAATTACTGTTTTGCCCGTCTGCGGTGGCGCGAACATCGTCGATGGTCAATCCTATCTGCACCGGCTGATGGGCGTCGAACAGGATTTGCACCGCGCCGACAGCGTCGCCGTCGTCATCCGAAAACGCGGCGCGGATAAAAACGTACAACATCCGGTGGGGAAACCCTGACAACACGCACTTGGAAACCAAGTCGTCAAAATTATCGGCAAACATCAATCAGCCTTCTAACCCCAACATCAGATTCATATTCTGCACCGCCTGACCGGACGCGCCTTTGCCCAGGTTATCCAACAGCGCCATGACCACGGCCTGGCCTTCGTTTTCGCCCCCGGTTGTATTGGCGAAAACGTACAGGTGCAATTCGTCGGTGCCATTGGCGGCCTCGGGCTGGATGCCTGTCATTTGCGACGATTCCTCCAGCGCGGCGACAATAACCAATGGCTGGCCGCGGTAATGGTCCGCCAGCGCCGTATGCAGGTCTTCGGCTGTTGGCGCTCCCGGCAACGCCCACAACGGCAACGGCAACTGAACGATCATACCCTGGTGAAAACGCCCGACGCTGGGCATGAACAGGGGCCGGTGACTGAGCCCGCTACGGGTCTGGATTTCCGGAACATGCTTGTGCGCCAACGACAACCCGTAAACCCGGAATGCCTCGTCGGTGTAATCCGGCGCACCCTTATCCTCGAAACTCTCGATCATCTTGCGCCCGCCGCCGGAATACCCGGAAACGGCGTTAATGGTCACCGGATAATCGGCCGGCAACAGCCCCGCCGCCACCAGCGGATGGATCATCGCCACCGATGACAACGCATAACACCCCGGATTTGTGACCCGTTTGGAGGCCGCAATGGCGGCTGGCTGGGCGGCGTTCAGTTCGGGAAAACCATAGGTCCAGTCCGGGTTGGTCCGGTGCGCCGTCGAGGCGTCGATCACCCGCACCTCTGGATTTTCGATCATGGCGACGGCATCGCGCGCCGCATCGTCCGGCAGGCACAGAATTGCCAGATCGGCGGTGTTCAGCATGTCGGCCCGCGCAGTGGGGTCTTTGCGCTGTTGCTCGGCCAGGCTGATGACGGTGACGTCGCCGCGCGCGTCCAGGCGCGCGCGGATCTGCAACCCGGTGGTGCCGACTTCGCCGTCGATGAAAATTTTTGCACTCATAGTCTCAAATCCTTGGCCGAGCCAAAAAAAATCGGACGCCCCCCGATAAGGACGCCCAATCATAGAGCATAACCCCTGGTCCGGAGATCATCGTATCTTTAGAAGCTGCCCGCTTGTTCGCATGGAGTTTTATTACCTGATTTTATAACGCTGTAATCCCGGTGGTATTTATACTGGATTGATCCACTCCGCAACCGTGGCGGCATCCCGCGCGCGCCTGCACAGTGATAGGCCATAGGGCCTATACGATCCTCCCGCTAGATTGACCTTGCGAATTCGATTACTATCGCAAGTACTTCCCCGCATTTTACAGGGTGGGGAGATGGCGTTGTTGGTTTTAAATTGATTGCAGAGATAAATTTTCGTGGCTGAAAAATTAGAACATCTCGAAAGCCTTGCCCGCCTGACCAAGGAAAATTCCGAAGACGGACGCCAAAAATTGCTGCGCGAAGTCACGGATATGTTCATGGTTGCCCCGGAAACCCTGAACGAACGTGAAATCGCCCATTTCGGCGAGATCATGGGCAGCATGGTCAGTCAGGTCGAAACCATGGTCCGCCAACACCTGTCCGAAACCATTTCCAGCGTCGCCAACGCACCGCGTGATTTGGTCCTGTCGCTCGCCAACGACGAACTCGAAGTCGCCTTGCCGATGCTGCAAAACAGCTCCGTCCTTGAAGATGACGACCTGCTCGAAATCGCCGAAACGCAAAGCCAGAAACACCTAAACGCCATCGCCCAGCGGGAATCGATTGGCGAAAAGGTTACCGACGTGCTGGTCGTCAAAGGCGACGACACCGTTTTGGGCACCCTGGCCGGCAACAACGGCGCCCAGTTTTCCCGCGGCGGCATGGAGACCATTGTCGAGCGGGCCAAGGACAATGACGAGTTGGAGCTGTCCCTGGTCAAACGCAAAGACGTCCCCGCTGATCTTGCTCAGGACATGTTCTGGCGGGTTTCCGACGCCATGCGCGAAAAAATTCTCAGTTCCAATGAAGGTCTTGATGAAGCCCAGGTCGATGCGCTTATGAAAGATGCCGAAAAATGGTTCGCTGAGCAAAAAGGCTCGAAAACTCTCGATCAGGCCGAAAAGTTCATCGCACGGAAGGACCAGATGAAACAACTGGACGCGCCGCTGCTGCTGGGCCTGATCCGCCAGGACAAAGTACCGGAATTCATCGCCGGGCTGGCCCGCCTCGTCAATATCAACACCGATGTCGTTCGCCAGGCGATGTTCGACCCGGAATCGGAAAAACTGGCGATCATCTGCAAGGCCGCCGAAATCGATTTCGACGTGTTTGGTGAAATCATTTATTGCATCAATCTCAATGAAGAAACCAATAAGAAGGATATGGAGGCATTGCTGGGCGTCTACCAGCGCATCGACACGGCCATGGCGCAACGCACCCTGCGTTTCC
>JABMOG010000274.1 GCA_013204265.1 Rhodospirillales bacterium
CGTTGACCGGCATCGAAGAAGGCCTCAACGCCGGCGGCTGGGGTGTCGGCCTTGCCATTTCAGGCAACGAGGTCGGCGTCAATCTGGAACAATGGAATGCCATGCCCGGCGACGTCCAGCAGGCCCACCGGGACCGTATTTATCCAACCATGTATCAGCGCGGCGCCCATTACGTGATCGATTCCATTGCCGACCTGATGCCGGTGCTGGACGACATCGAAATTCGCCTAAAACGCGGCGAAAAACCGTAGGGCCCTGCCGCCCCGCGCCGTCTATTTCAGATAGCGGACGCCGATGGGATAGCCCCGGCTCGGTTTATAGTAGCTGGCGTGCAACACCGTGCGATTGTCAACAATACAAACCTCGCCGGTGCCCACGGGCGCGTCCCAGGCCTGTTCGATCATAATTTCACCAAGCCCCATATCGCCATCGCGGAAAATGTTGCACTGGGCGCCGAGTGGCGACGCCACGCCACCGGCTTCGCGCGTTTTTTGCAGGTAACAGACCAATTTGCTGGCAATCAGGGTGGAACTGCCGCGCGGTTCTTTCTGTTGCGGATCGAAGGGGTCGCGGCAGAACAGGGAATATTGTTCTTCCTGGTTACTGCCGCGGTCGATATGGAAGCTCAGGTCCGGGAAAATATTGCGCTGTCCTTCGGCCCGATGGACGCCCGGCATATAGGCGTTGCGAAGGACCACCGCGCCGAATTCGCCGATTATTTCGCGAAGCGCCGCGTCCAGCACCATGTCCCTGTCATAGACTTCGACTTCCGTCGGCTGCCCGAAGGCGAGCCGCAGGCCGAAATTGTTTTGCGGCACCGTAAGCCCCACGCTCCGGCTCATAGCGTCCAACGGCCCGGTGACGAGGTCGGCGTAGTGGTCTTTGATTCGGGCATGATGGCCGGGAATAAGGGTTTCAACATCAAAAGATGTGCCGCCCTGGTTCCCATGGGACGATCCACCCCCCTGCAAACCTTTGAGGGTCGCTTTCAACGCAGCCGAGTCGCTCGGGATAAATGTGCCCATGCCGTCCTGTCCGAGTGGATTTCCCTATTTTAACTGGTAGCACCGTATCGGAAAAGGTCTCCTTGATTTGCGTCAAGGACGGCCCAACACATCCGCCACCAGGTTGGTCAGGTCGCCGAATTCAAACGGCTTGGCCAACACCGCAGTGGCGCCGATTTCCCGGGCCACCCGCTCGGCTTCTTTTGGCGTCATTGTGCGGTAGGACGCGGATACGACGATGACCGGTATCCCAGGGGCCAGTTTGCGGAATTCAATGATCCCTCGGGCGCCCCCCTGGCCCGACATGTTCAGGTCCGTCATCACCAGATGGTACCCGGCGTCTGCAAAACCCGCCAAGGCGTCTTCGACGCTATGGGCGACCGTCACTTGGTGGCCAACACTCAAAAGCAGCATCTCCATAAGTTCAGCTGCCGCCCCGTCATCTTCAATGACCAGAATTTTTTTCCCATCCGTCACGCGGGGAGTTCCTGACAATCAATATTCGAATTGGTTTCGATGGGCCTGTCTTAGCATAAAAATTGCGTTGGAATATGTGGTTTGTAGGTAATTAGTACTATACAAACATAACCCGGCATTCAGACCCTCATCAGAAATTTCACAATGAATAACTCTACAAGAACAATTTTTTTTCTGGCCTTGTTACTTATCACGACCCTGGCTGCACCTGGGTCTGCGCGTGCGGTGGAACTGGGTTTGACGCCGAGCCCCGTTTTCGGGCTGTGGACCAATATCAACAAGGCCCTGATCGTCTATGCCCGGGCGCGATCCACGAATGAAGACTGGCTCAACCAACTTGCGCAGATGACACCGGAAAAATTTTCCGGAAAGGACTCCGCAACCGTTCTTGAAATGGTCAAGACGTTCGCCGCCCGGCTGAATGAACTGGATGTCCGCAGGCCGGATAAAACGACGGACAAATTGCTCGGTAGTGACCTGCAACATCTTCTGGCAAATGACCAAGGCCGTGTGACACCCAGTATGGTCTATCTGCACTCGGGGCAGGTTCTGATCAATGTCGCTGAGGATATTTTGAGGGCGTCATCGGTCCCGGTAGAAGTCAGTCCTTTTTTCGAGGAACGAAATGTTGCCGACAAAACCCCGAGTGATGTATTCGGGCTGATCGATCTCGGGCTGCGTCGGCTCGTTAAAATTTTAACCCTGCAGCACACCGGTCAATTGACCCCAATTACGGGAGCGCGGTGACCGTCGCCCTGAAAACCCTGACTATCGACAGGCTGGGCAAAGGTTTCATTGCCTCCCTGGTGCTGGCCGCCTTGATCACCTTGGTCACCAGCTGGTTTCTGGTCCGGGAAATCAACAACCTGAACACATCGTGGGCCGTCCACGAGCGCACCATTATCCAGAAACAGGCTTATGTGGGCCTTTTGCGCGGCGCCATCGGCTACGGCGGGATGATTCATAATTTCAAGAATTACCTGATCCGCCACGATTCGCAATATCTCCTCGGCGCCCACAAATCCATGCTTGAAACAAAAATCGTCATCAGCGGTTACAGGGTATTGGGAATTGTCCAGGAAGAAAGCGACGCCCTCGACGAACTTGAAAATGTGGTCGAAGAATACAAGGGCGCCATCACCCGCGCTGAGGCCCTGATCAATATCAATTTTCCGTCTGAACAGATCGACCGACAGGTCGGCGTTGATGACACACCGGCGGTGCGCGCCCTGTTGCGGTTGTCCAACGCGGTCGCCGACCTGCGCCAGGCCAAGGCGAAAATCATTTCCGGCGAAATTAAATCCCTGGCCAACAGCATCAATGTCTCGGCAGTCGGGATCGGCGGTCTTCTCGTTATTCTGACCCTGACCACGGCCTGGTTTCTCCGTACCCGCCTCATCAATCCTTTGGGCAACCTGGTCGCTGCCTTCGACCGGATCGACCCCGGCGCGCCCAATCAGGCCCGCCTGCCGTCCGCCAAAACCGGCGGCGATGAACTGGACAAAGTGGCCGCCGCCGGCAACCGATTTCTCGATGCCGTGGATCGCCACCTTCTGGAGCGCCAATACGCCGAAATAGCGCTGCGTGAGAAGGAAGCCTTCATCAGTGCCGTCGTCGGATCCATGATCGATGGTATCATCACCATTGATGAGCGTGGATTGATAACGTCCAACAACGGGGCGGCGGAAAACATTTTCGGCTACGGCCCCGATGAGATGCTCGGTAAAAACGTCAACATGTTGATGCCCGAGCCGCACCATGGCGAACACGACCGTTATCTCGCCAAATACAGGAACGGCGGTGAGGCGCAAATTCTCGGAAAAAGCCGGGAAGTTCGGGGATTGCGCAAAGACGGAAACGAATTTCCCCTCAGCCTCTCCGTCAACGAGGTCAAAACGGAAACCGGGCGTCATTTTTCCGGTATCGTGCGCGATATTTCCCGCTTCAAGCAGGCCGAGGAGAAACTGCGCCAATCGGAAAACCTTCTGTCGACGGCGATCGAAACCATCCCCGATGGTTTCGCAATTTTTGATGCCGAAGACCGTCTGGTTCGCTCCAACAGCAGATTTCGTCACTTGTTTTCCCGCTCCGTCGATTTGCTTGCACCCGGAAGACTATACGAATACATCCTCCGCGAAGGCGCCCGGCGCGGCGAATTTGAGGACGCCATCGGGCGCGAAGACGAATGGGTCGCTGAACAACTGGACGCCTGGAAAGAAGACCGGGACACTTACGAAATGCACCTCGGCAGCGAACAGTGGATCGAGGCGACCGACCGCCTGTTGCCGGGCGGCGGGCATATCAGCATCCGCACCGATATCAGCGGCCGCAAAAAAGCCGAACAGGAACGCAGAGAGAGCCGAAGGTTATTGCAGTCCCTGACCGACAATCTTCCGGTGTTTGTCAGTCTGAAGGACAATCAGGGACGTTTCCAGTTCGTCAACCGACTGTTTGAGACATGGACCGGGATAAGCAGAAATTTCGTCGTCGGGAAGACGGTTCACGACATTTACCCCGAAGAACAGGCCGTGCCCTTCGACATTGAAGACCGGGAGGTTATCGACGGTGGAATCGCCACGTCCCGGGAAAAGGCGCTCCTCTATCCCGACGGGCAAACGCGTAACGTCATCAGCACGCGGTTTCCCATCTTTTCTGCCTCCGGTCTGGTAAGCGGCCTTGGCACCATCAATTTCGACATCACTGAGCGAAAACAGACCGAGAAAGCCCTGCGCATCGCCAAGGCCGAAGCCGAAAAAGCCAACGATGCCAAATCGGAATTCCTGTCGTCTATGAGCCATGAGCTGCGCACCCCCCTGCATGCCATTCTCGGTTTCGGCCAGATGCTGGAATCCGATACGTCCAGCCCCCTGACCAGTGTCCAGGAACGCTGCGTCAACCGCATCCTGAAGGGCGGCCGCCACCTGTTGGAACTGATCAACGAGGTTCTCGACCTGGCCAAGATTGAGGTCGGCCATGTTGAACTGTCGATCGAGGATGTGTCCGTGCCCGAGGTCGTCGAAGAATGCCTCGACATGATCCGCAACTTGGCGGACGCGCGGAATATTAAAATTATCCACCCGAAACCGGATCAAAGGTTCCGCATGGTCCGCGCCGACCGCACGCGTCTGCACCAGGTGTTGCTCAACCTGCTGTCCAACGCCGTCAAATACAACCGCGAGGGCGGCTCAATCACCATCGGGATACGCGAAACCCAAAGCGGAAAGCTCTCCATCGGCATCACCGACACCGGCGAAGGCATCCCGCAAGACAAATTGCACAAACTGTTCGAGCCGTTCAACCGCCTGAGCGCCGAAAAAACCGAAATTGAAGGCACCGGCATCGGCCTGACCGTAACCAAGCAACTGGTCGAGTTGATGGGAGGCGCCATCACCTTCGAGAGTAAAGTCGGCACGGGCAGCACGGTTTCGGTTGAATTCCGCCTGTCGGACGAAGATGCCTTTAAAACTGCCCAGGCCGCGCACGCGGCGATGCCGAAACAGGCCGCCCACACACTCAAGACCGCCGCAACCATGCTGTATGTCGAAGACAACCCCGCCAACATGGAATTGATGGACATGATCGTGGGCCGCATCGACGGACTGACGCTGATTCAGGCGCCCAATGCGGAACTGGGGCTGGAACTGGCGGAAGCCAAAAAACCGGATCTGATCATCATGGACATCAACCTGCCGGGAATGAGCGGGCTGGAAGCTATGAAAAAATTACAAAAATCAAAAAAAACCGCCAATATTCCTGTTTTTGCCCTGAGTGCGGCGGCGACCCGCCATGACATCGAAAAAGGGCTTGAAGCAGGTTTCCGGGAATACCTGACCAAGCCCATCGATCTTGAGGACACAGTGTCTATAATTAAACGTGTTTTGGAGGCTGCGGCGTGAGTTTGAGCAAGGATAAAAATCTAAATGCCCGCATTTTCATTGTCGATGATTTGGCCGGCAACGTGGAATTGCTGGAAATCCGCGACCGGCACGCCGACGGGGATCAACAGGCCGCTGAATAATGAATGACGCTCCCAATCCCCTTCTGGAATCGAAAATTCTCATTGTCGATGATGTGGACGACAATGTGGAAATGCTCGACATGATGCTGGCCGCCGAGGGCTATGTGAACGTGTCGGCGACCACCGATCCAACGGCGGTGACCGGCCTGCACGCGAAAACGGGGTTCGACCTCATCTTACTGGATATCCGCATGCCGGTGATGGATGGGTTTCAGGTCATGGACCAGTTACGGGACTCCAGTGATGACGATTACCTGCCCATTCTTGTCCTGACCGCCGAACTGGATTCCGAAACCCGCATCCGGGCGCTCAAGTCGGGGGCGAAGGATTTCCTGACCAAACCCTTCGACCGCGAAGAAACCCTGAATCGAATCCACAACATGCTGGAAGTCCGGTATCTCTATAACGAGCGCGCCCGACGGGCTGATACCCTCGAACAAATGGTCGATGACAGAACCCGGGACCTGAAACAGGCCATGCAACGCGCCGAGGCCGCCGACCGCGCCAAGGGGGAAATTCTCTCCAACATGAGCCACGAGTTGCGCACACCGCTTAACGCCGTCATCGGCTTTTCAGAAATGGTAAAAAACGAGACCTTCGGGCCGCTTGGCAATGACACTTACAAGGAATACGCCGGCGTTATAAACGATGCCGGCAACCACTTGCTCAGGCTGGTGAGTGACATTCTCGACGTGTCCTCCATAGAGACCGGCAATAGCCAGATGAACGAGGAACCCGTTGATGTCAGCTCGGAAATTCTATCCTGCGTAAAAATGGTTCTCGCCCGAGCCCAGGATAAGGAGGTCGAACTGGACGCCAAATTGCCAGACGCCTTGGCGAAACTTAACGCCGACCGCATCCGCCTGAAACAGATTCTTATCAATCTTCTCGACAACGCCATCAAATTTAACCACCCCGGCGGCCACGTTACGGCAATGGCTCACCTGGACGCCCAAGGCCGGATGGTGATTTCCATCACCGACGACGGTATCGGCATTGCGCCTGATGATATACCCTTGGTGATGACCAGGTTCGGTCAGGTGGCAAGCGCCTTTGCCCGCGAATGCGGCGGAACCGGTCTTGGCCTAAATCTGGTACAGGCCTATGCTGACCTGCATGGCGCGGCCGTTGAACTGGACAGCGCCCCGGATCAGGGCACGACGGTAACAGTGACGTTCCCGCCGGAAAGAACCATGCGGGATTAGGCGAAAACTTTCGATAGCAGAGGCAGGGTTTATGAAAATTTGTGTCGTTGATGACGACCCCAAAATGGTCACCTTCATGACCGCGGTTCTGGAGGACGCCGGTCATACCGTTTCCAGCAATATTTCGTCGATGATGGCCATTCCCGACATCATCAAAAACAACCCCGATTGCCTGGTCACCGATCTGGTGATGGCCGAACTGGACGGGGTCGAGCTTTGCCACCACCTCAGGGGCCGCGCCGAAGTTAAGGACATGGCGATTATTTTCGTAACCGCACAAAGAAGCAGTTACTGGCAGACAAAGGCGGCGGATGCCGGCGCCGACGGCTATATTATCAAACCCCTGGACCCGGAAACTTTTGCCGCCGAGGTCGAGCGGTTGGTAGCTGAAAAATCATCCTCGAATGCTTAAAAACCTCCGCCTCAGAACCATTGCCGAGACAATAACCCTGAACGCGGCAAAGAAGCCCGCCGGGTAGACCTGACCCCCTCACGGAGGCGGGCGCCTTACCGGAGCGAACTTGCCGGGCCGGCGCGGTAAATATTCCCTTTATGTTCTTGACATTTTATTTAATATATGACTTTATTCTTTTAACACTTCTTTTTGAGGACTTTAATTATAACTCGGGCCGGAAAAATGACGACAAATGACGACATTTTGCCCCCTGGATGGAGAATGTTTCCATCAAAATCAAAGTGTTATGGTCTTTTTGGAGTGCAAAAATGACGACATTAGGACGACAACAGGACGACATGATGACGACAGCAGGACGACTCTTCGACGACATTGGGACGACATCAGGGCGACTCCGCGACGACAACAGGGCGATCGGTGGATGGCGGCTGGAGTCGCCGTCGCCGACCCGGACAGGGCCGTGTTCATGGTCCTGATTCCGCCGCCCGCTGAATGACTAATCCCCTTGTCACCGTCGAAGACCTGGTCTTTGAATATCCGTCGAACCGCGCCCTGCACGGCGTCGGCATAACTATCGCACGGGCCGCCATCACCGCGCTGGTTGGGCCTAACGGCGCCGGCAAGACGACCCTGATCCGCTGCCTCGCCGGGTTGCAGGAACCGTTTTCCGGGCGGATTTTGATCGACGGCATCGATTGTCTCGACCATCCCCATCAGATCCACAATCGCTTAGGCTACCTGTCCGATTCCTTCGGGCTGTACGAAGACCTCAGCGTGCGCCAATGCCTGACCTATGTCGCCTGGGCGCAGGGCTGCCTGCCAAATGAAACGGATCGACTGGTGCGCACCGCCGCCGAGCGGCTGGATATTGCCGACCGGTTGGAGCAAAAGGCCGGGGCCTTGTCGCGGGGCCTCAAACAACGCCTCGCCATCGCCCAGGCGATTATCCATCAGCCGGAATTTTTGATTCTGGATGAGCCGGCCTCGGGACTCGACCCGGACGCGCGTTTCCGGCTGTCGAACCTGTTGGTAAAGCTCAAGGACGACGGCATGACGTTGTTGGTGTCGTCGCACATTTTGTCGGAACTCGAAGATTACGCCACCCACACCATCGTCATTCGCGGCGGGCGCATCGCCAGCCAAGGGTCGATGAAAGGGCCGATGGATGGGCCCAGCGCCACCGTTGAGAACGAGCGGTTGACCATCACGCTGATCGCACCGGACCCGCGACTTGAAAAGGTTCTCTCCGCCGGGGTCGGTATTTCCGCCGTGCGCGTTGAAGGCAGGACCGGCCATTGCCGCATTACCGGGGGCGAGGCGGCGCGCTGTGATCTTCTTAAGAATCTGCTCGACGCCGGGTTGGCGGTAATCGATTTCCGCGTCGAAGGCACACGCCTGCGCGACACCTACATGGCGACCCTGAACGGAGATTCCGAATGATCGCAAGCCCCGAATTCCGCCGCAATCTGTGGCTCGAATTTTCGCCGTACCGATTGCTCGCCATGCCGGTTATTCTGGGCGCAATCTTTCTGCTCGCCACTCTGGGGGGCCGCCGTGCGCTCGACGAAATCACCGGGTCGGTTTCCGCCTTCCTCTTTATCGTGCTGGTTTTTCTGTGGGGGACGCGCCTGGCCGCCGAGACGGTGATTGGCGAAGTCCTGGGCCGGACCTGGGATCAACAACGCCTGTCGGCCATCGGCGCATGGCCATTGGCCTGGGGCAAGCTGTTCGGGGCGCCGTCCTACGCTTGGTACGGCGGGCTGATCTGCATGGTCATCTATGCGGTATCCCAAGCCACCCACTGGGGGCCGGGGACGGTGCTGAGCGCCGTTGCCCTCTACATCACCACCGGGCTATTGGCCCACGCGCTGGCCCTCGCGCTGAGCCTGCAGGCGGTCCAGCGCAGGCGCGCCTTCGGGCGGGTTCAGGTATTGTGGTGCCAAGTCGTCGCCGTGATCCCGGCCGCGGTTCTCCTGTATTCCGGCCTGGGTGGTCTGGCAGATAACGGCGACTACGCGATGACGACCTGGTTCGGCATTGCCGTGACCGAGACTCATTTCATGCTCGGGGCGGCTGCCGCCTTCGCCGCCTGGGCGCTGGCCGGTGTCCATGCCCTGGTGCGGCTGGAACTGATGTATCGCCACGGGCCATGGCTGTGGCTCGGTTTCGTCATTTTCGCCATGGCCTTTTTCGGCGGACTGGAATTTTCCGGCTGGAACATTCCCGAAATTCTGACGGCGTTGCCCGGTGGTCCATCGGTGGCGTTCATCATCGCCGCCACGGCCGCCTACGCCATGGCCTTCGGCGAGCCCAAAAACCGGGTCGGCTTTCGCCGCCTGGCCCATTACGGTCGAGCCGGCCAGTGGCGGCGGGTTTTCGAACTTGTGCCCCGTTCCGCCCTGACATTGCTGCTCGCCGGCGGCGCGGCGTTTACCGCCGGCGCTCTGGTCGATCCTGCACAAATTCGCCTGTCCATCGCGGCGACGTTTTTGTTCGTGATCCGCGACATCGGTTTTATTTTCGTCCTCAACCTGAAAAACGACACAAGCGCCGGTAGTGCCGATGCGCGGGCCTTTCTGTTCCTGGTTTTGGCCTACACGTTAGGACCGGCGCTGGCGCAAACTCTTGGCGCATCGCCATTGTCGGCCTTTTTCTGGCCGCAATGGGGAGAGCCCGCGTTGATGACTATCGCGGCGCCGCTGATCGAAGTTTGCGTGGTCGGTTACCTGTTGGTGAGGCGCCTCAGGAAAATTTCCTAAAGCTCCTTGCCTTCAAACGGATGCCAGCCATCGGGGCTCTCAATCTCGACGACCCACAAATCGGGATCGCGGCCCATTGCCCGGGCAATGTAGGCATCGGCTTCGGGCTCGGCTACCAGCCCGCCCGAGAACGCCGCCATCCAGCCCGGCTGGCCGTCCATGTCGCGGGCCTGGGTCAATACTTTGCAGCCCGCTTCGAACTGGTTTATTTTGAGTAATAGCGTGCCGCCCCGCGCATCGCCCCGGCGCACCACCATGGCCGGCACCCCTTCGGCGTTACAGCGCCGCACATTGGCCATGATCCAGAATTCGGCAACGGGCCGCTCGTCTGTCATGCCCCTTCGACCGCCTCAGACTCCCGGTCCCATTCTTCTTGTGCGGTGGCCCAATCGTCCTCGGCAGCCTTTAGGTCTTTGTTGATGCGGCCCAGTTTTTTCTGCAACGCATCCAGGTCTCCGCCGGGGCCTTCATACAGTTTCGGGTCGGCCATGGCGCGCTGCAGATCACTGCGTTCGCGTTCCAGCCGGTGCACCGTGGTTTCGATCTTCGCCAGGCGTTTTCTTCCGTCGGACATGGCTTGGCGTTTTTCCGCCGCCGCCTGGCGCAGTTGTTTTTTATTGGGCCCCTTGACGCCACCGTTTTTTCCACCGGGCTCATCGCTACCCTTGCCCTGGCTACCGCGGCGGCGACCCAGCAACAAGGCCCGGTAATCATCGAGGTCGCCATCGTACGTGGTAACCCCGCCGTCATCGACCAGCCAGAACCGGTCGGCGGTCATGGCGATGATGTGGGGATCGTGGCTGACGATAACGACCGCACCCTCAAAGGCGTTGATCGCCTGCACCAATGCCTGGCGCGCCGATACGTCAAGATGGTTGGTCGGCTCATCCAGCAACACGATGTGCGGTTTGTCGCAAGTCATCAGCGCAAACAGCAATCGCGCTTTCTCGCCGCCCGACAGGTTTTCCACCTTGGTGTCGGCGCGGTCCTGGGAAAATCCGAAGCGGCCTAGCTGGCTGCGCCATTGCTGGTCGAGGTCGCGGGGTCGTTTGCGGCTCATTTCAATCAGCGGCGTCGCCGCCATGTCCAGTTCCTCGGCCTGATGCTGGGCGAAATAGCCGATCCGCAATTTTCCCGATTTGCTGATACGCCCGGCCATCGGTTTCAGGCGCCCCGCCAGCAACTTCATTAGCGTCGATTTGCCGTTGCCGTTGGCGCCCAGAAGGGCGATGCGGTCGTCGTTATCGAGCCGGAAGGACACCTTGTTCAAAATAACAGTGCCGTCATAGCCAACATCCACGTCCTCGGCGGTATACAGCGGCGGCGCCAGCACCGTGGGGTCGGGAAAGGCAAAGGTGACGCTGCCCTCTTCACGGTTTTCCGGGATCGGTTCCATGCGTTCCAGCATCTTCATGCGCGACTGCGCCTGTTTCGCCTTGGTCGCCTTATAGCGGAAGCGTTCGACGAATTTTTGGATATGGGCGCGCTGCACATCCTGTTTGGCGCGCGCCTTGGCGTTGAGTTCCAACTGCATGCGCCGGGTCGCTTCAAAACGATCGTAGCCGCCCTGATAGAGTTTCAACTCGCTGTTTTCCAGATGCAGAATTTCGCCGACCACCCGGTTCAACAAGCCCCGGTCGTGACTAACCAGCAGCACCGTGCCGGAATACCGTTTGAGGTAATCCTCCAGCCACACGCAGGCTTCCAGGTCGAGGTGGTTGGTCGGCTCGTCCAGCAACAACAGGTCGGGTTCCGTAAACAGCAACGACGCCAGCGCGACACGCATGCGCCAGCCACCGGAAAAATCGTCGCAGGGCTTTTGCTGCGCCTCGTCGTTGAAGCCCAGCCCGGCGAGAATTCGCGCGGCGCGTGATGGCGCGGTATGGGCGTGCTTGTCCGCCAGCCGCGTGTGGATTTCTGAGATGCGGTGCGCATCAGTGGCGGTTTCAGCCTCGGCCTGCAACCGGGCCATTTCCGTGTCCGCACTGAGCACTGTGTCGATCAGGCTTTGCGGACCGGACGGGGCTTCCTGGGTCGAAACACCGATACGCCAGCGCGACGGTGTTTCCGTGCCGCCGCCGTCGGGGTCCAGCTCACCGGTTATCAGCTTCAACAACGTGGTCTTGCCGGTGCCGTTGCGCCCGACAAGACCGACCCGGTGGCCCGGGCTGATAACCACCGAAGTCTGGTCCAGAAGCACCCTGGGGCCGATCCGGTAAGTAAGATTATCGATACGCAGCATGAAAAAACGCCTGCTCAAAAGGGTCAACGGTACGCGGTTAGAGGCGAATTCGGCGCTAATTTCAAGGCCCGGCTGTGTTTTCTTGGGCAAGTCGGGCATTTTCCTGCAATTCGTTGCGGCGCAAAGGGCTGGAACGGGGTAAGTTAGCGTCATGCGAATTTTGTATATCCTAGGCTGGGCGATGCTGGCACTGGCGTTCTTCGCCGGGGCGGCCGATGTCATACCCCGCACCCTGTCCCGCCACGGCGGCAACGGGTTCGTCTCGGCCCTCGACCTGTGGTACGCCGTCTCGCCGGGCAAGCTGGTGATCGCCCAGATTCAGGTGGAGCGTCTGTCGCCCGCCTTGTGGAATCCGATCCTGACAGGGTTGCTGTCAATGCCGACGTGGCTGTTGCTGGGTCTGCCGGGCGGATGTTTTGCCTGGTTTCTGCGTCCGCACAGGAAAATGACTCCGCAACAGGCGGAAGACCTGAAACGGCACGAAGAACACTATCAACTCTATGACAGGCTTGTCGACGAGGCCCGCGAGGCCGGCTTCGACGACAGCGAGGATGAACTGGCCCCGACCCACAAAGACCCGGAAACCGCCGGTGTCGAAGACGGCGACGATGTCACGGATAATGATGATTTCGACCGCGAGACGGTGTTGCCGGAACTCCCCAATGTCGCCGACGGAGAAGACGAAGGCCGCTAACCGTCAGACTTGAGCGCTTCCAGGAACGCGCTTTGCGGAATTTCCACGTTGCCGAACTGGCGCATCTTCTTTTTACCCTTTTTCTGCTTGTCGAGCAGCTTGCGTTTGCGGCTGACGTCGCCACCGTAGCATTTGGCGGTGACGTCCTTGCGCATGGCGCTGACGGTGGACCGCGCGATGATCTTGCCGCCGATCGCCGCCTGGATGGCGATCTTGAACAGTTGGCGCGGGATCAGGTCTTTGAGTTTTTCACAAATCGCCCGGCCACGGCTTTCGGCGTGGTTGGCATGGACGATGAAGCTGAGCGCATCGACCACTTCCGTATTGACCAGAATCGACACCTTGGCCAGATCGCCTTCGCGGTATTCCGCCAGTTCGTAATCAAAACTGGCGTAGCCCCGCGACACCGATTTCAGCCGGTCGTAAAAATCGATCACCACCTCGTTCAGCGGCAGGTGGTAGCGCAGCATGGCGCGGCTGCCGACGTAAGTGAGCTCGATCTGTTCGCCGCGCCGGTCGGTGCACAACGTCAGCACGGCGCCGAGGTATTCGTCGGGCACGATGATGGTGGCGATGATCCACGGCTCCTCGATGAAATCAATCTGCGTCGGGTCTGGCATATCGACCGGATTGTGCAGTTCTTTCTCCGCCCCCGCATTGGTGCGGATTTTGTAAACCACGCTGGGCGCGGTGGTAATCAGGTCGAGATCAAATTCCCGCTCCAGCCTTTGTTGAATGATCTCCAGGTGCAACAGGCCCAGAAACCCGCAACGGAACCCGAGCCCCAGGGCGGCCGACGATTCCGTCTCGTAATGGAACGACGCATCGTTGAGGTGCAACTTGGCGAGGCTGTCGCGCAGTTCCTCGAATTGACCGGCATCGACCGGAAACAGCCCGCAGAAGACCACCGGCACCGACGGCTTGAAGCCCTCCAATGGCTTGGCCGCCGGGCGTTTATCTTCGGTGATGGTATCGCCGACCTGGGTGTCGGCGACGGTCTTGATGGCGGCGGTAAAGAACCCGACCTCGCCCGGACCAAGTTCATCAACGTTGACGGGCTTGGGTGAAAAATAACCGACCCGCTCAATCTGATAAGTCCCGCCCGACGCCATCATGCGAATTTTCGCGCCTTTTTTCAGCACTCCGTCGCGCACCCGCACCAGAATCATCACGCCGAGGTACGAATCGTACCAGCTGTCGACCAGCAATGCCGTCAGGGGCGCCGCCGCGTCGCCGGTCGGCGGCGGCAGGTGTGTGACCAGAGCTTCGAGAACGCCATCGACGCCGACGCCAGTCTTGGCGGAAATTTCCAGCGCGTCTGTGACGTCGAGCCCGATAACCTCTTCGATCTGGCGCTTGATGCGGTCCGGCTCGGACGCCGCAAGATCGACCTTGTTGAGCACCGGCACGATTTCATGGTTAGCCTCAATCGCGAGGTAAGCATTGGCCAGCGTCTGCGCCTCGACGCCCTGGGTGGTGTCGACCAACAGCAACGAGCCCTCGCACGCCGCCAGCGAACGGCTGACCTCATAGGCGAAATCGACGTGGCCGGGGGTGTCGATCAGGTTAAACTCGTAGGTCTCGCCGTTATTGGCGACGTATTCCAGCCGCACCGTATTGGCCTTGATGGTGATACCGCGCTCGCGCTCGATATCCATGGTGTCAAGCATTTGCGCCTCCATATCCCGGTCGGCCACGGTTCCGGTCGACTGGATCAGGCGATCCGCCAGCGTGGATTTACCGTGGTCGATATGAGCGACGATGGAGAAATTGCGGATATGGGCGAGGTCTGTCATAGAAGCGGGATATGATGGGGATTTGAAGGCTGGTCAAGTGGGTCGATCGGGCATGGGTTGAACTTGGTTGAACGGTCTGTTCGCGCCAGCACTAATATTGGCGTAAATTGAGCGAAAGCACGTAAGAAAAGCTTGCGGCAGTTTGGGTTGACGTAGTCACAATGGAAGTCGATTGAATTGGGAAGACCAGCTTTGGAGGCAACGGATGCAGTTTAAACATAAGATAAAATTCGACGACCTGGACTGGATCGATGTCGGCGACAGTATGAAATACAAGCGTTATCAGCAGGGCGATGCGCAGATCAGGCTGGTGCAGTGGGGTCGGGACATGTTGCACGAGGCGTGGTGTTTTAAGGGGCATTATGGCTATGTGATCGAGGGCGTGGCCGAGATAGCGTATTCTGGTCAGACCGAAACCTATGAAGCCGGGGACGTGATCTTTATTCCGGACGGGCAAGACTATCAGCACCGGCCCAAGGTGCTGAGCGAGACGTTCACATTTTTCAGTGTCGAGAAGAACGATCAGCTTAGGTGAGGTTCTGATCCAAGCAGGCCAAGCTTGGGGTGCGGGCAGGTTTCCCAATTATGGCTGGGCCAAGGGATTCGAATTGACGGCCGGTGTGCAGCGGGCCTGAAATCAATTTGCCGGCCAGACCGGCAGGCAAGCGATCCGCGAGACTTGCGTTTTTTTCATCACCTGCAAAGCTTGGCCTCAAAGTAATGGAGCCCGGATATGACCAACTTCCCTACCCAGCAGAATATCTATGTCGCCGAGGAAGAGGACAGCGCGCGCTGGCAGTTGTTCGACCATAGGGCCGGGGATGTGTTCATTTGCACCTCGCCAAAATCCGGCACTACATGGACGCAGGCGATTTGTGCTTTTCTAATTTTCGGGCGGGGGGATGTGCCGTCGGGCAATGGCGGGGAAAGCCCGTGGGTCGAAATGACGTTTGAAACCATGGATGCGCTGAACGCGCGGCTGAACGCGCAGACGCATCGGCGGTATCTGAAATCGCACTCGCCGTTTGATGGGGTGATTTACTGGCCGGATGCGATCTATTTCAGCGTGTTTCGGCATCCGCTGGATATCTATTTCTCGTTGTTGAAACACGGTGCGAATCAGAATAATCCGGTCGACAACCCGATCTACAACGTCGATCCGGTGAAAAGTTTCGAGGCTTGGTTGACCTTGCCATTTCAGGTGAACCCCAACAATAACACAACGTTTGAGGCGGGCATTCACCAGTATAAAAGCTTTCTGAAATGGCGGCATTTGCCGAATATCCATATCTTTCATTATGCCGATATGACCCGCGATCTGGACCGCGAAATGGTGCGGATGGCGGCGGCGATGGAAATCAGTCACCCGGCCGAGTTGATGGCTGAATTGGTGCAGGCCGCCAGTTTTGACAGTATGAAAAAGAATGCCGACAAATACGCGCCCCAGGTTTGGGACGGTTACTGGAAAGATAAGCGCGAGTTTTTCAACGCCGGCACCAGCAACAAATGGGAGGGCAAGCTGACCACCGATCAGCTTGCTGCTTATGACGCGCGGATGGATAATCTGTTGACGGCCGAGGAACGGCAATGGCTGGAATGGGGCACTTACCCGGCAGCGATTAGCAGGGCTTGACCGACGTGCCTTTGTAACACCCCAGCGTAAAGGGATATTCATCCGTCAGGTGGTAGTGATAGATTTTGGCAGCCTTGCCGTCCCGGTTCACGTTTTCCGCATGGCCGTGGCATTCATCAAGATCGCCGTTAGAAAGGTGCAGGAAAGGTTTTTGTCAGGGCCATCGGATTTCCCCTGTTTGCAAGCCTCGGCTGGGTTCGTTGCTGCATCAAACGTGGTTGCGGCAGAATTCCGTCGCTTGTGGGCGCGCCTCGGTTGCCCTCTGTTCTGAGGGCTGATTTTGTGTTATTCTGGATTCGAGAGCAACAATTGATGGCAGATAAAGAGATGCGAAACATCCTCCTGTCCTTTTTGATCGTGGTCCTGCCAGCAGGCTCAGCCCCGGCAGGTAATTTGATCCGTAATGCGTGTCTGACGGCCGATCGTGCCGCAGCAAGTGCCAAATTGTGCAGTTGCATCCAGTCCGTCGCCGATCAGCGGTTAAAACGGAAAGATCAAAAACTGGCCGCCAGTTTTTTTCGAGACCCACACAAGGCGCAGGAAATCCGTCAGTCTGACAGCCATGCGCATGAGGTCTTTTGGGGTAAATACAAAGAATTTGGGGCTGCCGCGCAGAAATCTTGTGCAAATTCTGCGGGCTAAAGCGTTTTGCGTTTATCCTGAGGCATTTTACGACGCGAACGCCTGTACAAGTTCATAGGC
>JABMOG010000275.1 GCA_013204265.1 Rhodospirillales bacterium
CCGTTGGTCAAGCGAACACGAGCCACTTTACGAAGCGCCGAGTTCGGCTTCTTCGGGGTCGTCGTGTAAACGCGCGTACAAACCCCACGTTTCTGAGGGCACTGTTCCAAAGCCGGAACTTTGTTTCGCTTTACCGGCGGTTTGCGCGGTTTGCGAATCAGTTGGTTAATCGTCGGCATTCGTTCTTTCCAATCTTTATCGGCGTCCGAGCCGCCGAAGTTCCCAGTCCTGGATCCGGCCAATCAAGGCCGAAGTAATTACACAATCAAAGGCGCCAAAGGCTTTGCCCCAAACGCCAAGCCCTTGAATTTACAAAACATTCAAGGGCATCGCAAAAACCACCCGGCTGATAACCAAACGCCCGGAGGCTTAAAACCAAATTTTAACAAATCGCATTAGGATCTGCGTCTAGGCCGAACAGCCTACCACCAGAGCCCGCGAAGTGGGCGGAATATAGTAACGTGCCCCCACTCCGTCAAGCACTAAAAACGCTCATTTTCTAAGGTTTTCCGGCGACCGGGATTACTCCGGGCCGCCGGCAAACTTTTTCGCAAAAAGCGTTGTTATTCGGCGCCTTCGGCTGGAACCTCCTCAACCGAGGATTCGGAGGCGTCCATCGCAATTTTCTCAATTTTTTCAACCTCTTTGGCCTGTTGCTCGGCCAAAACATTGTCCCGCAATGCGGCGATTTCGCGATAACCGTTCATGATTTTACCCGTTCCGGCAGGAATCGGACGCCCGACAATGACGTTTTCCTTGAGACCGATCAGGTTGTCGATCTTGCCGGAAACCGCAGCTTCGGTCAGAACCCGGGTGGTTTCCTGGAAAGACGCCGCAGAGATGAACGAACGAGTCTGCAGGCTGGCCATGGTGATTCCCTGGAGAACCGGCAAGAACTGGGCAACTTTACCCCCCTCTGCCTTGGTTTTAGCGTTGACGCCTTCGAATTCGATTCGGTCAATCAACTCACCCACCAGGAACGTCGTGTCGCCGCCATCGGTGACTTCTACTTTTTGCAGCATTTGGCGCACGATGACCTCAATGTGCTTATCATTGATAGTCACGCCCTGCAGACGATAGACATCCTGAATTTCGTTAATCAGGTACTTGGCCAAAGGCTCCACACCCAACACCCTGAGGATATCGTGGGGGACCGGGCTGCCATCCATCAGGCTATCGCCGATTTCGACATAGTCGCCTTCCTGAACCGAAATATGCCGACCCTTGGGCACCAGATATTCTGTCGGCTCGCCATCGCCGTCGATCGGGGAAACGATGATCCGCCGTTTGTTTTTGTAATCCTTCCCGAATTCAACCCGGCCTACGGATTCCGCGATGATAGCAAAGTCCTTCGGTTTGCGGGCTTCAAACAGTTCTGCAACCCGCGGCAGGCCACCGGTGATATCCCTGGTTTTCGCGGATTCACGGGGAATACGCGCCAGCACGTCGCCGGCAAAAACCTTTTGTCCATGCTCAACGGACAAAATAGCGTCCACGGACAGGAAGTAGCGGGCTTCAAGCCCGTTTTCCAGAGTCAGGACATTATCTTTTGCGTCCCTAAGCGTGATGCGGGGTTTTAACTCAGCGCTTTTGGCCTGCTGTTTCCAGTCGACAACCACCTTGGACGCGATTCCCGTCGCCTCATCCATTTTTTCGATGACGGACAAGCCCTCGACCAAGTCAAGAAAGTGGGCGAACCCTTCTTTTTCCGTCAGGACAGGAAGCGTATAGGGATCCCATTCGGCGATTTTGTCGCCAGGAGTAACCTTGGCTTTGTCTTTAACGAGAAGATGAGCCCCGTAAGGAATACGGTGACGGGCCCGGTCGCGTCCTTTGTCATCAACAATGGTTACTTCGGCATTTCGGGTCATGACGACCTGGATGTTCTGGCTGTTCTTGACCGTGGAGCAGTTCTTTAGCTGCGCCTTGCCGTCGATATTGGCCTCGATCCGCGACTGCACGGCACCACGTTGAACGGCGCCGCCGATGTGGAAAGTCCGCATCGTTAACTGGGTGCCCGGCTCGCCAATGGACTGAGCGGCGATGACGCCGACTGCTTCACCCATATTGACCGGCGTTCCCCGAGCCAGATCACGTCCGTAACATTTACCGCAGACCCCTTCTTTCAATTCACAGGTCAGCACACTACGCACCAGAACGGATTCGACTTCGGCTTCATCCACCATGAGGCTGGTTTCTTCGTCCATCAAAACGCCGGCCTTAACCAGGGTCTTGTTGGTGACCGGATCCTTAATATCAACCGCCGGGCACCGTCCGAGTATCTGCTCAGACAGCGCGGAGACGACTTCGCCGCCATCGACGACGGCGGCGACCGTAACCCCGGCCTTGGTCTTGCAGTCTTCGGCAAAGACGATGCAGTCTTGCGCAACGTCAACAAGGCGACGGGTCAGATAACCCGAGTTGGCGGTTTTCAACGCCGTATCGGCTAAACCCTTGCGGGCGCCGTGGGTGGAGTTAAAGTATTCCAGCACGGACAGGCCTTCTTTGAAGTTGGAAATAATCGGCGTTTCGATAATTTCCCCGGACGGCTTGGCCATCAGGCCCCGCATTCCGGCCAGCTGTTTCATCTGAGCCACAGAACCACGGGCGCCGGAATGGGCCATCATATAAACGGAATTGATCGGCGTTCCGGGAACTTGGGTGGAAATGGCCTTCATCATTTCATCGGCAACCCGGTCCGTGCAGTGGGACCAGGCATCGACTACCTTGTTGTATTTTTCACCTTGGGTGATCAGACCGTCTTGATACTGCTGTTCGAATTCCTTGGCCATCTGTTCGGTCTCGCTGACCAGACGCTCCTTGGTTGCGGGTATCACCAGATCATCCTTGCCGAAGGAAATGCCGGCCTTGCAGGCGTACGTAAAGCCAATGCCCATCAGATGATCGGCAAATATGACCGTTTCCTTCTGGCCGCAGTGACGATAGACCTCGTCCAGAAGGTTGGATATCTCCTTCTTGGTCAACAGCCGGTTTATAAGACCGAAAGGAATGTTGACGTTCCTGGGCAGAATTTCGCTCAACAGCATCCGCCCCGGGGTTGTGTCGACGCGCACGACCACTTCCTTGCCATTGGCATCGACATCCCGGTAGCGCGCCTTGACTTTGGCATGCAGAGTAACGACTTCGGCGTGCAGGGCTTGGTGGATTTCAGCGACATCGGTGAAGACCATGCCTTCGCCCTTTTCCTGTTCCTGTTCGAGGCTGAGGTAATACAGCCCCAGAACAATGTCCTGGCTGGGCACGATGATCGGTTTTCCGTTGGCCGGGCTGAGGATGTTGTTGGTCGACATCATCAGAACACGGGCTTC
>JABMOG010000276.1 GCA_013204265.1 Rhodospirillales bacterium
AACCAGGTGTGCACCGGCCACATCGGAATTTTGACCGCGAACGAGGCGAAGAACGCCAGCCACAACCATACCTGCAGGTCGACCGGGAAGCGGTACGCCGTCAGCGCCAAGATGTCGGTTGACCCGGTCTCGATGTACATGGCCATGATCGCCAGCAACATCAGCACCGAGCCCAAAAGGGTATAGAGGAAGAACTTGAAGGATGCATAGACCCGTCTCGGCCCGCCCCAGACACCGATAATCAGAAACATGGGGATCAGCACGGCCTCGAAGAAAATGTAGAACACCACCATGTCCATGGCGCAAAACATGCCGATCATGAAGGTTTCCAGCACCAGGAACGCCATCATGAATTCCTTGACCCGGACCTGTATGTTTTCCCAGCTGGCGAGAATACAGAGCGGCGTCAACAATGTCGTCAACAGTACAAACAGCATGGAAATGCCGTCGATGCCCAATTTGTAGTTGATGTTGAAGGCCGGCATCCACGCGGCGTATTCAACGAA
The DNA here is from genome assembly GCA_013204265.1 of Rhodospirillales bacterium. Lineage (GTDB taxonomy): Bacteria > Pseudomonadota > Alphaproteobacteria > Rhodospirillales > Casp-alpha2 > Casp-alpha2. Next base: position 507 of record JABMOG010000276.1, read on the forward strand.
CTGATAATCCGCCGTGGTCGAGTCGAAATTGACCCAGATAAACAGCGACAGCAGGAAATTGATCAACGATGTCCACAACGCAACGTGCCGCGCGTTACGGGCAACGACCTCGCTCTCGCCGCGGATGATCAAAATAAACGCAGCGCCGACCAGCGGCAGGAACGTCAACAGGGACAGGATGGGGAAATGTGACATCTGGGTCCCTTATCCCGAATGCCCAAACAGATACCAGGTCACCAGCACGACGACGCCGGCCAGCATGGCAAAGGCATAGTGATACAGGTACCCGGTCTGTAGCGCACTGGCCCGCTTTGCCAGGACTTTGACCGCGGCCGCGACGCCGTCCGGCCCGACCCCGTCGATCAGCGCGCCGTCGCCGCCTTTCCAAAGCCCACGGCCCAGCGCGAACGCCGGGCGGACGAAAATAAAATCATAGAGTTCATCGAAATACCATTTGTTCAACAGGAACCGGTATAGCCAGCGCAGGCGTCCCGCCAACAGACCCGGAATGTTCGGCAGAAGGATATACAGAATAATCCCCAACCCGATACCGGCAACCCCGACAACCAAGGGCAGGTACTTGACCCAGGCTGGCACCATGTGGGCGCCATCTAACGCCGGATGGGTTGGCAGTATCAGAATGGCATTGCCCCAGAACGCACCGGCGTTGTGGCCAACGAAACTTTCATAGCCGATATAGCCCATAAACATAGCCCCCGCCGCCAGCACCATCAGCGGCAGAATCATCACCTTGGGGCTTTCATGGACATGAGCCATGACTTTGTTGCTGGCTCGGGGGGCGCCGTGGAAGGTCAAAATCAGCAACCGGCAGGAATAGAACGCGGTCAAAAATGCCGCCAATATACCGAGCCAGAACGCATAGCCACCCGCCCCGGTTCCAGCCGCGTAGGCGGCCTCCAGTATGACGTCCTTGGAATAATAACCCGAAAACGGCGGCAGGCCGATCAAAGCCCAGCTGCCGATAAACATCAGGGCGTAGGTGACTTTAATCTTGCCGGCGATGCCGCCCATCTTGCGCATGTCCTGTTCGTCGGACATGGCGTGGATGACCGAACCGGCGCCGAGAAACAACAGGGCCTTGAAAAACGCATGGGTGACAAGGTGGAACATGCCCGCCGAATACGCTGACACCCCGACGGCAAAAAACATGTAGCCCAGTTGCGAACAGGTGGAATAGGCAATGACGCGCTTGATATCGTTTTGCACGCAGGCCACCGTGGCGGCGAAGATGGCGGTCGATGCGCCGACCACGGTGACGATGGTCAGCGCGGTATCGGAATATTCGAACAAGGGTGACATCCGAACCACCATGAAGACCCCGGCGGTCACCATGGTCGCGGCATGGATCAGGGCCGACACCGGCGTCGGGCCTTCCATGGCGTCCGGCAACCACGTGTGCAGGCCCAACTGCGCCGATTTACCCATGGCGCCGATGAACAGCAGTATGGCGCACACGGTAATGGCGTGGAATTCACTTCCGAATATTGTCATCACCGCGTTGGCCCGGCCCGGCACAGCGGCGAAAATGGTGTCGAAATCGGCCGTCTGGAACAACACAAAGACGGCAAAAATGCCGAGCGCAAAGCCGAAATCACCGACCCGGTTGACGACGAAGGCTTTAATCGCGGCGGCGTTGGCCGCCGGGCGGTCATACCAAAACCCGATCAGCAAGTACGAGCAAAGCCCGACCCCTTCCCAGCCGAAGAACAGCTGGATCAGGTTGTCCGACGACACCAGCATCAGCATGA
>JABMOG010000277.1 GCA_013204265.1 Rhodospirillales bacterium
ACAACCTGGGCAACGTTCACCCGGACACCATGTGGTGGAACCACGACCTGGGCAACGTCAAGGACCGGCCCTTTTCGGAAATTTGGAACGACCTGTCCGACCCGATCATGGCGGGCCTGAGGAAACAGCCGCGCGAGATCAAGGGCCGTTGCGGGCAATGCGGATACTTCAATATTTGCGGCGGCAACACCCGTGTCCGCGCCATGCAGTTAACCGGCGACCCGTGGGCCGAAGACCCGGCCTGTTACCTGACGAACGCGGAAATCGGTGTCGAGGGCAGCGATGAACGGCTCACTGTGACCCCCTACCGGAAACACTTCCATGCCGAGCTGCACTGACGGGCGCGGCGTCCTTTGGGTGTTGCTGGCGGCAATTATCCTCATCGTTCCCGGCCAAGCCCGCGCGGCCGAGCCGCAGGCGCTTTACAAACAGCATTGCGCGTCGTGTCATGGTGCCGACCGGCTGGGCGGCATCGGCACGGCGTTGCTGCCGGAAAACCTGAAACGTCTGCGCAAAAAAGCCGCCGCCCAGGTCATCACAAACAGCCGACCGGCGGTGCAAATGCCTGCCTTCAAGGATGTGTTGTCGGGCGGTGACGTCGCCGCCCTGGTCAAACTGATCTATACGCCGCTGAAAACCATTCCCCAATGGGGCATGGATGAAATCGCCAAGAGCCATGTTTTGCACAATCCTCTTGCCACCCTGCCGAGCAAGCCGCAACACACCGCCGACCCTCTCAACCTGTTCACGGTGGTCGAAATCGGCGACCACCACGTCACCATTCTCGATGGTGATACGTTTGAATCCCTGTGGCGGTTCCCGTCCCGCTTCGCCCTGCACGGCGGCGCTAAATACTCCCCCGACGGACGGTTCGTGTATTTCGGATCGCGTGACGGCTGGGTGTCGAAATACGACCTTTGGAGCTTCAAACCAGTGGCCGAAATCCGCGCCGGCATCAACATGCGCAATATCGCCGTTTCCGCCGACGGGCGCTATGTTATGGCCGCCAACACGCTGCCCCACAGCCTTGTCCTCTTGGACGCCAAGGAACTCAAACCACTCAAAGTGATCCCGGTTCGCGGTGATAAGGGCAAAACGTCCAGGGTCAGCGCCGTTTACACCGCCAAGCCCCGCAATAGCTTCATCGCCGCCCTCAAGGACATCCCCGAAATTTGGGAAATACCCTATGAAGACAACCCCAAGCCGGTGCCTTTGGGCTTCATTCATAATTTCCGCGAAGGCCAGTCCGAAGGCATGTTCGATCGTGGGCCATTCCCGGTACGCCGTATCAAGCTCGATGACTATCTCGACGATTTTTTCTTCAGCCCCGATTACACCAACGTCATCGGGGCCGCCCGCAACGGCAAAAACGGCCAGGTGGTTAACCTGACGGTCGGGCGCAAGATCGCCGACATCGACCTGACGAGCCTGCCGCACCTGGGATCCGGTATTACCTTCCGCTACCGTGGCCGCCTGGTGCTGGCGACGCCGCACCTGAAGGAAAACAGTGTCAGCATCATCGACATGGAAACCTGGAAAACCATCAAACGGATCGAGACCCTGGGGCCTGGGTTTTTCATGCGCAGCCACGAAAACACGCCCTATGCCTGGGCCGACGTATTTTTCGGCAAGAACCGCGACGCCATTCATATTATCGACAAGCGCACGCTGGAAATCGTAAGAACACTCCGGCCCGAACCGGGCAAGACGGCGGCGCATGTGGAATTTACCCGCGACGGGCGGTATGCGTTGGTTAGCATCTGGGAAAAGGATGGCGCGCTGGTGGTCTATGACGCCGAAACTTTTAAAGAAATCAAACGCATTCCCATGAGCAAGCCATCCGGCAAATACAACGTCTATAACAAAATTATGCTGTCTGCCGGCACCAGTCACTGACCCTAAAAAATTCCCCGCACCGAAGGCGCTTAAAGCGTCCCCGGCGCTGGTATTTTCACGGGCCATTGGAATTGGCCAAGCCCACCGTGGCGATTCCGAATAGCCTCCAATAATTCAGCCTAATTTTTAATCATTTGCCTATTTATGATTAATTTTTATGCGAAAAAGCACGGTGACTATCTGCGTCCTGCCAAATTTCGAATTAATTTTATTAGTAAAAACAAATAGTTATAGAATATTTTATGGAATTTTCCTGTTTGGCACGCCTCTTGCGCTTTGTTCCTCGAGTTTAGGTGCAACGAACAACCCCGTTATGGAGGCTATTTGGTATGAACAAGACTTTTCGAGCATTGGCTATTGTCGGCGCCGTCGCCGGCTCGGCCCTATTATCTTTTAACGCCGAGGCGGCGAAAGACACCATCAAGGTCGGTGTCCTGCATTCGCTGTCGGGCACCATGGCGATCAGCGAAACCACCCTGAAGGACACGATCCTGATGATGGTGGAAAATCAGAACAAGCAAGGCGGACTTCTCGGCAAGAAATTGGAGGCCGTGGTCGTCGACCCGGCGTCCAACTGGCCGCTGTTCGCCGAAAAGGCGCGTGAGCTGATTGAAAAGAAAAAAGTCGACGTTATTTTCGGCAACTGGACCTCGGTGTCCCGGAAATCGGTTCTGCCGGTGGTCGAGGAACTGAACGGGATGCTGTTCTACCCGGTCCAGTACGAAGGTGAAGAAAGCTCGCGCAACGTTTTCTACACGGGTGCGGCTCCGAACCAGCAAGCCATCCCCGCTGTTGAATACCTGATGAGCGAAGCAGGCGGCAACGCCAAGCGTTGGGTGCTGTTGGGGACTGATTATGTTTATCCCCGCACCACCAACAAAATCCTGCGCGCCTTCCTGCATGCCAAGGGCGTGAAGGATGCCGACATCAT
>JABMOG010000278.1 GCA_013204265.1 Rhodospirillales bacterium
CCAGAAATCCTCTCTTATGCAATACCGCTAAGTTGTTCCATAGGCGCTGACGTTAGACAACCTGACGATGTTAGCCATATCAATGGCCGCCCCGCCGCCCAGGAAAAAAGGAGCAGCAAGAACATAAAAGCCGATAAGTTTCGGGCGCATCCAGTAGCGCAAAGTGGCGATGAGCACGTAGAAGGCAATAAGCAGCGCCGCGGCTTCGGAATAATTGCCTTCGCTGAAGGCTGTCTCCAGATGAAACCCCAAGGTCGGCAGTCCGACGAACCCGAGAACGGCGCTGGACCGCAGGCCGCATTCAAACCGATAGCTGGTGTAATTTTTGATATGCACCCAGACATCGGGAAGCCGGGCATAGAAAAAGGTTGAGACGATTCCGGCGCCCCACGGCAAGGCATTGAGTGCCGGCAATTCCGCTTCTTCGAGGGTTTCGGCGTAAACCTTTGCGCAAATTCCGGCGTAGGGAATTGCGATCGCCAAGACACCGGTGAGCGGCGAAAGGCCCAGCATTTGCAGGAAAATAAGCGCCCAAAATAACTCATGAACGGCGCGAACGGCGGCGCATATCCAGCGCACCGGCCCGAAATGAAATACCTGGGACAGCAGAAATCCGCCAACGGCCCCCAAGGCCACGCCGGATAGGGCAAAGGCAACGGTCTGCACGATAACCCTGCCGAGCCCCAAAAGTATGGAAAAATCAGGCGCCAAAACCCCCCAAGCCATACGTTCCAGTTCCGACCAGGGGTCGAGGGTGGTGATGGATGTATCGGAAAACACGAGGCAGACGGCGGCGACGGCCACAAACCCGAGGCTTGTTTTCACTACGGCAGAATAGCGCGGAGTTACCGCCAGGGAGGGCTCGGAAACAGCCGTCACTCTTTTCCTCCGTAGAGAAAGTCGAGATCAGCCCGAACCAGATCACGGGTCGGCGCATCGAGGGCGATACCCTGGTTTTTAATGCCAATTATCCGTGTCGCATATTCCAGCGCCAGGTCCACATCGTGCATGGCCAGGATAATTGTTTCAAAAGTTTCCGTGAGGGCGTCCAGGATGATGCGCGATTGATGATTGTCGGAAGCAGAGACCGGCTCGTCCGCCAATACGGCATCGCCGCCTTGCAACAATGCCCGGCAAATGGCCGTCCGTTGCTGTTGTCCCCCTGAAAGGTTTCCGACCGGCTCAAACAGTTTTTCGGCTAGCCCTAAGCGTTCAACAATGGGCCGGATGCGCGCAACTTCCTCGGGGCGCGGCCATATCAGGTTCAACAGGTTATAGGCGGTGGAATGGCGGTGCAAACCACCCATGTAGACATTGTGGTAGACGCTTAAGCTGCGCACCAGTCCCAGCTCCTGCGGGATCAGCGCGGATTTATTTTTGTAGCGTTCCTGAAGAACGGCGAGCAGCGTTGACTTGCCGGCACCGCTTTCACCGATCAGCGCGACCCGTTCACCGGCGGATACGGTGAAGGAGATACCGCGAAGCACGGCGTCTCCCGCATAGCCCAGATTTTCGTTTTTAAGATGAAAAAGCACTTTTAATTGATCAGTTTAATCCGTTCGGCCACGTCCTTGATCGCCTGGTAATCCTTGTTCGACGCGGGGATAAAGCCCTTCCTGGGAAAGGATGCAAGAAGGCCCGGATCCTTCATGCCGAGCAATGCGGCCGTGACCCGTTGGGTGAATCCCGCTGTCCACCGTTTATCCACATCGCCGCGTATGGTCCATTGATAGTCGGGATAAGGTGGTGTTTTCCAGATGATAGAGATTTTGGCGGGATCGATCTTCCCGGCTTTCAACGCATTTTGCCAGACTTTGAAGTTCACGGCGCCAACCTGATAGGCCCCCGATTGGACCAGGGCAATGGTCTTCGAGTGATTGCCGCTGAAACCAACTTTCCTGAAAACTTGGGCCGGGCCTTGTCCGAAATTCTGGCGCACGTGGTATTCCGGCATCAAGCGGCCCGATGTCGATCCTTTCGAGCCAAAGGTAAAGGTTTTATCGGCAATGCCCTTGGGAAAGGAATCGGAGGGTTTCAGTCCGGTGCTGGCGTGCGCGATGAAATAGGTCACGAAGGCCGGGTCTTCGACACCCTGGGCGATGGCTTGTGATCCGGGCACAAGAGCCCGCGCGCGCACGCCGGACAGTCCACCAAACCATGCCAATTGAACCTGATTGTTACGAAACGCCGTGATCGCCGCCGCATAGGACTTGACCGGAACGTATTTAAACTCGACACCAAGCGTGCGGGACAGGTACACGGCGACCTTGTCGAACCGTTGGCGCAGGCGCGATTCGTCCTCGTCAGGAATTGCAGTAAAAACGAAGGTATCGGCAACGGCCTGCCCGGCAGCGCCGCCGATCCAGAATAACGGGATAACCAAACACAGCAGAAGGTTCCTTATGGGTCGCATGATGCCTCTCCAGAAGATTGAAAATCGCCTAATCCGACAGAAGTAGAAGACATTCGCCGCGAAAAGACAAATCCCCCGCTTTTCACATCAAACTATTGTGTAAAGGGTGACGAAAGCCCGTGAAACGGGAATACTAAACCCTAACCGCCCATTACAATCGTCACCCAGTCGCCGATGGCAATCGTGCGGATCAACCGGAGGCCGCGGGCGCGGTGGGGGGCGATGACGAGGCGGGCATCGCGTGTGAGCAGGCCAGACAGCACGGCGACGCCGCCCGGTGCTAATGCGCGGCTCAGGTCTCCGGCCATTTTTTTCAGCGGCCGGGCCAGGATATTGGCGACGATCAGATCGTAAGGACCGCCCCCCGCGACCACCGGGGTCTGGTAACTGGGGCCTGAACGGGCGCGAATAAACCGCGCGGCGCCGTTGCGGGCGGCGTTGGCCGTGGTGACGCGCGCGGACTCGGGGTCGATGTCGCAGGCAACCACCGCCGTGCGCCAGGTTTTGGCGATGGCCAGCGACAAAATCCCCGACCCGCACCCCATGTCGAGCGGGCGGCGAAATCGCCGTTGCCGGGCCAGTTGGTCGAGTACCAAAAGGCACCCAGCGGTCGATGGGTGTTCGCCCGACCCGAACGCGGTCCCGGAATCGAGCCGTATTGTCACCGCACCTGCCGGGGCGGTGCCGCCGAAGTGCGAGCCGTGAATGAAATAGCGCCCAACCCGAACCGGCGGAAAGTCGGCCAGGTTTTCCGCCACCCAGTCACGCGGCGGCACCAGGTCGATTTTGGCGCGCGGCGCCTCAATAGCAGTGTTGCTGGCGGCCCTGGCAAAGGCGCGCGAAATTGATTGTGGGTCGGGCTCGGCCCCGGTGAAACCCTCGATGGACCACAATCCATCCTCTTCGTCGGGGTCGATCATCAGGGTTGAGATGGCCATGCAGAAAGGCTCCAACGCCGCCTCGAAGGCGTCCACGGCGGCGCGCGGCACGCGGGTCTCGATGCGCCAGAGAAAGGTCGGGGCGGGGGCGGATGGTCTCATACGGCTTCGACGAAGCTGGCCATGACTTTTTTTGATCCGGCCTTTTCGAAGGCGATTTCCAGTTTACCGCCGTCGCGCGCGGTGATGCGGCCATAGCCGAATTTCTGGTGGAACACGCGCACGCCGATAGCCAGCGCGTCGTCCTCGGCGGTTTCTTTATGGCCCGAGTCGTCCTGCGCATTGCGCCAACGCCCTTCCGGGCGATGTTTGGGGCTGCCGGAAAAGCGGCCTGAGCGGTCATTGATCCCGCCGCCCCGCCAGCTGTTGCCGTGGCGGCTGGTGTCGCTGCCGTAGAGCCCCGAGGGCGAGCGCACATCGACGTGTTCGGCGGGCAGCTCGTCAATGAAACGCGACGGCATGGCGCTTTGCCATTTGCCGTGAATGCGCCGGTTGGCGGCGAACGAGACGATGGCCTGGCGACGCGCCCGCGTTAGCCCGACATAGGCGAGGCGGCGTTCTTCTTCGAGTCCCTCGGTGCCGCTGTCGTCGAGGGTGCGCGAATGGGGAAACAGACCTTCTTCCCACCCGGCCAGGAACACGGTGTCGAATTCCAACCCCTTGGCGCCGTGCAGGGTCATTAAATTTACTTTGTCGGTGATCGAGGAATCGTCGTTTTCCATGACCAGACTGACGTGTTCGAGGAATTCGCCCAGCGACTCGAAATCCTCCAGCGCCACGACCAGTTCGCCGACGTTGTCGATGCGCCCCGGCGCGTCCGGCTCCGTGCGTGCGCGCCACATGTCGAGATAGCCGGATTCCTCAAAAATCCGCGCCGCTAATTCAGGGTGTGGCTCGGTCGCCAAATCCTTGCGCCAGCGGGTGAAGTCACCCAGCACCCCGGCTAGCGCACCACGCGCCTTGGGTTTGATCTCGTCGGTCTCAACCAGCCGGGCCGCTGCGGTCGTCATCGATATGCGTTCCGCCCGCGCCAATCGGTGGACGGTCTGCATTGTCGCCGGGCCGAGGCCGCGTTTGGGCAAATTAACGATACGCTCAAACGCCAGGTCATCCTCGGTTTGGGCGAGAATTCTCAAGTAAGCGACGGCATCGCGGATTTCCTGGCGCTCGTAAAAACGCGGGCCGCCGATGACCCGGTAAGGCACGCCCAGCGTAATCAGGCGTTCCTCAAATTCGCGGGTCTGGAACCCGGCCCGGACCAGCACGGCGATGGCGTTGAGGGATTGTTTTTTGCTGTGCAGGGCCTCGATCTCGTCGCCCGTGACGCGGGCTTCTTCTTCGCCGTCCCAGACGCCGACGACGCGCACTTTTTCGCCTTCATTCAATTCCGTCCACAGGGTCTTGCCGTGGCGGCCTTCGTTGTGGGCAATCAGCCCGGACGCCGCGCCCAGGATATGCGGGGTCGAGCGGTAATTGCGTTCCAGCCGGACGATATTGGCGCCGGGAAAATCGTGCTCGAAGCGCAGGATGTTTTCGACCTCGGCGCCGCGCCACGAATAAATCGACTGGTCATCGTCGCCGACGCAGCAGATGTTCTTGTGTTCCTGCGCCAATAGGCGGAGCCACAGGTATTGCGACACGTTGGTGTCCTGGTATTCATCGACCAGCAGATAGCGAAAACGTTTCTGATATTCCCGCAGTATGTCGGGGTTGTCTTGGAACAGGCTCAGGCCATGCAGCAACAAGTCGCCGAAATCAGCGGCGTTGAGGCGCAACAATTCGTCTTGATAATCGATGTACACCGCTAGCGCCGCACCATCGGCGGTGGCGATGGATTCCGATTGCGGCACTGTGCCCGGCGTCCAGCCGCGGTCTTTCCAGCGCTGAAGTATGCCGTTCATGGCGCGCGCCGGGAATTTTTTATCGTCGATATCGTGGCGCACCATGACTTGTTTTATCAGCCGCACCTGGTCATCGGCGTCAAGGATGGTGAAATTGGATTTCAACCCGACGGCTTCGGCATGTTTGCGTAAAATGCGCGCCGCGGTGGCGTGAAAGGTGCCGACCCACCAGCCTTCGACCGGGCGATTGACCAGAGCCGCGACCCGTTCGCGCATTTCCCGCGCCGCCTTATTGGTGAAGGTGACGGCGAGAATTTCACCGGGGTGGGCGCGGCCCTGCATCAGGATATGGGCAAGCCGCGTAATCAGCACCCGGGTCTTGCCGGTGCCTGCCCCGGCCAGCACCAACAGCGGCCCGTCCAGGGTTTGCACGGCCTCGCGCTGGCTGTCGTTGAGGGTGCTCAGATACCAGGCGTCGCCTTGCGGTTGCGGTTGTTGCGATGCGGGTTCGGAGATGTCGGGAAGATCATTCATGCGCACTTATATAACATGTGAGCCGTTCGCCATATGGGAATGGGCATTTTATCCACAGTTTTACGGATTTCCGGGCCGGGTTTTCAAGTTATCGGGTGGTCCAGGTTTGTGTTAGAATGCCGGGGTAATTAACGCAAGGACCGTGGGAGACGTTCGCATGCACGCTTGGTTGAGATGTCGCGGTTTTGGCAAAGCCGTCCGGCGTGGCGGCTTCGCTGGCGCAGTGGTGCTGGCGGTGGTGCTGTGGGGGGCGGACAACGCCCGCGCCGCGGATACTAACGCCGAGGACAACGTCCTCCAGGCCGTCGTCGGCATCAGCGCCTTCATCCCCGAGGGCGCCCGCACCGCCGAACACCTGGGCATGCTGCGTTCCGGCACCGGCGTCGTCATTGACGGGGACGGCCTGGTGCTGACCATCGGCTATCTGATGATGGAGGCCGAGCGCGCGGCGGTCACCAACGCCGAGGGAAACCTGGTGCCCGCGATTCCGATCGCCTACGACCACGGCACCGGGTTCGGGTTGCTCCGGGCGACGCAGCCGTTGGGGCTCAAGCCGGTGGAACTGGGCAACTCCGCCGATCTGGCCGAGGGCGCGCCGGTAATCATCGTCTCCAAGGGCGGGCCGGTTCCGGTGATGGCGGCCCGGGTGTCGTCCCGCCGCGAATTCGCCGGCTACTGGGAATACCTGCTGGACCGCGCCATCTTCACCGTTCCGGCCTATTCGCAATACGGCGGCGCGGCCCTGATCGGCGCTGACGGCCGCCTGGTCGGCATCGGCTCCTTGGCCGTCAACGACGCCGTGTCGGACAACACGCCGGCGCCCGGCAACATGTTCGTTCCCATTGATGTGTTGAAACCGATCCTCGGCGATCTGGTCAGGAAGGGGCGCTCAACCGCGCCCGCCCATCCGTGGCTCGGAGTCTACACCAACGAAAACAACGGCCGCGTCTTCGTCGCCAGGGTCGCCGCCGACGGCCCCGCCCAGAACGCCGGGATCAAGCCCGGGGATATCATCATGGGCGTCGGCGGAAAGCGGGTAAAAAGCATGGCCGATTTCTACCGCAAGGTTTGGGCCCGTGGCAGCGCCGGGGCGGAAATCCCCGTCGACGTGCTGCCCATCGGCGCCGCCTCCCTCGATATCCAGACCATCTCTGTTAAGTCCCGCGACCGGCTCGACTGGCTGAAGCTGAACAAGGGGCTGTAGGGTGCGCCCCCATCAATGACATCGTAATGAGATGTTAGCTTGCCGCGCCGATGTCCGCTAAACGCCCGATAGCAGACCTCGGGCAGAATTTTCGTCACTTCCGGGTATAGCCATAAGCAGACATTGTGATGTCGTTTTAGGAAGCCTCAGGTGGTGCCAAAAGATAACTCCGACACCACTTTTCCAGACTATTTCCGCGCAAGAAATGGCCGACGCGAGATGGAGACGCGCGTGGGCCAAAGCGGAAGTAATTCAGGGAGTGGCAAAGAGTTCGCTAATAACCAGAAACGGAATAACCGGCGGTTTCTTCGGTTATTATGCAGAGGCCAGATTTGGCGTTCCTGCTGCTCGGAACCCACATCAACGAATAAAAAAAACTTGTCCTTCATAAAAAAGTATTAGAATATTTTTCAGGGAAATAGATGGGGGTACTAATACTATGAAGTCGTTAATTATTTTGGCGATGGGAACATTTCTTGCGGTATTTCAACCGACCGGAGGACAGGCCCTTGAGATCGAGACCCGTTCGGGAGGGGCGGTCACCGTTCACATTTACCCAGCCGATAAACCAAAGGCTGTTATCCTCATGTTTGAGGGTGCTGGTGGCGACTTTAACCCCGGAGGGCGAGGATTTGTAAATTCCAATTATTCCGAATTTGTCGAACGCGGATTTACGGCGGTTATTATGGATTCCCCCGACGACCAAAACGATTACCCGCGAACTGGTGGTATGCATCCCCGCTTTCGTGAGTCTCCGGCGCATGTTCGTGACATCGACGCCGTCATCGCGATGTTAAGGAAAAAGGCACCCTTGCCCATTTGGGTTCTCGGCATCAGCCTGGGAACAAAATCAATCGCAAATTATTCATCCAACCGCCCTGATAAGATTGATGGGGCAATATTTCTTTCGAGTTCAACGCGTCCGCCGGGTGGGTTCAAATCGGTTAAGGATTACGATTATGGTTCGGTACGATCACCAATTTTAACGATTGCCCATAAAGAAGATGAGTGTCCCGGCACACCGCCGGGGGGAGCACGCGAAATCGCGGCGGCGGCGACGGCATCCAAGGATGCGAAAGCCATTTTTTTCGACGGCGGGGACAATTCCGGGCCGTCTCCATGTGGGCCAAGCACACCCCATACATTCAGTGGAATTGAGGATGATGTTGTATCTGCAATAGACGCATTCATACAAAAGCAATCTAAGTAACCTGGGTTAGCGTCTCGGTTGATATTGTGTGCTGATTGGTAATCTTCTTAAAAGGAGTGAAAATGGTGGTTCAACGTTTATCGTTTTGCATGGTCGCGGTTGGAATTTTGGTGTTCACTTTTGTCGACGTTAGGGCTGAGACCATAAACGTTGGGGGAACCGATGCTTGGCTCGACGTACCGTCCGACCCGAAAGCCAGCTTGGTCTTGCTTCCCGGCGAGGGAGGCCTGTCCGAAAGCGACCCGCTTCAGCGTGCTAGAAAGAAATATACAGAACAGGGGTTTGCGGTGTTGGCCGCGGACTCAAAGACTAACATAACCCCCGCAATGAGGCGTATGTCGCCGATCGCTAGGCCCGTTTATCTGGCTGCAGTCAGTGCAGGCGTGGGCAGGATCGCGCGCATGATGGAGAACGGGCGGTTGCGGACGCAGGGTCTAGTCCTGGTATCCGGAAATCTCGAGCTGGTACGGGAATCGGCCAACAGCCCAGGAAAACTACCACGTACGCTCGTTATCCATCACCGGGATGACGCTTGCGACAAAACCCCCCCAGGGGAAGTGGAAAAATTCAAGGAATGGGGCGGCTCCAAGGTCACCGTGCATTGGCTGGAGGGAGGGAGCAATCAAGGCGACGCTTGTGGCCCCATGTCCCACCACGGCTTGGCCGGTCTTGACGATAAGGTCGTTGCCGCGATCACCGATTTTCTGCGGTGATCAGACAGAAATGTCCGCTAAGGGTCCAGGCTGTGTAAAAACGTTTTCCATTTACACTGTGTGATGTGTCTGTGAGCCTGATGGCTTTTTTGGTTCGGCTTTTCCAGTTTTGGGGATTTGATCGTCTGTTGCGAGATTTTAGGCTGGGTTTGACGGTTTGTGCCGCAACCTGACCGGATACGGGCGCAAAATGAAGCCGACGAGCGTCTATGCTGCGCTCATCGCCGCGATTAGCGGGCGGATGCCGATGATGTTGATGACGCGCTTGAGATTGTAGGCCAGCACATGCAGCGCCATTTCGGTGCCGACCCGTTTCAGCGTCTTCATCTGGAAGTGCGTATAGCCCATCCAGCATTTGATGGTTCCGAATGGATGCTCAACCGTTTCACGCCGCTGGCGCATCTTCTCCGGATGTTCGTCGAGCCGCTGCTGAACGTCCTCAAGAATGTATTCGTGCTCCCAGCGGGTAATTCGACGCTGCTTGTCCGTGGTGCATTGATCCTTGATAGCGCATCCTTGGCAGGCCGTGGTCCAATAGCGATGTAAAGTCAGTCCCTTTTCCTCATTTGTGAAGCGGTAGACCAAACGTTCCCCGGCAGGGCAAAGATAAACATCGTCCTCATCGATATAGATAAAGTCCTGCTTTCCAAACCGGCCCTTGGCCTTGATGCCCGAGGTCACAGGTTTGGGAAGGGTCACCGTGATATTGGCCTTGTCACAAGCCAGGATTTCCAGGCTGCTGAAGTAACCACGGTCGGCAACGACATATAGCTTGTCCGTCTTGAGAGCCGCCTTCGTCTTCTTGGCAATGGAGGAGAGTTGGGCCCGGTCAGTGCCGACATTGGTCACTTCGTGGGCGACGATCAGGTGATGCTTGATATCCACCGCTGATTGGACATTGTAACCGACCATGCCACTTCCCCGGCCACTTGTCGCCATCGAGCGGGCATCGGGATCAGTCAATGAGATCTGCTGATCCGGTGTTGCAAGCATCCGGGCTTCAAGCTTTTCCAGACGGTGCATCTCTTCTTTAAGCTTGGCGATCTTGTCTTTTAGACGATCAGTCTTGGTTTCACGCGCCAGTGATGGTTCTTGCCGGTCGGAGCTGTCTAGTTGGTGCAAATACCGATCAACACTCTCCTCGATCTGCGCCAAACGGCGCTTCACCTTAGCCCGTGTGAAGTTCTTGTCGCGGGTATTGACCGCTTTGAACTTTGAGCCGTCAATCGCCACGCTGGCCTCGGCAAACAAGTCAAGCTGGCGGCATAGCCCGACGAACTGAGCGCAAACTTTACGGATCGCCGGACCATTGTCTTTACGGAAGTTGGCTATCGTCTTGTGGTCCGGAGCCAGGCGACAAGTCAGCCACATCACTTCCACGTTGCGCCCGGCCTCACGCTCAAGGCGACGACTTGATTGAACCCGGTTCAGGTAGCCGTAAATATAGAGCTTCAGCAAAACCGATGGATGATAGCTCGGCCTGCCGGTCGCAAGTGGGGAAACCCGCTCAAAGCCCAGTCCGCCCAGATCAAGTTCATCAACAAACACATCGACCACCCGAACGGGATTGTCCTCGCCAACATATTCATCTAATCGTTCGGGGAACAATGTGCTCTGGCTGCGGTCTTCGCCTTCAACAAAACGCCTCATAAAACCCTCCCGCCAAAACTACGGGAGAATCATATCATGCATCACGTTTTTACACAGCCTGG
>JABMOG010000279.1 GCA_013204265.1 Rhodospirillales bacterium
ATCTTGCCGGCGCGTTCCGACATGTTGGAGAAGAACAGGTCCTTGACGTCTTCGGACGCCCCCTTCAGGCCAAGCGCCAACTGGTCTTTTTCGACCTGGCGCAACAACACCTGGATGCCGGTGGCGTCCATGCGCACCAGATCGTCGAAGGTGAACATTAACTGGCGGATGCGCTCGGCGCTCTCGCGGTTGCGTTCGTCCAGCGCCGTCATGAAACGGGTTTCCGTGTTGCGGTCCAGGTTGTTGAAAATATCGGCCATGTGTTCATGGCTGTCGCGCCGCGTCGCACTGGCCAGGTTGGTCATGAATTCTGACCGCAGCGTGCGTTCCACGTGGTCGAGGATGTCTTTTTGCACGGCTTCCATGCGCAGCATCCGCATGATCACTTCGAGCGAGAAATTCTCCGGCAGCACGCCCAGAACCCGGGCCGCATGGTCGGATTTGATTTTCGACAGCACGACGGCGACCGTCTGCGGGTATTCGTTGCGCAGGTAGTTGGCGAGCACAGATTCGTTCACGTTGCCCAGCTTGTCCCACATGGTGCGACCGGCGGGGCCGCGCATTTCTTCCATGATCGCATTGACACGGTCTTCGTCCAGCGCGCCGGTCAGCAGGCGTTCCGTCGTCGTGTACGAGCCGACCAGACCACCGGCGCTGGATAATTGGTCGGCGAATTCCACGAACAGGCGCTCGACCATGTTCGACGACATCGCGCCCAGGCTCGACATGGCCTGACTCAGTTCGCGAATTTCCTCGTCGTCCATGCGCTCGAACAGGGCACCCGACTGCTCCGGCCCGAGGGACAACATGAACATGCCAGCCTTCTGCGGTCCGGTTAGTGATCGGTAATCGTCTTTCAGGCGTGCCATGAAATAAAACCTTTATTAACCTTCCTGATACATCCACGAACGGATGATGGAGAGCGCTTCTTCTGGATGTTTTTCGACAATTTCGCCGACCTTTTTCACCGATGACGCCTTCACTCGGCCTTCGACTCGGTCGATATCGATCAGTTCTTCGAAATGATCGTCTTCGACGCCGGCCTCGGCTGAAACACCCGGCGCGGTCAGGGCTGCAGCAGCCGCAGCGGCCTGATCGGCGAGCAGGCGTTCGCCCGCCGCTGCCGCCGACGGAATGCTCTCAAACGCCCTGGATACCAGCGGTCGGACGACCAGAAGGATTACCAGGATAGCGACAATGGACAGAACCAGGACTTCCGCTACGCGCAGGAGGTCGTTCTTGTCGAGGCCGAAGAACAGTTCCAGTTGGACCTGCTCTTCCACCGCTTCGGCGTATTCCATGTTGATGACTTCGACGGTGTCGCCGCGGTCGGCGTTAAACCCGATAATGCCGCGCACCAAGGTTGCCAAAAGCTCCATTTCGGCTTCGGAGCGGGGCTTATACGTAGACTCTCCGTCTTTATCAAACCCGCGTACGCCGTCAATCAGTACGGCCACGGACAATCGCTTGACCAGGCCGGCCTCGCGAATGTGATTGACGACTTGCTTGGTAATTTCAAAATTGACGGTTTCCTCTGTCCGGCTTTGCGCGCCTGAGCTGGAGGCCGAACCGTTGGCGTTGGCGTTGGGATCGGGAAGATTGGTGCCGACCGTGACCGGTTGGGTTCCTTCGGAGTCGCGATTTTGGGTGGTTTCTTCGACAGACTGGGTCGAGCGCACCACTTGGCCATCGGGATTGTATTTTTCTTCGACAGTGCTGACACGGTCGAAATCCATTTCGGCTTTGATTTCGGCTCGAACTCTCCCGAAACCGACTGTTTTTTCAAGGAATTCCTCAACCGTACGGCCCAACCTGTTCTCGTAACTCCGGCGCTGTTCCTCGGCCTTATTCGACATGGTGGTGGCGGCGTCTTCTTCGAATCCGCGGGCCAGAAGCTTGCCCTTGCTGTCGACGATGGATACCCGGGTTGGTTCCATAGACGGTACCGCAGCGGCGACCAGATGCTGTATTGCCGAAACCTGTTCCTTGGTGAGGGTGCCCGAGGTTTTCAAGGTGATGGAGGCGCTGGGTTGTTGTTTGTCGCGGCTGAATAATTCTCTTTTCGGCAGGACCAAATGAACGCGGGCAGCGCGGACCACACCGAGGGTCTGGATGGTGCGGCCCAGTTCGCCTTCCAATGCGCGCACCAGATTGACGTTTTGTACGAAATTGGTGTTACCGACGAGGTTCTGGTCGTCGAAAATTTCATATCCGATGGAGCCGCCGGAGGGCACACCCTGTCCGGCCATGGTCAGGCGCAGCTTCAAGGCCCGGTCGCCGGGAACCAGAATTTCTGACCCGTTCTTCTTTAACTCGTAAGGAACGCTCATGGATTGGAGTTGGCCGATTATTTGCGAGGAATCGCCAGCGTTTAGATTGCCATATAGAAGAACCATGCTTGGCGAACCCAACCGTGTCGCCAGGAAAATGAAGAACCCGATCATGCCAAGCACTACCGCACTCATAACGCCAAGTCTTGCCGGGCCCAGGTTTCTTAGAGCTAGAATAAGTGTTTCCACCGGTGTTTTCCCGTCCAGAATTGTATTGTTTAAAATAATCGACCGCCACCTCGTCCCACCTCGGCAGCGCTATACCTGTCTATATTCTGATGCTAGTGGCTTGAGCGTGAAGAAGAAGTTAACAAGTGGGCAAATTTTGCCTACTTGCGACGATTCCTGTCGGGGAAGGTTTTTTTTTGGCTATTTACCGGCTTTTGCCGCCCACATGCTGCGGAAGGAATCTTCCATATTGCGGGCGTAGGCGGCACCGTCGCACAAGGGTGATGAGCCGATCCGTTGTCGCAGGGTGGACCGCAGTTCCCGCAAACGGTCCAGATCGTCAGCCAGGGCGGCGGCGAGGGCGACAAATTCCTCTGCCGTTTCAGCCGTTAGGTTCTCCACTCCGGCTTGCGCCGTGATGCTTCCCCCCATGCGGGTGATGAAACGGTCGCCCATCAGCGAGAGGACGGGAACCCCCATCCACAGGGCCTGAAAGGTGGTCGTCGCACCGGAAAAGGGGAAGGTGTCCAGCGCAATATCGGCCTGGGCGTAGCGGGCCAGATGATCCTGAAAACTATCTTTTTCGTCAAGCAGGCGGATTCGCTCAAGGGCAATGCCGTTCTTCTCGAAGCGGGAAAGGATGCGCTGGCGGATAGTGGGAGACGCCAGGTAATTCCTGAACTTGAGCATCAGCCGGGCATTGGGAACGGCGCCCAGTACATCGGCCCACAAATCCAGAACCCGGTCATTCATTTTGCTTGGCTTATTGAAGGACGCGAAAGTGACGTAGCCGTTATCATCCGCCGGCAGGGCGGATACAGGGGTTGAGTGTTCTGGCATGGGGTAAATGAACAGGGAGGGAAGGCGGTAAAGTTCTTCGGTGAACCGTTCCGTGGTGCCACCGGCGTTGTCTGGTGGGTGCAGGACGGCGTCGGTCAACCAGTAATCCACGCCCTCTACGGCGGTGGTGGTGCCGGCGAACAGGCTGACCTGAACCGGGGCCGGGCGGTGCGCCGCCACCGACGGGCGATTTTCATCGAATTGGCCGCCCAGATATACAAGAACATGAACGCCATCGGCATGGATGCGGTTCGCCACCTCGGCATCCGTCATCCCCTTGATTGCCCGCCAGTGGTCGGCGTGGTTTTGAAATTCCTGGGTCATGGCGTCCGGGCTGGATAGTTCCGCATAACAAAAAATCTCAAAGGCGTCGTGATCGTGATTGGCGATCAGGGGTAGGATATTGTGCCCGAGGGGGTGGTCGCGGAAATCGGACGACAGATAACCGATGCGCAGCCGCGCGCCCGCTTCCAAAGCTGTCCCGCTATGTGTTTGGGAGATCGCTACCGGGCCACCGGCCATGCGCCGACAGGCATCGAACAGCTCATCGTTAGAGACATCGGGATGATAGAGCAAGGTATGCAGGTAGTTGTTTGCGGCTAGCCGATGGTCGGGCTTGTCGGTCAGCGCCTGTTCATAGCAAGCCAACGCCTCGTCCAATTGTCCCATATAGGTCAGCACGTTGCCCAGGTTGCAGCGCGCTTGTGCATATCCGGGCCGGATGGCGAGGGCTCGACCGTAACAGGAGGCGGCGTCATCCAGGCGGCCCAGGTCTTTCAACGCATTGCCCATGTTGCTGTGGGCCTCGGCAAAATCGGGTTTGAGGGCAAGTGCCCTCAGATAACTGGCGATGGCTTCGTCCGGCCCGTCCGTTTCCAAGAGCGAGATGCCGAGATTGCCGTGGGCTTCGGCAAAACCAGGATTGAGAACGATGGCCGTCTCGAAGCTGCGGATGGCGTCGCCGTGCCGGTCCAGTTCCTGCAGGGCGCTGCCCAGGCTGTTGTGAATGTTGGCATTTTTGGGATTATGGGTGAGGGCGTGTTGGTAGCTGGTGATCGCCTCGTCCCACCGGTTCAGGTCACTCAAAACGTTGCCCAGGTTGCCGTGGGCGTCGGCGTAACCGGGTTTCAGGGCGATAGCGCGGCGGTGGCTTGCCTCGGCGGCGACGTTGTCACCGAGAGAGTTCTGTACGCTGCCGAGGTTGCAATGGACTTCCGCCAGGTCTGAGTTGATATCGAGAATCTGTCGATACAACGCGCCCGCCTCAATGAATTGCCCGTCCTGATGAAATTGGACGGCTTGTTGAAATAGCTGTGCAAGGGTTTTGGGCGTAGGGCCAGGCGCCTTTTGGGCGGCGGTCTTTTGGGCCAGCTTTTTCTGGCGGCGTTTTTCTGCCCTGTTCATGACCGGGCGATCTTAACAATTGTTGCCGGACAGGAGAAGGCAGGCGTTAACGGGTTTTCTGGCAGCGGTATTTTTTGGCGCGGGTGGTGCGCAGACCGGCCACTCCATGGTCTTTCAAAAGTTTTTCCCACGAGCGGAATTCATCGACCGACAATTCATAGCGTCGGCACGCTTGTTCCAGCGAAATCAATCCGCCATGCACACCGGCGACAACCTCGGCCTTGCGGCGGATAACCCATCGTTGGGTGTCTTTCGGGGGCAGGTCTTTAAATGTCATAAGCTTGCCGCTGGGGCTAAGGCCGCCCAGTGCCCGGTCTGAGGAATGTGACTTGTGCTCTGTCATCGGTTTTTAAAGCGCCTGGGTTTAGCGAGTTAGGTATTTCCGGGAAATATATCGGCGGCGGCTTAAAAAAAGGCTAAGGAATAAGGTTAACGAAGGTTTGCCCTGAAAAATATCGAACCAGACGCTCCACGCCGGCGACAAAAACAGCCCCAAAAGGGTGGACCCGATACCGGCGATTGACTGCCGATACCGGGTCCGGTGGGTTGGGACGGTGGGTAGTAAAACGGTTAATTCTAACGTTTCGTCCTGAGCAGTTCTTCGAGCATTTCGTCGGCCGTGGTAATGATTTTGGCCGATGCCGAGAAGGCGCGCTGGACGACGATCATTTTGGTAAACTCGGTTCCGATATCGACGGTCGACTGTTCCAGGGTTCCCTGGTTGACCTGACCGGCCGGGCCGTTATCGGCGTTGCGCAACGTCGGGTCGCCGGACCCCTGCGTCGAATTCCAGATGTTACCAGACCGTCCGCCAAGCGAGTTGACGTTGACGAAGGTGGCGACTGGTATCTTGAACACGGGCCGGGTTTCGCCGTTGTCGAACAGCGCCGTTATCGTGCCGTCGGCGCCGATGGTGAGGCCGGCAAAGGTACCGAACTGCGAGCCATCCTGGGTGATGAAGACCGGGGTGAAAGAGCCGCCGAACTGGGTGAACCCGTTGGCTTCGGTCGCGGTGCCCAGGTCCAGGGTAATTTTCTTGGCGTCGGCCGCGGCGTCGTTCATGTCGGCGGCGCCGTTGGTGAAGCCCAGGATTTCCAATTTGGTGACATTGAACTTGCTGGGGATACCGTCGGAATCGAAGACGATGGCATTTTCCGCAGTAACCGCCGTATTCGTGCCGGCGACATAAGCCACCGTGCCGTCCGGTTCCTTCGGGATGTTGGTAAATCCGGTCGCGAATTGGATATTGTAAGACCCGCTGTCCAGCACCGGCAGGACAAGCGTGTCGACGACGCCTGAGTTCTTGGCCTCGCGGCGTCGCAAGGCGGTCCCGCCGGCCGGGAAACTGGGATCGTTAGCCTCGATCGATAGTTCCAGATCCTGCACCATGTTGGCGATGCTGTCGATACGGATGGTTTGATCATTGTCGAAGCCACTGGCCGTCGCCTCGTTGGTTTCGAAGGTATAGGTGATGCCGTTGATAACGACGGATTGTGAGTTGGCCGGCAGGCCGGTGAACTGCAACTGCGCGAATTGAGCATATTTCGCGTTGACCTTTTTGACCGTGAAGCTGGTCGACTGCTTCGATGCCGATGCGCCGGTCGAGGTCAGCAAAGCCGACGGATCGACGGTTATGGCCCCGGTGCCGTCCTCGGTGAACAGCAGCGTCGTCGTATTGCCAGGGTCAAGTTTGATGCGGTTGTTAGTGGTGTCGTAATCGGTGTCGAAACCGTTAACAACGCCCAACAAAGTCGAGACGTCCTGGGCCACCGTGGTGTTGGAGGCGACATTGACCCGCCTGCGTGTCGTCGTTTCGGTAAACCCGGCGTAGGTGAAGGTATCTGTGGTGGCTACATCCGCGCCGTTGGCAAACGGTGTGCCGGTCGCGGTGATAACCTGGCCGTTGGCGCTGATGCTCGCGATGGTGAAGGTTACGCCAGTGTTGATGCCGCCGGTGATGGTTACCTGGTCGCCGGCCTTGAACTGGCTGAATTCGCTGCCGCCACCGGCGGTGATGACATTGGTCAGCGTAAAGGTCTGGGCCTGGGCCGAGGTAAAGGTGGTCGCGGTGTTGTCGAATTCATAGTCGATGCCGTCGATTTTGACCTTGGCGCCGTCGGCCGGGCGGGTCGTGAACTCCAACTGCCCCTGACTGGCGTAATTCAGACTGGCGGAATCTTCGAGCGTAATAACATTCGTTCCCGGCGGCGGCGCGATACTCAAGCCCCACTGGTTGTCGACGCCCGACTTGGTATTGATCAGGCTCATGGTGGTGGCATTGCCGAGGGTGTCGAAGAACTGCACATCGGTCTTGCGCGTCGTACCCTTGGTGTCGTTGGACGGCAGGTTGGCGCCGATGGAAATTTGGCTGGTCGCCGACGCCGTGCCGCCGACGCGGTTGAGGTTGACCGTTGTTAAAAAGTCCGTCGAGATGACGTTTTGGTTGGGTACGGTCAGGGCCTTGTTGGCAGGAACAACCTTGCCGGAGGCGTCCGTCGGCCAGGCTTGCAGATAGAAGCCTGCGGTGTTGCGCAGGAATCCCTCATTGTCCTGGAAGAACGACCCGGCGCGAGTGAACAGGAATTCATTGGTGATCGTCGGTGACGCAGCTTCGTTGACGACGAAGAAGCCGGAACCGGAAATGGCGATGTCGGTGGCCGATGAAGAGGACGCCAACAATCCCTGGACGCCGGTATCCTGGCGTGGTTTGGACTGCACGCCGCCAGCAGAGAAGAATGTCGATGACGTCTGCTTGGTCACCAGGGTCTGGAAGTCGACCTGGGTGTTTTTGTAACCGACGGTGCTGACGTTGGTGATGTTATCGGAAATTGCGCCGATGGCACTCGACTGTGCCGTAAGTCCGGAAACACCAGAGCTCAATGCGCCAAACAATGTCATTTTCTTTCTCCTTCGTTCATCTGGCCGGGGTGCGGCCTTTAAAGCTTTA
>JABMOG010000280.1 GCA_013204265.1 Rhodospirillales bacterium
ACGGTAGCGAAAGCAGCCCGCAAGGCGACTTCGGTTTTTCCAAACCCGACATCGCCGCAGATCAGCCTGTCCATGGAACGATTTCCGGCGAGATCTTTCAGGGTGTCGTCAATGGCCCGTGCCTGATCATCGGTTTCGGTGAAGGCGAAGCGAGCCGAAAATTCATCGTAAAGCCCTTGTTCGACGGTGATCCGTTTGGTGCCTTGTAGTTCACGGGCGGCGGCGATGCGGATCAGTTCTTCGGCCATGTCGCGAATGCGGCCTTTCATGCGTGCTTTTCGCGATTGCCAGGCGGCCCCGCCCAATCGATCCAGATTGGCCCCGGCTTCTTCCGAGCCGAAGCGTGTGATGACATCGATATTTTCGACCGGCAAAAACAGTTTGTCGCCGCCGCCGTAGACCAGCTTGAGGCAATCGTGCGGCGCACCGCCGACCTCGATGGTTTGCAGGCCTTCGAAACGCCCGATGCCGTGCTCCACATGGACAACCAGATCACCGGAGCTGAGCGCCGAAGCCTCGGCAATGAAATTTTCCGGCCGCACACGGGCTTTCGATGGGCGGGTCATGCGCTCGCCCAGAATATCGGGCTCGGTAATGACCGCTAGGCCTCCGTCTGGTCCGGGGGCTACGAAGCCGTGCTCCAGCCCGACCACGCAGATGGCGACCAGCTTGGCGTCCAGGTTTATGGCTTCGGCCCAAGTATCGGCGGGCACCAGATTTTCCAAACCGTGATCGTTCAACATCGACACCAAACGGTCGCGCGACCCCTGGCTGAAGGCGGTCAGGACAACACGCCGTCCTTCGCTATGGCAATCGTGGACATGGTCACCTAAAGCATCAAAAACATTGGCATCGGGGCGGACCCGGATGTCGGCGAAATCATGCCCACCCCGGCCGCCGACATCGGTAACGCCGGTGCTCTCGGGGGCCGCAAAGGGCGAAAGCAGGTGGACCGCATGGCCGCCCAGTAAATCGTCCCATTCCCGGGCATCGAGAAACATCGCCTCGGGCGGCACTGGGTGATAGACGGCCCCGACCTGTGCGAGCCCGCCTTTTGGCTTGGTATCAACGAAGCCCCGCCGGGTCAGGTAATATTCGGCAATCAGCTCCAGGCGTGCGTCGCGGGCCTCTTCGGCCCGATGGTCGAGCACCACTTGGGCGCCGGGCAGATAATCCAGAAGCGTTTCCACCCTCTCGTGGAAAAGCGGCAGCCAGTGCTCCATGCCGATGTGGCGGTGCCCGGAACTGACGGCGCCGTACAACGGGTCGTCGTCACCGGCCTTGGCGAACAGCACGCGGTATCCGGACCGGAAACGGGTAATCGAGGCCTCGTCCAGCAAGACCTCGCTGACCGGCCGGAGAACCGTAGATGTCCGGGTTTCCGTCGTGCGTTGGGTTGCCGCATCGAAGGCGCGCAGGCCCTCCAGTTCATCGCCAAAAAAGTCGAGCCGCAGGGGAGCTTCTGCGCCGGCGGGGAAAATATCGACGATGCCGCCCCTTTTGGCGAATTCGCCGGGTTCCATCACCGTATCGGAGCGAAAATAGCCGTTGGCCAGCAGGAATTGGTCGAGTTCACCGGGGTCCAGTCGCTTGCCCACTTCCAGGGTCAGGGCGGAATCGGCGAAACCTTGGCGCGGCGGAACCCGCTGCAACATGGCGGACACCGTTGTCAGAATAATGCGCCCGGCCTTTTTGGGTTGCTTATCTTCGGCCAGCCGCGCCAGGGTATCGATACGCCGGTTGACCAGTTGTCCCCGGGGCGATACCCGGTCGTATGGCAGGCAATCCCAGGCGGGGAACTCCAGACATTGGAGTATAGGTGCGAAAAACGCCACGGCCTCTGCCTTGCGGGCCATGTGGACATCATCGCGCGCGACCACCATCACATCCTGGCCACCCTCGGCCAGGGCGGCGATAAACAGAGCATCGAAACCTTCCGGCGCACCGCCGATCAGGGTGCGGGTATTTTTGCGGCTCACGCGGTCCACGGTGTTGGTCAAAGTATTCAAGAGTTAAGGACCGTCAAAGGCAGTTGTTGAATTTTCTCAGCCACGCCATCAGGTCGTGGTCATGGGCTGGGGGCACCGGCTCCTTGCCGGTGATCCATTTGTAAAGTTCGATATCGCTTTCATCCAGCATCGATTCAAGCCCAGCCAGTTGCGTTTCCGTCAGGTCGTTGACGTGAATAGCCGCGAATCCGCCGAGAAGGATGTCGTTTTCCTTCGTGCCCCGGTGGTTGCAGCGAAACAGCAATCGTTTTTGGCGTGGCTCCATAACGGGTTTTCCACATGGTGTCGTTGATCACGGCTAGGATATAAAGGACTCCCGAGCCTGACACCAGCAAAGCCGATTGCAAATGCGCCCAGAAGACCTAAATCCAATGTTCATGCCGGTCACTTCGCTGGCCGGGATTGGCCCGCGTCTGGCGACGCTGGTGGAAAAAGCCGCCGGGCCGCATGTCGTCGACCTTTGCTGGCATTGCCCCTGCGCCATTATCGACCGCCGATACGCCCCAGTGGTCGCCGAGGCTCGTCCGGGCGTTGTCGCCACCATGACGCTAAAGGTTGATAAGCACGTCAAGCCGCCCAACAAGCGTCTTCCGTACAAGGTCTTCTGTTCCGACGATACGGGAACGCTGGCGCTGGTATTCTTTCATGCCCACGAAGATTACCTGCGCAAAACCCTGCCCGAAGGGGAAATCCGCGTGGTTAGCGGCACCGTGGAAAAATTCGGTCAGGAACTGCAAATCACCCATCCCGATCATATCGGTACCACCGGTGAAATCGCCAAATTGCAAACTGTGGAGCCGGTCTATCCCCTGACCACGGGGTTGACGCTTAAAGTCTTATCCAAGGCCATTCGCGCCAGCCTGGAAATGTTGCCCGACCTGACGGAATGGATTGATCCGGCCTATCTCGAACAGCAGGGCTGGAAACCGTGGCGCGACGCCGTGTTGGAAGTACACGCGCCCGAGGACGAAGCGGCGTTGGAGCCTAAGGCCCCGATCCGCCAACGGTTGGCCTATGACGAACTGCTGGCAAATCAACTGGCGCTGGCCCTGGTCCGCGCCTCCATGCGCCGTATCAAGGGGCGCGCCATCGAAGGCGACGGCCGCCTGCGGGCCAAGATCATCGAAGCCCTGCCCTTCCGCCTGACCGACAGCCAGGAAATCGCTTCACGAGAAATTGCCGCCGACATGGCGGCGCCTGTGCGCATGTTGCGCCTGTTGCAGGGCGATGTCGGCAGCGGCAAGACGGTGGTTGCCCTGCTGGCGATGCTGATCGCTGTCGAGGCCGGGGGGCAGGCGGTGATGATGGCGCCGACGGAAATTCTCGCCCGCCAGCACCTCGCCACCATTGAGCCACTGGCCCGCGCGGTCGGTGTTGAAATCGTACTGTTAACCGGTCGGGACAAAGGCAAAACCCGCAGCGCCATCCTCGAAAAACTTAAGTCCGGCGAGGCTGCTTTGGCGGTCGGCACCCATGCCCTGTTCCAGGACGATGTGGAATTCAAATCCCTGGCCTTGGCGGTGATCGATGAGCAACACCGTTTCGGCGTGCATCAGCGCCTGACTCTGGCGGCCAAGGGCCGGGCGGTGGATATTCTGGTGATGACGGCGACGCCGATCCCCCGAACCTTAATGTTAACTGCCTATGGCGACATGGATGTTTCACGCCTGCCGGACAAGCCCGCCGGCCGGTTGCCTATCGATACCAGGGTTATGCCGATCGAACGTCTCGATCAGGTGACGATGGCCCTGAAACGGTCGCTCGACAGCGGCGCCCAGGTGTATTGGGTCTGCCCGTTGGTCGAGGAATCGGAAGTTCTGGACGTTGCCGCTGCCGAGGAACGCTTTGACCACTTGAAGGGCGTATTCCCAGACGTGGTGGGGTTGGTGCATGGGCGCATGAAGGGCAAGGAAAAGGACGCGGCGATGGCGGCCTTTTCATCCGGGCAAACCCGAATATTGGTGGCGACCACGGTGATCGAGGTCGGCGTCGATGTTACGGAGGCCACCGTCATGGTGATCGAACACGCCGAGCGCTTCGGGTTGGCGCAACTGCACCAGCTTCGCGGCCGCATCGGCCGGGGCAACAATCCATCGACCTGCCTGTTGCTCTATGCCTCGCCCCTGACGCCGGCGGCCCAAGCCCGCCTGACAATTATGCGCGAAACCGACGACGGTTTTCGCATTGCCGAGGAAGACCTGAAACTCCGAGGCGCCGGGGAATTGCTCGGCACCCGGCAAAGCGGGCTGCCGGAATTCCGCTTGGCCGACCTGTCTGTGCATGGCGACCTGCTGGCCGCAGCCCGCGACGATGCGGCGTTAATCCTCAACCGCGATGCGGACCTGGAAAGTGAACGCGGGCAAGCACTGCGAATGCTTCTGTACCTGTTCGAGAGGGACGCCGCCGTAAAGAACCTGCGCTCAGGCTAGGGATTTTGCTTTTCGCCCGGGCGTGTTCCCTTGGGCGCAAGAACGGGAGCCCGATCCCCTTCGCGCAGGATATCGACCTCTTCATAGGTATGGGCGCTAGTCAGGCTAACACTTTGCTGTTCGAGCGGGCGATGGTCCTTCGGCGTGATAATACCACCCGAAATCACCATCTTGATGGCTTCTTCCACCGTCATGGACAGGGGGATAAGATCTTTTTTCGGGACGAATAACAAAAACCCGGATGTCGGGTTGGGCGTCGTTGGCAAAAAGATATTGATGCATTCTTCTTCGGTGATGTTCTGGACCTCGCCTTTGGTGCTTCCGGTGATAAACGCGATGGCCCAAATGCCGCGCCGGGGATATTCCACCAGCACAGCTTCGCGGAAGGCCGACGAGTGATCGGCCAGTACGGTCTCAAATATCTGTTTAACTGCGGAATAGATGTTCCGGACCACCGGCATACGGGTCAACAGGCGTTCCGAAATGCGCATCCACAGACGGCCCATGAAACCCGCCGTCAACGCCCCGACCAGCATCAGCGCCAATACCAGCATCAACAGCCCCAACCCCGGCAGGCCAAACGGCAGATAGGTTTCCGGGTTGTATTTCGCCGGCAACAGCGGCGTCACCCTGCTGTCGACAAAACCGATAAACAACCAGGACAAATAAAACGTGATTGAAATGGGCGCAATGACCAGAATTCCAGCAAAGAAATAGGCGCGCATCCTTTGCCCGAAGCTGAGAACCCGGCTTCCGCCGTCCTTTTCATTCGGTTCGGCCTCGGTATTTTTATTTTTTGCGTTCATGTTGAGAAGGGTATCCCGTTATTTGTTGGCTCTTCGGACATGGCCAACCATGATATTGAGTAAACCGCGGATGAAGGGGTCCGCCTTTTTTAGTTTTTGTTCGAACATAGCCCGCGTGACGACAATGATGGTGGAACCTTTCTTGCAACGGGCCATAGCCATGCGCGGCTGAGAATCGATCAATGCCATTTCTCCAAAGATCCCACCCTGACCGACGTTACCCAACACCGTTTCCACACCGTTTATGACCTTGACGATATCGACTTCGCCGGATTGCACGACATAGGCCAGATTGCCCTCGTCGCCTTCCTTGAAGATCAGGTCGCCCGCTTGATAGGTCGTCCTTTGAAGAATGTTATCAGACATGATTGCATCCCCCTCGCAATATCCTTTCAATTTTTTCTACCGAAAATCCATCGGCAGTTGAAATTTGGAAAATAATAGTACCTTGATACACTCTGGAAAACATTCTTTACATTTCTACCTCGCCCTGATGTTCCCAACAGGAAATGGAAAAAATGACAAGAGAATATCCCGACCGCCCCATTGTCGGTGTCGGCGTTGTGATTTTAGGACCTGATGGGGTATTGCTGATCCGGCGTGCCAATCCGCCACGCCAAGGTCAATTGAGCCTGCCCGGTGGAGCTCAGGAACTAGGGGAAACCGTTTTCGCCTGCGCCCGCCGTGAGGTTCGGGAGGAAACGGGTCTCGACGTTGAAATCCTGGGCCTGATTGATGTTGTCAATTCCATCCAAACGGATGACGCAGGCAAGGTTCGCCATCATTACACCCTGGTCGATGTCGTCGCGGTCGCTACCGAGCCGGCGAATCCAGTAGCCGGCAGCGATGCGCAAGAGGTGGTGTGGATGGCCCTGGAAGACATTCCCGGCCTGGACCTGTGGTCGGAAACCGAACGTATTATCGCCCTCGCGGTCGAAATGGCCGCTGCCCTGGGCCGCTACTGAAAATTCTCTACGCCTTTGTTTTAAAGGCAAATTTGTCGTTGCGGATGATTCCCTCCGCTCGGGATTTGCTCTAATTATTTCAAAAAATTTGAAATAACCTGCGCGAGCTTATTTTGATATCTGCCTCGATCGCCATTCCGGGTAAAAGCCGGGCCAGTATCGATCTTTTAGCATCCGCAACCCGATCCAACGCAATTGTTCCTTTATAAAATTCCTTGCCCCTTGAATCGCTAAAAATGGATGGCGAAATTTTTGTCAGGGTGCCGGACATGGCGCTATAACCGTAAAAACCGGGAGCCTGAACCCGCACCGAAACCGATTGGCCGGGATGAACCCGTTCCTTGGTCTTGGGCGGAATGCGGGTTTCAAACAAAAACGCCCCGTCCACGGGAATGACATCCATGATTGCGGCCCCGGCCGCCACCGTATTGCCCGGAGAATGGCGCCCGGCGCCCCGGATGATGGCCTTCACCGGCGCGGTAATGGTCAGGCGGTCGAATTGTTTCTTTTGAATCTCCAGAGCCTTGTCCAAGGCGTCCATTTCTCCGGTCAAAACCGTCAATTCGTCCAGTGCCCTTTCCCGGAGGCGGGTTGGCAATTCGGCGGCGTGCTTTTCAACCGTATCGAGCACCCGTGCCGTGGATTTCCGCTCCCTCGCCAGGTCGGCAAGATCAAGATGCGCTCGTTCGACTTGTTTCTTAGCGTCCTGAAAGACCTTTTTAGGAGTCAGGCCCTTTTTGAAGAGGTCCTGGCGCAATTGCAGTTCTTCTTCCAGCAGCTCCGATTTCTTTGCAAGGTCTTGTTCCTGCTGGGTAATATTTTTCAGCTTTTCCCGTGTCGCGGCAACACGGTCGCTGAGAACCCGATGGCGTTTTGTGGTCAGTTTTTTGAGACTGGCGAAAATCAACAATTCGTTATCGACGCTTTCCTTGAATTTGGGCAAGGCAAAGGAAAAATCCGGGTTTTCATCGCCACCCAAGGCTTTCAGTTGGGCCGCCAGCATCGCCAATCTGGCGTGCCGGGTTTCCATTTCCAGAATATGTTTCCGAGCTTCTGTATCGTCGAGGCGGATCAGGCTCTGCCCGGCATTGACCAAATCGCCATCGGCCACCAGAATTTCTGATATGACGCCGCCTTCCAGATGCACAATTTTCTGCGCTTGTGTGGCGGGAATAATTTCACCTTGGGTTTTTACAACCACGTCGAAGGGAATGAATCCGGCCCACAGCGCCAGAGTCAGGGTTGCGACTATGGCCACCACCGCACCTCCGACGGTGATGTTCGCCCCGCCTTCCTCGGCCAGCCTCATGGACTGGGCCAGGGGCCTCGGGTGACGGAGACCGAGGCGAGGTTGGTCTTGGGTAGCCCAAAGT
>JABMOG010000281.1 GCA_013204265.1 Rhodospirillales bacterium
GTGGTCACGCGCTTTCCGCCCGAGCCCAACGGCTATCTGCATCTTGGCCACGCCAAATCTATTTGTTTGAATTTCGGCATCGCAACTGACTTTGGTGGGCGCTGTCACTTGCGCTTCGATGACACCAACCCAGTCAAAGAAGAAATGGAGTTCATCGACGCCATCCAGCAAGACGTCCGCTGGCTCGGCTTCGACTGGGACGACCACCTGTATTTCGCTTCCGACAATTTCCAGCAGCTTTACGACTGGGCCGAACACCTGATCGAAAATGGTACAGCCTATGTCGACGATCTTACCGCCGATGAAATCCGCCAATACCGAGGCAGCCTGACGGAACCCGGAAAACCCAGTCCGCACCGCGGCCGCAGCGCTGAAGAAAACCTCGACCTGTTCCGCCGTATGCGCGCGGGAGATTTCGACGACGGCGCCAAGGTTTTGCGCGCCAAGATCGACATGGCGGCGGGCAACATCAATATGCGCGACCCGGTTCTCTACCGAATCTTAAGGGCCGAGCACCCGCGCACGGGAACGGACTGGTGTATTTATCCGACCTACGATTTCGCGCACGGCCAGTCGGACGCCATCGAAGGCATCAGCCATTCGCTGTGCACCCTGGAGTTCGAGGACCATCGCCCGCTCTATGACTGGCTGATTGAAAACCTGCCGGTCCCGGCGACGCCGCATCAGTTTGAGTTTGCGCGCCTTAACTTAACCAACACCGTGCTGTCGAAACGAAAATTGACCCAATTGGTCGACGGCGGGCACGTCTCAAACTGGGATGATCCGCGCATGCCGACGATTTCCGGCTTCCGTCGGCGCGGCATTCCCGCCGCCGCCATCCGCGATTTCTGCAACCGCATCGGCGTCACCAAAGCCGCCAGCACGGTAGAGGCGGCGTTCCTGGATTTTTGCACGCGCGAGCTTTTAAATACGCAGGCCCAACGCCGCATGGCCGTGCTGGACCCGCTGAAAGTGGTGATCGAAAATTACCCGGACGGTGACTTTGAGGACTTGGACGCCGTCAACAACCCCAACGACGACACCCAGGGCACGCGCCAGGTCCCGTTTTCCCGCGAAATTTATATTGAGCGCAGCGATTTCATGGAAGACCCGCCGAAAAAGTTCTTCCGCCTTGGACCGGGGCGCGAGGTGCGCCTGCGGTTCGCCTTTTTCATTACCTGCACCGACGTCATCAAGGACGACGCCGGCAACGTTACCGAGCTGCACTGTACCTATGACCCTGAAACCCGTGGCGGCAACGCGCCGGACGGACGCAAGGTCAAAGGAACCATCCATTGGGTTTCCGCCGCCCATGCACTAACGGCCGAGGTCCGGCTGTTTGAGCCTTTGTTTACGGAACCCGAGCCGGGTGCGGCCAGCGGTGATTTTCTCGACGACCTTAACCCAGACTCAGCGGTCGTGGTGGCCGGCTGCAAGTTGGAGCCGGGGTTGGCCGATTTAGCTTTGGGTGAAACCGTACAGTTCGAACGCCAGGGCTATTTCTGCCTCGATACGGACTCGGCGCCAGGTACGCCGGTCTTCAACCGCACCGTCGGTCTGCGCGATAGCTGGGCCAAGACCCAGAAAAATGGCTAATTCGCGCCGAACAGTAGTTCCCTGAGCGCCGCCTCGTCACCGATAACCTCGGCCAGTTTGTCGAGGGATTTGTCGACCGCATCAGCGTATTTCTCAGGCCCGCCGAAACGCTCTAACGTTTCCGGCGGCATGAATTTTATCAGCATCGATGAGGTGCCCGGCGGCAGTCCGGCAAAATGCACGGTCATTACGCCGTAATCCCTGAGCAACAGCATCGCCAGTCCGGCATAGGCTTCAATCGGCATGACCGGGCGGTCTGTGATGCCGGCGCGTTCCATCGCGATTTCCAGAATATCTTCGCCGTCGAGGCGGGCGATCACCGGCGTTTCCGTAATTCGGTTGCCGAGGCGTTTTTTGATTGCGGCGGTCACTTGTTTTGTCGTTTCAACCAGTTCCACGACTCGGGCCGGATCATATTGTTCGAGCGACTGCACAATCCCCGGATAGACCATCGGACGGGCCTCGACGCCCAACTCGAACGCCAGCGCCCGCATTTCCTCAACTATTTCCCTGGCCCCGCCACACAAACCGATGCGCGGGCCGATGGTGCCGTATTTGTCGAGCCCCGTAGAGCCTACATCGACGCCGAGTTCCAACATTTTTGGCTGACCAAAAATGGCCGGGCCGACGCGCGCGCCGCCAGCGTCATCAACCAGCACCTTGGCCCCGGCGTCGTGGGACAGGCGGACAATGCGCTCGATATCCTTGACGCTGAGAATTTCGTAACTCACGGCAAGCCGCGTCATCGACACCAATTGCACATTTTCGAATTTTGCCAAGGCTTCTTCAAAGGCCGCCACACCTAATGTGTCGATGAATGTGTTGCCTGCGTATTTGGCGCCCCGAACGACGCAAGGGTGGCTGCCGGTCATCGACACCCCGATGACCGTGCTGCCCGGCGCGGCCAGCACCCGCGTTGCCGTCATCACGGCCGCCGTTTGGCGGTTGAAGGGCATGATGGCGTGTACGTCGGCATTACCGCCGAGATGGTCCAGCGCCAGTTCCTCCAGGCGCCCTGACAACAAGGCCGGCGCCAATTCATCATCCATCGGGGCCAGCCCGTCCGCCGGTTCCGGGTATCCACGCTCCAGCCCCGACAGGTTAAATACGGCGTCCGCGCCCATTTCCCGGGTGCGCCGTTCGATGTGCGTCCAGGCATTGCGCAGCTTGGCGTGGTCATCGCGGCTGTCGCGGATGATCTCGCCGTGCGCATAGGGCAGGCCGGGGGCGTGGGTGTTGCCGAAGCGATCTTTTGTCATGTTGCGATTTAACCCATTTTTTCGCATTCATGGCAATCGCAAAATTTTCCGGATGCAAAACCGGGGGGTCGGGCCTTACTTCTTCTTTTTTCCCTTCTTCGTCGTCGTATTCTTCTTCTCCTCGTCACCGTTTTCTTCATCGTCTTTATTTTTTTTCGGTTTTGTTTTGAAACGAGCGAACAGTGCGCCGAGGCCCTTCTTTTTTGACTTCGGTTTGTCGTCGTCGCCCCTATCTCCATCCCCTTCTTCGTCGTCGTCGTCGGGCTTTTTCTTAGCTTTTTTGAAGCGGGCGAAAAGGGCACCGAGACCTTTCTTCTTTGGTTTCGGCTTGTCGTCGTCCCTATCTTTTTCTTCTTCGTCGCTGTCCGGCTTTTTCTTGGCCTTTGTAAAACGGGCCAAAAGAGCACCGAGA
>JABMOG010000282.1 GCA_013204265.1 Rhodospirillales bacterium
GCCGTCCCCAACGCCGCGATGTGGGCGCGTTCGGTCAGCAACTTTTCGCGGTCCCGGCCACGCTGCGTCGAGATCGACATCGCCGTCGAGCGAGGGACGCCATTCGGCGAACTGCGGGTTTTGATCGACGACACGCTGAAGGCGGAAGCCCTGGTGTTCCCCGGTTTTGGGCCGTTGATCAAAATCGTCGACGTGAAAATAAAATCTATGACGATCCGAGCCGCCTTTTGGTGTGACGCCGAACATGTGCAGGGTGCGCGCAAACGCGTGTCGGATGAATTGCGCGCAACCCTGACTGCCGCCGGCGCCGTGGTGAAAAGGATCGCCCCAGCAAGAAAAACGCCGGCGAAAAAGAAACCCATAAAGTCCGAAACTCCGCCGCAAAATGACGAAGTAGGGTGAGCCGGATACGTTTCACAGACGGACCCGAGCGGTATTCCGCCGAATTGTTACCCGCCAACAGGAACGCCATGGCTTTCGGGTTATTAATGGGAAGAACAGCGATCCGGTGCCGATTTACCGTCGGTTCCACCCATTCAAAGACACGTTCAGGGGGAGGAAATTAGCCATATCCGAAGCCGTCCCAACCGGTAAAAAAGCTCGTCTGTCCCGCCTCAAATTGGTCGTCAGCACCCCCTATTTTGTTCAAGGCTCGAAGGACCTTACCGAAGTCCCTATCCTGTTCTTCATAAAATTCACCCTGGGCATGGGGGATGCCGGCGGTCAGTTGTTCGATTCGCTCAAGGGTATCGGCTGGATGATGAAGCCGTTGTGGGGCGTGATTTCAGACAAAGTCCATATCTTCGGCTACCACCGGAAGGCCTGGTACGTGCTGATGGCGTGTCTGGGTGTGGTGTTTTGGATGACAGCCGCCCTGATGTCCTTTGCCGGGATCGTGGCGCCCTTGGCCTATCTGATCATCTTCAATCTCGTGTTCGGCACCTACGCTTTCGTGGATGTTGTCTGCGACGCCATCATGGTCGTCGAAGGGCGGCGCCTTAAACAAGTGGGCGCTTTCGTCAATCTGCAATGGACGGTGCTATCCGTTTCCAATGCAGGGGCGTTGTTCCTGGGCGGCTGGCTCCAGGACATGGTTGAAAACGAGGATATCCACACCGGCCTGATATTTGCCATTGCGGGCTTGTTTCCAATGTTGACCGCATTTGTCGGGATCAGAAACATCGACGAAGAACGGATGACCCCAAAGACCGCTGACGGTTTGAGTTCGCGCGCACCGTGGGACCTGGCCGGCTTTGTATTGTCAATCGCCCGTTGGCCGTCCCGGTTCAATCAATTTAGAAAGAACAATCACACCATCTTCCTGCTTCTGTTTTTTCTGTTTTTCTGGAAATTCAGTCCGTCGGTCGGTTTTATTGAGCGCAGTTATCTGCTCGATGAAAGGGGCTTCACGGCCCAATCCTTCGGCATCATTTTCGCGGTCGGCGGCCTGACTTTCCTGGCGTCTGTTCTGGCTTACCGTTGGGTCGTTAAACGGTTTTCAAACATCAAATGGCAT
This sequence comes from Rhodospirillales bacterium, assembly GCA_013204265.1. GTDB lineage: Bacteria > Pseudomonadota > Alphaproteobacteria > Rhodospirillales > Casp-alpha2 > Casp-alpha2. The sequence continues at coordinate 1,517 of JABMOG010000282.1, forward strand.
CAATATCTTTATGCCATGGTCGCCATCGGCGTCGTTTCCTTTCCCATCAGTTTTTTTCTTTTCCTGAACATCGATCATCCGTGGTGGGATTTCGTCTATTTCACAATCCCCGACGCTTGGAACCCATTGCCCCACTGGAGCCGTTACGAATGGTTCCGCCTGATCAGCGGAACAGTGCTTAGTTTCGCCTCTATACCGGCGTTTATGATACCGCTGACGATCAACGCCCATACGGTAAAAATCGCCTACGCTGGACTGGGATATGCCGTCCTCACGGCGTTCTCCAACGCCACCAATATCTTTGAGGGCGTGGCTGGCGCGCTGTTGTATGACTTGTTTGCGAGGGACACGTTTGCAGGGCTACTCAACGGGTTTCACGGAAGCATTTATGATTTTGCCGGCACCGAAGATACCCGGACCCTTATCCTGGAGATATTCGTTTACATCGGACTCGTGTTTACCTTGCTGACGATCCCCTTCATCGAAATGCTGCGGCGTGAGCTCATCGCCCGCAATATCACCATTGACCTCGGCGGTAGAATTGAGATTGATGACTGAATTCCTGGGTTGTGCAGTCGGCTATTGTCGCTCGCGGGCCGGGTCGGCTTTTCAGTTTCAAGGCCTTCCGCCGGGGTGCGTTGTATGATTCTGGGGGCGGGCCATCCACGCAAGAGGAAGTTACATAA